>JACRBD010000170.1 GCA_016234625.1 Caulobacterales bacterium | reverse complement strand
GGATTTTGGATCGACCGGCTTGTCCTTGCGGTAGGCGTAGACGTGGAACTCGGGATCGACGCCATCCTCGAAGATGGTCATCTCGATGGCGAAGTCGCCGTCGCGAAGCATCCGGCCGCGATGGGGTCCGCGTTCGTATTCCGCAGGGGCGGCGGCATGCCCCTCCTCGGCCTTTGAGGCAGACGATTTGCCCCCGCATGCGGAGACACCCAGCACGGCGATCAGGCTTGCAACGAGCAGAACGGCGGCCGAGCCGCGTCGAGAGATACGGGGCATCAGCGGGCCTCCAGTCGGGCGATGAGGGGAAGGTGACGGGCGAGGATGCGGTCGAGCCGCACGCCGTCGAGATGGATGGATCGGAGAAGGTCGAGGCGCCGGGCGCGAGCGTCGATGATCGCCCGTTCAGCCTCGACGACCTCCATGTAGGTGAAGGCGCCGCCGCCCTGATTGAAGCCGTCACGGACCAGGCGCACGGCGCGGTCAGCGCTGGGCAGGACCTCGGCGTCGATGCGGGCGATCTCAGACGCGGCGGCGGACCGGCGGGCCGTCAGGCGGGCGATTTCACGCTCCCGTTCGATGCGAGCCGCGTCCAGGTCTCGCTCCGCCGCGACCCGCAGGGCCTGGGCCTGTTCGATGGCCCCCTTGTTGGTGTCGTAGCGGCCCAGCGGGATGGAGCCGCCCACGACAAAGGCCGCCTCATTGCCGTCGCCGAAATAGCGGACGCCGCCCCGCAGGGTAGGGTCCTGAACCGACCGGCTGCGCTCAAGCTGGATACGGGCGCTGGCTACATCCCTATCGGCGACCAGCAGCAGCAGGTCCGGCGTATTGCCGAGCGGCGGCGGAGCGGTCAGGTCAAGGGTGAAGAAGGGGGGCGTATCGAGGGTGAAATCCGAAGAGCCGCCCCAATAGGCCGCCAGAGCCGCTCGCGCGTTCCGGGCAGCCTCTCTTGCCTGGTCGAGGTCGATCCTCGCCTGCGCCACGGCGGTGCGAGCGCGTTCGCCCGTGAACAACGGGTCCCGAGCCGCCGCTACCCTGCGGCCGACATCGCGTTCGAGCCGTAGGGCGATCTCCAGTCTCTGCTCGGCGACCGAGACCTGGGCCTGGCTCGCCAGAGCCTCGATCCAGGCGGTCTGGACCTGCGCGAGAAGGTCGAGCGCGCGGACATCGCCACGCGAGACCGCCAGCGTGATCTCCGCGCGGGCCACATCCGTGCGGGCTTCCCGCTTGCCGCCGCGTTCCAGGGTCTGCTGGTAGTAGAGCGTGGTCTCCGACCGGTCGAGCAGCGACGCGCTGCCCGTGCCCGCGAAGTTCTCCAGATCGACGCCGACCGTTGGATTTGGCCGGACCCCGACCTGCCGAAGACCGGCCTCGGCCGCATCGAGGCGGGCCTGGGTCGCCGGAACGCTCGGGTCGAAGGCGGCGGCGCGCATGAGCGCATCCCGCAGGCTCAGGCCGTCAGCGGCGAAGGCGACGGAGCCCAGGTCCAGAGAGAACGCGCCCGCGAAGAGGACGGCGCGCAGGGGTGCAACACGGCGCCCGCCAGATTGAATGGACATGATGGTCTCACGAAGCAGGCAGGATCGTCCCGCGCCGAAAGACGCGGGGGCTCAGGCTCTGGTCGTGAGAGGTCTGGGAGGGCGTTCAGGCCCCTTCGGCGGCCAGCCGCGTAGCGGCGCGTCGGAGCCGCTGTCCAACCGCAAGTCTCTGGCGGACATTTCGGACGTACCGACGAAGGCAGCCGCGACGAAGCCGGCCGGTCCATCGGCGTGACTGTGGCCGCCGGGACTGTCTTCTGGATCGGTCCCAGGGTCTTGGCGGTCCGGATCAACCGGAAGCTCGTTGCCGCCACCGTGGTGGTCGTCGACGATCACGAAGGCCAACGGTCCATCATGATTATCGTGAGCGTGCTCCAACTGGAGATCATGCTGAAGCCGACTGGACAAAGAGGCGGCGGACGCACCGGCGAAGACAAGCGACAGCGCGACGCAGAGCGTTGCGATGGCGGCCTTCGGAAAGGAGCGCGGGGGCAGACTCACGAGTCGATCACTAGCAGCGGCCGCCGACACAGGCAATGAAGGCACATGACCTCAGAGGCTGACACGAGGTCGTGACCCATGTGGTAGAGTGGCTCCCCGGCGAAGCGGTGGTCACCTGCAGTCTTCGGTAGGGTTGGTTTGTGCATCACAGCCCTGACCAAGGAACCGAGGATGACCGACGAGATGACGGCCTTGCGCGGGCTAGTGGAAAAGTGCCCGGACGCCGATTTGCTGCGCGAGATGATCGACTTTGCGGCGACACGGCTGATGGAGCTGGAGGTGGGTGGGCTGACCGGGGCCGCTCATCAGCCTGTCTATCCCGGCAAGCTGATCAACCCAGGCATCGCCGAAGAACTCGGTGACTACCTCGCCGCTGTTTCGTCACGTCCAGGGATTCGAGCCATGGCCATCGCTTTCGGCGTTTTCGGGAACCGGCCAGGTGGACGATGGAGACGGAGACGAATCGTCGATCAGTTCCGGAATGGGTCACCGTCAGGGCATTCGGCGATAATACCCATCCCCGAAGGTGAAGTAATGCCGATCCCGGATTTTGTATTCGATGGCGTGACCTTCGAAATGGGTTCCGAAAGATAGCACCATATCGCAAACGTTATACAAACCATATCCCTGAACTAATTCAACACCTCAGTATTTTGTCGGCTGGCGGGTTGGCGTCGATTGCGGCATTGACGAAAAATCCCGGCAAGGACAAGGTTTTGCTGGGGTTGAGTTATCGAGTGGGAGTGAGGGGCGGCGAGAATGGGGGTGCGGCCTCCGGTGAGGGGCTTGGTTGACGACAGGGAGACTTTAGCCGGCTGACCCGATCTACTCGACCCGGATCTCTACGGTGGTGGGTAGTGGTGGCGGCGGATCGAACCGGGTCACCGGGCGGCTGCCCGGGATCGGGCGCTTCTCCGAATTCCACGCCGCCGCCATCAGGGCGACGCGTGCGCGCCGAAAAATCGCGCGATGCAGGGACCCGCTTCGACTGCCGCGCCTGCTCAACCCGCTCGACAATGACGCAGACGCTCCAAGGGGGAAGGGCAGGCTTCGGCGGATTGGCTATGGCGACGCGGGGCCCCCGCCAACAAGGCGCTTGCCAAGTCTCTGCGCGCTGCTGGCGATCTGGCGCAAAACGGGCGAATGGCTGGCCGCGCGGGTCATGGCGGCGACGAAGGTGAGTTGAAAGCGCCAGTCCAGGTCGACCTTGACCAGCCGGCCCTCGCGCAGTTCGTCGCGGACGATGAATGCCGGCCCGAGCCACGTCGCCAGGCCCGCGATGGCCAGCCGGCGGGCCACTTCATAGTCGTTGCAGACGAAGAACGAGGAATTGGCGGCCCTGGCGTCCGTCAGCCCCAGGATGACGACATTGGCGAAACCGGTCTCAACGGGCGAGCTGATGCCCGGATGCTCGGCGAACTCGGCCAGCGACACCGACGCTCGTCCCGCCAGGGGGTGATCCGGACTCGTGACGGCGATCGAGTTCTCGCGGAAGACCTCGTGCTTGACCACATCCTGGGGCGTCAGGTCCGCGGCGTCGACGAGGATGACCATGTCCAGATTGCCTGACAGCAGCCTCGTCACCAGCTTGTCCCTGGCCTCCACCAGCACCTGAAGGCGGAGTCCGGGAAACCGGGTGGCGACATCCTCGACGAAATGGGGCAGGAATTCCGACCGAAGCGCCGCGCCAACGCCGATACGCGCCTCGCCAATCTCTCCGGCGCCGACAAGTTCGACGTCCCGGGCCAGCCGGTCGGCCTCGCCGATGATCCGCTCCGCCCGCTCGACCAGCAGGGCGCCCATGGGGGTGACCCGCGCGCCGGACCCCGACCGGTCGAACAGCGTCAACTTAAGCTCGTCCTCAAGCCTGGCGATACTCTTTGAGAGCGTTGGCTGGGCGATACCCAGCTCGTCCGCCGCCCGGGCGAAGCTGCCCAGGCGGTGGATAGCCGTCACCTGCCGCATATGCCGGACGTCCATTCAGGGCTCCTATAGCTTTTGGCTATGACTCCACGAAAATAGTTTCACTTCAATCCTTGCCCTCGTCCGTGGCTTCCTGAGCGGAAGGTCCGAAACTGGACCACGGGGAGGCAAACACATGGTCGGTCGTCGCAATCTTCTGCTTGGCGCATCCACGCTGGCGCTCGTGACATACGGCGGGGTCGTCCAGGCGGCCGAGCCGGACACGGTCGCCGTGGAAGAAGTCATCGTCACCGCGCAGAAGCGGTCGGAGAATATCCAGGACGTGCCGCTGTCGATCATGGCGGTATCCGAGAAGGCCCTCGAGGCGCGCGGTGTCGAGGACGTCACCGACCTGGAGCGGCTGGTTCCCAACCTGCGCCTCGACACGATTTCACAGGCCGCCGGCCTGACCCTTCGGATTCGCGGCTTTGGGGCCAGTTCCAACGCGGCCATCGATCCGAGCGTCGCGCCCTATGTCGATGGCGTCTTCATTCCGCGGCCCGGCGCCCTGCTGACCAGTTTCCTGGACGTGGAAAGCGTCGAGATCCTGCGCGGCCCGCAGGGCACCCTGTTTGGGCGCAACGCCACGGTCGGCGCCCTGTCGGTCCGCACCCATGATCCGGACCTTTCCGGCTTCGGCGGCCAGTTCGCCCTCCAGGCCAGTTCCCACGGCGGTCGGGAGGGCGTGGCCATCGTCAACCTGCCTGTGTCCGACCGGTTCGGGCTGCGGTTCGCCGCGATCGGCTCATCGACGGACGGCTTTGTCGAAAATCGCCTCGACGGCCAGACCTATGGTGAGAACTCGACCGTCGCTGGCCGGGTGTCCGCCAAGTGGCTGATCACCGACAACCTCACCTGGACGCTGAGGGCGGACTACGCCCGGACCTCCGGCGACGGGGTGGTGGCAAACCCGGTGGACATCGCGACCGCCACGCCGGCGCAGATCGGCGCATTCACCTTCCGGCTCGGCGGAAACACGCCGACCCTGGCCAATCCGCCAACCACCACCCTCAACCAGCTCATCGTCGATCCGAACCTGACCGACCGCCAGACCGGCCTGACCAGCGACCTGTCCTGGGAGTTCGGCGAGGGTTACACGCTGCGGCTGATCGGCTCGAGCCGCGACTGGAGCAACCAGCAGAGCGACGGGGACGTGGTGTTCACGCCCAAGGACCTGCTGACCCGCGACGCCGGGTTCGACAGCGACAGCCGGAGCGCGGAGGTCCAGCTGATCTCACCGGAAGGGGCGCTGCTTGATGGTCGTCTCGATTTCGTCGCCGGCCTCTACTATTTCGACGAAGACTATCTGATCTCCGAAAATCTGAACCTCGGCAGCCAGTACTGCAGTTTCGTCATCGGCGCCGCGGCTCCGCCGCTGGTCCCCGCCTGCAACGCGTTTCCCAAGCAAAACGCGGCGACCAATGTCTTTACCCAGTCAGCCACGAGCAAAGCCGCCTATCTGCAGGCCACATTCGCGGTCACGCCGACCATCGACCTGATCCTCGGCGCCCGACAGACCGAGGACGAGAAGTCGGGCGGTTTTGTCCAGACCCTGGCCAATCCCACAGCGGCGCTTCTCCGCGCGCCGGAGAGCATCGCCCTCGACTTTTCGGACAGCCAGCCGTCCTGGCGGGCCAACCTGAGCTGGCATGCCACCGACAACGTCATGGCCTTCGTCACCTATTCGACGGGCTACAAGTCGGGCGGCCTGAACTCCGCCGGCGGTTCGGCCCCGCTCGGCGCCAGGCGGCTGTTCAACTCGGAACTCGCGACCGACTGGGAGCTGGGGGTCAAGTCTGTGCTGTTCGACCGCCGCCTTCTGCTCAACCTCACCGCCTATCGCACCGAACTGGACGACTTCCAGGAGCGGTCCTTCGACGGCGTCAGCTTCATCATCCGGAATGCCGGCTCGATCCGCGCCCAGGGCGTGGAAGTCGAGGGACAGGTGCGTCCGACCTCGCGGATCAGCGTGGATTTCGGCGCGGCCTTCCTCGACTCGACGTTCACCGCCAACCGCCTCGCGCCGGGCCTGCCCGCCTGCACCGGCGCCGTCGGGTCATGTCCGACGACCCAGGATCTGACCGGGCGGACCCCGACCTTCTCTCCGAAGTGGCAGGCGAACATCGGCGGCCAGTACACAACCGGCCCGTTCCTGGGTGGGTTCACGGCCACCATTCGGGGCGATGCGAACTACAGCTCCAGCATCTATTCCACCAACGATCTCAATCCCCAGGGGATCGTCGACGAGTTCACCATCTACGGCGGCCGGATCACCCTCACCAGCCCCGACAACAGCTGGACGCTCGCCGCCTACGGCCAGAACCTCGCCGACGAGCAGTATTTCAGAATGAAGTTCCCCCAGGTCCTGGACGCAGTGTTCGGCGTTCGGGTCCCGGCCACCGGCGCCACGCTGATGCGCGGCTTCGTAGGAACGCCACGGACAGTGGGCCTCCGGCTGACCAAGTCCTTCTAGCCTTCCTCCTGCGGGCGGTCGTCGGCTCAACCCGGCGGCCGCCCTCTTTTTTGAAGACGAGCCATGATCGACCCCCAGAGCATCCCCATCGACAAGATTGATGTCAGCGCCCTGGAGCTCTGGCGCGAGAACCGGCACCTGCCGTTGTTCGAACGCCTGCGCCGCGAAGACCCGGTCCATTGGTGCGCCGAGAGCATGTTCGGCCCCTATTGGTCGATCACACGGTTCGACGACATCCTGGCGGTGGATACGAACCATCAGGCCTTTTCCTCGGAGGCGGAACTCGGCGGCATCGCCATCCTTGACGCACGGCAGGACCTGCGCCTGCCGATGTTCATCGCCATGGATCCACCCAAGCACGACGCGCAGCGCAAGGTGGTCAGCCCCATCGTCGCGCCGGCCAGCCTGGCCGATTTCGAGCCGATAATCCGGGAGCGGGCGGGGCGCATTCTCGACGCCCTGCCGCGCGGGGAGACGTTTGACTGGGTCGACCGGGTTTCCATCGAACTGACCACCCAGATGCTGGCGACCCTGTTCGACTTTCCCTTCGAGGACCGTCGCAAGCTGACATACTGGTCCGACGTGGCCACCGTCATTCCCCAACCGGGGGCAATCGTCGAGACAGACGACGAAAAGGTCGCGGTGCTCATGGAGTGCCTGAGGGAATTCACGACCTTGCTGCTCGATCGAGCCGCCGCCCCGCCGAAGAACGATCTCATCTCCATGCTGGCGCATGGCCAAGCCACGCAGAACATGCCGCCCGAGGAATTCCTCGGCAACATCGTCCTGCTCATCGTCGGCGGCAACGACACCACTCGGAACTCGATCACCGGATCCCTTCTGGCGCTGAGCGAGAACCCGGAACAGTTCGCCAAGCTGCGGGCCGATCCGTCCCTCATCCCCTCGATGGTGTCGGAGACCATTCGCTGGCAGACGCCGCTGGCTCACATGCGACGTACCGCAACACAGGATGTGGAGCTGGGCGGCAAGACGATCCGCAAGGGCGACAAGGTGGTCATGTGGTACATCTCGGGCAATCGCGACGAGACCGCGATCGACCAGCCGGATCGCTACATCATCGACCGCGAGCGGCCCCGCCATCACCTGTCCTTCGGGTTCGGCGTCCATCGTTGTGTCGGCAACCGGCTGGCGGAGATGCAGCTTCGCATCGTCTGGGAGGAGATCCTCGGCCGGTTTCCCAGGATCGAGATCATGGGCGACCCGCTGCGGGTCAATTCCTGCTTCGTCAGGGGCTATGAATCCCTGCCCGTGCGGATTCCGGCATGAGCCGGGTGACGTTTATCAGCCCGAACGGAGCGATGACGATCATCGAGGTTCCCGCCGGCCAGTCGCTCATGCAGGCGGCGGTCGCCAGGGGCCTGCCTGGCATTGACGCAGACTGCGGCGGCGCCTGCGCTTGCGCGACCTGCCATGTCTTTGTTGATCCCGCCTGGATGGGCCGCATCGGACTCGCCGGCGGAATGGAGCAGTCAATGCTCGGTTTCGCCGAGGGGGCCGCGCCGAACTCCCGCCTGGCCTGCCAGATCAAGATGTCGGACGGGCTCGATGGCCTTGTCGTCCGGCTGCCCGAAGCCCAGCACTAGCAAGGATACCATCGATGAAGTCGCGACCCTCAGCCTGGATGTCGATGGCCGTCCTGTCGGGCCTGCTTGCCGCCTGCGCGCCCGGCGCCCGTCCCCTGCCGCCGCTCAGGCCCACGCCTCCCGCCGCCTCGGCCCCGACGCCGGAAGACCTGGCTCAATCCCGTGCGTTGTTCGGCGACCTGCACATTCATACCTCCTGGTCGTTCGACGCCTTCGTCTTCAAGACCACCTCGACGCCGGACGACGCCTACCGGTTCGCCCGGGGCGCGCCGTTGCAGCATCCGAGCGGAGGGACCTACCAACTGGATCGGCCGCTGGATTTCGTGGCGGTCACCGACCACTCTGAATTCCTCGGCGTGATGAGCGGCATGCGGGACCCGGAGAGTCCGTTGTCGCGGACCCCGGTGGCGGCCGGCGCCCTCGATCCCGATCCAAACGTGGTCGCCAAGGTGTTCCTCAAGATCGTCCGGGCCCTGAGGACCCGCGACCTGTCGGTGTTCGCCGGGGCCGAGGATCGGGTGCGGGCGGTTCCCGGCGAAACCTGGGACCGGATCATAGAGTCCGCGAACCGCAACAACGAGCCGGGCAAGTTCACGGCGCTCATCGGCTATGAATGGAGCGCCTCTCCGAACGGCCAGAACCTGCACCGCAACGTCATCTTCCGTGGCGACAAGGCGCCGCCGCCATTCAGTTCGATCGACAGCGACCGCCCTGAGGACCTGTGGAAATATCTCGACCGGATTCGCCGCGAGGGCTTCCCGGTCTTGGCTATCCCCCACAACTCGAATCTCAGCGATGGCGCGATGTTCGCTCGCGTCGATTCCGACGGAAAGCCGATCGACGCGGCCTATGCGGCCGCCCGGTCGCGCAACGAGCCGATTGTCGAGATCACCCAGACCAAGGGAACGTCGGAAACCCATCCGATGCTGTCGCCCAATGACGAGTTCGCCGACCACGAACTGATCGAGACCTATGTCGGCTCCGACAAGCCGGTGACCCAGTTCGCTGGCAGCTACGTGCGGGACGCGCTCAAGACCGGCTTGGCGATGCAGGACGGCGAAGGTTTCAACCCCTTCCGGCTCGGCATTATCGGCTCCACCGACACCCACATCGGCATGTCGCCAATCCTGGAGGACCGCTACTCCGGCAAGGTCGGGGTGCTGGACGGCACGCCCGCGGTGCGCCTCGACTGCACGTTCTGCGCCGGCAACATGGAGTTGCGCAAGTTCAGCGCCTCGGGCCTGGCGGTTGTCTGGGCGCGCGAGAACACGCGGGCGGCGATCTTTGATGCTCTGGCGCGCCGCGAAACCTACGCCACCACCGGCCCGCGCATGCAGGTGCGGGTATTCGCCGGCTACGGCATGTCCGGGGTCCGGCCCGGCGCCGAGGGCTGGGTGCTGCGAGGCTACCGCCAGGGCGTTCCCATGGGCGGCGCCCTTGCCCCGTCGAAGGGCCGCGCGCCCAGCTTCGCGGTCTGGGCGGTAAAGGATGTCACCGGCGCCAACCTCGACCGCATCCAGATCATCAAGGTCTGGAGCCGCGGCGGCGTCACGGGCGAGAAAATCTACGACGTCGCGCTGTCTGGCGATCGCCGGGTTGATCCGCGAACCGGCAAAGCGCCGGCCGTGGGCAACACCGTCAATGTGGCCGCGGCGACCTACACCAACACCATCGGTACGGGGGCCCTGACCACGACCTGGACCGACCCCGATTTCAAGCCGGGCGACCAGGCGGCCTACTACGTCCGGGTGTTGGAGATCCCGACCCCGCGCTGGTCGACCTTCGACGCCAGGACTCTGGGCCGCCCGGTTCCCGCCGGCCTTCCCGCCTCCATTCAGGAACGGGCCTTCACCTCGCCAATCTGGTACGACGGCCGTGCCGCGAGCTGAACTCCTGACCCGCTTGAGGACGTGGGCGCCGGGGCCGGTCAGAAGCCTGGCGATCATCGCGGTGATCGCGGCCTTCGGGGCCTTCTGCCTGTGGTGGGGCGGGTCAGGCGCGCCGCTGTCGGCGACGGAAAAGGCGAGCCTGATCGCGGCCTTGCAACGCCAGCTCCCGCAGGACGCCACGTCCGGGGACACGGCCACGTTTCATCGGATCCGGGCCTTGATGGACCGTGACAACGGCGGCGAACTCTACATGGTCAACATCGAGAAGACCCGCGACAGACCCGCCAAGCCGCCAGGGTTTTCGCCGCCCAAAGACATCGCCGAGGCCGAGAGGCGATATGCCGGCGCGATTCTCCCGATGCAACTCAAGGCCGGCGGCGTTCCGGTCCTGGTGGCGGGATTCCAGGGCGACTTCCTGGGCGCGGAGCCCGGGTTCGATCGGATCGCCATCGTGCGCTGGCGCAGCCTGCGCGACTTTCTCCGGTTCGGCACGAGCGCCGAGTATCAGAAGGTCGCGCCCCTGAAATGGTCGGCGGTTGAAAGCACTCGCCTCGTCGTCGTCAGGCCGGCCCTCTCCCTGTTTATGGTCAGGACTCTCTTCGGCGCGCTGGGGTTGTTGATCATTGCCGCCCTGCTCCTGGTCGGAACACGCCGGAGGGATGCGTTTGGCGGCGCCTGACAGGCCCGCTCCCCGCCTGCTGGGGTGGCTGCGTCTCGCGGTGGCGCAGCCCCTGGTCCATTTCGTCATTCTGGGCGGTGTGGTCTTCGCGCTCCACGCGGCGATGTCCGGGGGGCGGGAGCCGGCCGACACCCTGATCCGCTTTGATGAAGGCCAGGTGCGCTGGCTGAGCGATAGCTGGCGCGCGCAGTTCGGCCGGGCGCCCACGCCGCCACAGCTGCGCACGGCGATCGAAAGGCAGGCGTCCGAAGAGATGCGCTATCGCGAGGCGATGGCGCTGGGTCTTGACCGCGACGACACCGTGGTGCGCCGGCGCATGGCGCAGAAGCATGATTTCCTGCTGGGGGAGGGCTCGGCGCCCTCACAGCCGTCTGATCGGGAACTGCGGGCCTATCACGCGGCCCACCAGGCAAGGTACCAGGCCCCGACAACCTACAGCTATTGCCAGGTCTTCTATGGCGGCGACTCCGACGGGACGGGTCTGGCGCGGGCCAGAACCGCGCTCGCGGGCCTGTCCGCGGCCGAGCGGGCCGGTCCGGCGACCCGGCTTGCCGGCCTGGACCTGTTGCCCGCGCCACGATGCCAGGATCGCATCCCGGCGGATCGTCTGGCCGCCGCCATGGGCCCCGACTTCGCCGCCGCCCTGCCGCGCATGCCGCGCGGAACGTGGGCGGGGCCGGTGCAGTCCGGCTACGGCTATCATCTGGTGCGAGTCACGGCGGCAGAGCCGGGCGGCCCGCTGTCCTTCGACCAGGCCCGCGCGAGGGCCGAGACCGACTGGCGAGCGGATGCGGTCGTCAGGGCCAGACAGGCCGACGAGGCGAAGCTGCGCCGGCGTTACAGGATCTCGATCGACGAAGGCGCGCTGACCCGGTTCAGCCGACCGGCCCCGTGATCCGGTCCCTCCTGCCGCCGCTCCTGGCGTTGATCGTCGTTGCCTGCGCCGCCGCCGCCGCCGCCCACGAGACCCGGCCCGTATTTCTCGACCTGCGCGAAACGGCCCCGGGCCTCTATGCCGGGACATGGAAGCGGCCCGTATTCGGGCAGCATCCGGTGCGGGTCGAGCCGCGTTTCGAGGCCGGCTGCCGCATCCAGCCCGGCGCCCGGATCGACCGTGCGGCAGATTCCGTGACCGAGCGGTTCGTGCTTCGCTGTCCTGCCACTATCGCTGGAAGCCGGATCACCCTGGCGGGCCTGTCCAGCCTGATGATCGACGGCCTGGTTCGCGTCGAAATGCTGTCGGGGCAAACGTCGACGGCGGTGGTCCGGCCCCAGGCCCCTGTCTGGCGCGCGCCTGCATCGACGGGTGCGCTGGAAGTCTTCGGCGCCTATCTTCGGCTGGGCGTTGAACACATCCTGTTCGGCTGGGATCACCTGATGTTTGTCTTCGGGCTGGTGCTGCTGGTGCGGGACGCCCGGCGGCTTCTGATCACCGCCACAGCCTTCACCCTGGCGCACAGCATCACATTGTCCGCGGCGGCTCTGGGCGTCGTGCGGCTGCCCGTTCCGCCGGTTGAAGCCCTGATCGCTCTGTCGATCCTGTTCGTCGCCCTTGAGGTCATCCGTTCTCGACGAGTCCCCCATCTCGCCCAGGGTGTTCGTCCAGCGACCCTCGCCTTCGGCTTCGGCCTTCTCCACGGCCTCGGCTTCGCCAGCGCCCTGGCCCGGATCGGCCTGCCGCAACATGAGATCCCGGCCGCGCTGCTGGCGTTCAACCTCGGGGTGGAAGTCGGGCAGGTGGCGTTCATCCTGACCCTGGTCGGCGTGGCGCGCCTGGGCGCCGGGCTGGATGAGCGTCGCCGCGAGGCGGCGGTGACCGCAAGCGCCTATCTGGTGGGGTCCCTGGCGGTTTTCCTGACCCTGCAAAGGATCAGCGCGTTCGGATGAGAGGGCGCAAACCGCGGCCCTCCGCTGGAGGAGACTATTCGATGACAGACCGTCCCTTGATCTACGAGAAGCACGACGCGGTCGGGATCGTCACCATCAACGATCCTCCGTGGAACCGGATGACCTTGTCGTTCATGGACGAGCTTGAACGCCTCGTCGCCGAAATCGCCGCCGACGAGGGGGTCAGGGCGATCGTGCTCACCGGCGCCGGCGACCGCAACTTCTCGGTCGGGATGGACCTGAAACAGCTGCCCGAGGGTATCAGGATCAAGGGCGGCAGAGACCAGCTGTTCGACCAAAGGCTCATGGTCATTTCGGCGATCGAGACCATGGGCAAGCCCTGGATCGCCACCCTGTTCGGCTACTGTCTTGGCGGAGGACTCGAAGTGCCCCTGGGATGCCACTTCCGGTTGGCGGCTGCGGAAGGCGCGCAGATCGGACTGCCCGAAATGGATCTGGGGACGGTCCCGTCGTGGGGCGGGAGCGCGCGTCTTCCGCGTGTGATCGGACGCGACCGGGCGATCGACATGATCCTGCGCGGGAAGAAGATAACCGGTCCCGAGGCGCTCCGGATTGGCCTGGTCACAGAGGTCTGGCCGATGGCCGAGCTGAAGGACCGGGCCGTCGCGTTGGCGGAGGATCTTGCGCGCCAGCCGCGCCTGGCGGTACGGTCGATGCTGGCCTGCCTGGTCGGCATGGAGGAGAAGTCGCTCGTCCAGGCGCTTTCGGAGGAACGGCAGGCCGTGCGCGGGAACGCGGGATCTCCGGACGCCCTGGAGGGCATGGCGGCCTTTCTCGAGAAGCGAACGCCAGTGTTCAATCGAGGGTGAACCGAGCCTTCCGCAACCGGCCGGACGAACGAGAGCAATGGCCGCGGATCATCGGCCTGTGAGCCTACACCGATCACGGCATTGACGAAAACGCCGGCAAAACCGATTTGGTGGGGGCAATCGGGCAGGCGAGCGAGGGTGAGGGCAAGGCATGCGGAGGCAGCCGGTCGGTTGGGCTTCCTTGATGTCGGGGCACTCCAGCCACCCAAACCTGTGCGTTTCGACCAGGGACACTGGGGTGGCAGACACGTGCTTCAGCGTCGGCCTCTCATTTCTCTTGAAACACCTAAGAAGACCGCTTCGCGCCGTATCGGAGTGGAGCGATGAACGTGAAGGTAAATTTCTCCCGCCTGTTTCGGCGGCTCGCCCGGGTCACAGTGCCTACACGTCCATGCCCCGAAATAATCCGGGGCCTCACGGGGGCTTGCTCCGGCCGGGCCACAACAAAAGCCGCCGCTTCCAGCACTTTCGGGAACCGGCCAGGTGGACGACGATGACGGAGGTGAATCGTTGATCAGGTCGCGGAGAGGGGCGAGGTCAGGATATTCGACGATAGTATCGATCCGAGATGATAGAGTAACGCTGATCTCGGACTTGGTCTTTGATAGGCGTGATCCTCGAAATAGGCCTCGAAAGAAAGCGTCATCACGCAAATGTTACACGGGCTATATTCCTTAATTAGATCAACGCCTTAGTATTTTGCTGGCTTGCGGGTCGGTGTAGATCGCGGTTTTGACGTAAATACTCCAGCAAAAACAAAGTTTTGCGGGAATTTGAGTAATCGAGTGGGAATGAGGGGCGGCGGGCATGTGGGGGCGGTCTCCGCCGAGGGGCTTCGTTGATGACGGGGCGACTTTAGCCGGCTGAACAGGTCCGTTCGACCCCGCGCTCTACGGTGCAAATTCACGGTTCGGCGCCCGCTCCTGACACGCTGCCGACGTTCACAAGAACCACACTGCGAGCGCTTGCGTGACGACCCGGAAACAACAGCAGCAGGCGGCGGGAGGGGGGCATCGGAGTTCCCGCCGCCGTCCGCCTACCAGGCCTTGCGGACCTGCAGGCCATAGTGCCGGGGCTGGCTCCAGCGCTTGTTCGTGGCGCTGGCGAAGTTGACGTACATCTCGTTGGTGGCGTTGTCGGCGAAGGCCGCGACCTGCCAGCCGCCGAAGTCGAACATGACCCGGGCGTCGATCACGTCGTAGGCCGACAGCAGCGGCGTGCCGGCGATCTCCTGGACGCCGCCGCGTTGGCCGCGATAGGCGAGGTTGAAGGCCACCGTCGAGTCGCCGACGAAGGGATGGCGGAAGTTGACCGGAGCCGACGTGACCCATTCGGGCACCTGCGGCATGGTCGCGCCCGCGAACGGCCCCGGAGACGATCTCGCCCTCCTGGCGCGAGGCGCCCAGGCTGACCGGCAGATCGCCGGCCCCTAGCTCGAAGCGGCCGTCGATCACCCCCTCGATCCCCCAGGCCTCGCCCTCGCCATCGAAGGCGTTCTGGGTATAGCGGATGCGGCTGGCCGACACCGAGACCAGTTCGCCCCAGCCCAGGTCATAGTTCACCGACAGTACCGCCCCGGTTATCTGCTGCTTGGCCCGCGAGGGCGAGTTCCAGTGGTAGACCCGCTTCTGCTCGGTGAAGCCGACCGGAAACCCGGGGCCGGGGGCGATGTCCAGTTGCCAGTTCAGCGCTGGCAGCGAAGCGACCTGGTTTTCGAGCAGGACGTTTACGTCCAGCGCGCCGCTAGCGAAGCGCATCTGGCCGCGGACGATGTTGCCTTCCTCATGGTCGAAATACTCGTCGCGGGTGGCGTTGTAGAAGACGCCGCCATCCTGGTCGAAATACTGTGCGCCGAGGCGGATCGCGAAGTTGTCGTTGACCTTTTGGTTGTAGACTCCCTGGACCATGACGTTTTCGTTGTTGACGCCGTATTTCAGGTCGATGAAGCCGCCGGTATCGAACTGCGGCTTCAAGGCCTCGGCGATGACGGTCGTTGCCTGTTCGATGTGCCGGTGTATGACGTTTCGCGACCGGAACAGGTTCCCCGACCAGATCGTCGGGTAAGAACGCTCGGTCGACGAGATGGGGGAACATGATGACGACCAATGAGCAGGTGGTCCGCGATTTCATCGCTGCCTGGACGCGGTTGGATGTCGAGGAGTTGGTCCAGTATTTTTGCGAGGATGGCGTCTACCACAACATGCCGATGAAGCCGGTCACGGGGCATGACGCGCTTCGCCCGTTCATCTCTGCCTTTCTGAAGGACTGGGCCTCGACCGAGTGGGATGTCCTGGGCTTGGCTTCCGCGGGTGATACGGTTTTCGCCGAACGCCTTGATCGAACCGTCGTCGGCGGCAAGCCGGTCAACCTACCCTGTTGCGGCGTATTCGAGATGCGGGATGGCCGCATAAAGGTCTGGCGCGACTATTTCGACATGGGAACCTACGTCGCCGCCTTGCGGGATTGAGGGGGCCGGAACGAACCGGCGTTCCCGTTGGCTGTTCTCGCGAGTGAGCGCCGCGGTCATCGCCTGGCCAAACCGCCAGGCGTCGCCTGGGTATTCACGCCGCTTCCACCGCCTCGCGGAATTCCTCGACGATCACCGCGAACCGCGGATCCTCGCCCGACAGGCGTCGCGCCGCGGCGTCACACCAGGGCAGCAGGTAGCGCGCGCGAAGTTCGTGGACGATCAGGTCCTCGCCCCGGGCGGCGGCCTGGGCGAAGATCTCGCAGCAGATCGCCAGATGATCGGGCGGCAGCACATGGTCGCCCGGCTTGAGCGCCAGGTGCGACATGACCCGCATCCAGTCCATCCGTACGACATCGCCAGGCCGGTTCAGGGTCGCGTGCAGGAGCAGCGGCACGCGCGGCGCCGGGACCCCGACATGGAACAGGCTGCAGAATTCCAAGTCCCGCAGATCCGGATCGTCCGGAAGCCGCAGGGCTTGCCAGGCCTCCTGAAACCAGGCGACCGGGACCATGGGGCTCCACACCCGCGCCCAGGCGAACAGGACGAGGCTTTCGGTCGAGACGGCGAGGCGGGTCATGCGGTCACCGGGATCCAGTCGGCGCACACGGATTTCAGCCCCGCGCGCTCGCGTCCCGCCCCCTGCCAGATGGCTACGCCCAGCAGCTTGCGGGCGGCCAGGGCGGGCCAGTCCGGAATCTCGAAGCGGGCGGTCCGGACGCCGTCTTTCCAGGTTCCCCGCGCGCTCCAGCCGGCCGGCGCAGGATGACGCGCCACGGTCCCGAATCCTTCCGCGACAATCTTGACCGGTGCGGTCCAATCCGCCCGCCACAATATCCCTTCGACGGGAACGTCAGGACCGCCCATGGAAATCATCGGCGTGTCTTCCAGCACGGGCGCGAGCAGCGCCGCGGCGTCGGCGAAGCGGTTGGTGTCGGACTTGATCTCATCGACCGGCTCGGCGCAGGGCCAGGCCAGATGCACGATCCAGCCGCGGGCGCCGTTCCGGTCGACCATCAGGACGGCGTTCGGCGTGAGCGGCTGGCCGGCGTCGGGATAGGCCGTGGGGACATAGCCTCCGGGCTGGATCATCGTGGGCGCGCGGACCAGATTGATCGTCTGTTTCACTTGAACACCTCGCGCGCGCCCTGGTCGAGCTTGAAGTTGTTGTTCCAGTCGTAGGCAATCAGCAACTCCATGAGCTCGCTGGCCTCGCCCCGTTTGCGTTTGGCCCGTTCGGCGCGCAGCACGTCGAGCGCGGGCCCCACGGCGTCGCCGAACAGGCTCTCAAGATAGGCGAGCGGGATGCGGTCCTCGGCCATGGCGCGGCCGCCGGGACCGATCTTCGGCGGGCTGACGGGCGGCACGTAGAACACGTTTGGCTCCAGCCTGAACTCCGGGTGCAGGGGAATGGCCACCTTCCATTTGTGGACCAGCTTCCAGATCGGGCCTTCCGGATCGTCGCGATAACCGACGAAGCGCAACCGGCCAGGGCACTGCCGCGCGCAGGCCGGCGCGACGCCCTTCTCCACCCGCGGCAGGCAGAAGATGCATTTGGTCGAGACCGACCGCTCCGGATCGAAGAACACCTTCTTGTAGGGGCAGGCCTCGACGCAGAAGCGATAGCCGTGGCACCGGTCCTGGTTGACCAGGACGATCCCGTCCTCCGAGCGTTTGTAGATCGCCCCCCTCGGACAGGCGTCCATACAGGCTGGATGCGTGCAGTGATTGCACAGCCGGGGCAGGTAGAAGTGGTGGTTGGTGGCGGGGTATTCGCCGGCGCCCTCGTCCTCGTCCCAATTGGGGCCCCAGTCGGGGGATTCCGTGGGGCGCAGCCACTCCTTGCCCTTGTTGGAGTCGGATTTGACGACCCGCTGGTGATTGAAGGTCCACGGCTCGCCGTAGCCGGTCTTGAGGTCCCGGATCTCGCCCCGTTTGACCGAGCCGTCCGCCTTGCGCCCGCCGGTCACCCGCCAGTCCTTGGGATACCCCTTTCCCGGCCGGGTTTCGACGTTGTTCCAGTAGGCGTAGGCGGCGCCGGAATCGGTGTTCCAGAGCTTCTTGCAGGCGATGGTGCAGGTCTGGCAGCCGAGGCATTTGTTGAGGTCGAGAACCATCGCGAGCTGGCGCGGGGGCCGGACGGATGGCGAGGCTTTGGCGGTCACGTCGCGGTCTCCCTAGTCTGCGTGGGTTCAACGTCCCGCCATGGCGCAATTGCGACTCGCGTGTCCTGAACATGAGTTCCCGGCTCGAAATGGCCGAAGAAGAAGCCCAGTTGCCCGCCCTCGCCGCCGGCGAAGTGCAAGGGGTTCATCAATCCCGGTGTGAGGAACTTGTAGCTGCGATGGTCGGGGAACTGGTGTGGCTCCCAGGCGTGGAAGTAGTAGGCGACCTTGGGGCGGACCATGGTCGAGTATTTGATCCGCATACGGATTTTGCCATAGTCGTTGCTGATCTCGCCCCATGCACCGTCCTTGACGCCGATGGCCTTGGCGTCGACGGGATTGAGATAGAGCTGTGGCTCACCCCGCTGAAGTCGCAGCAGCATGGGCGTGTCGCGCCAGACGCTATGGACGCTCCAGCGGGAATGGCAGGACACCATCTGGAAGGGGTGGTCGCCGCCGGCCTTGGGGCTGTCGATGTGGGTGGGCAGCGCCTCGCCCGCTTCGAGGAACCAGGGGTGATCGATGTAATACTGCTGGCGACCGGTCAGGGTCATGTAGGATGCCTTGTGCCGCACGAAATCGGTCATCGCCTGCAGGACGCCCTCGCCGTCCCAGTCTGAATTGTAGATGTTCTCCTGAATGCCGGTGCCGCCGGAGTTTTCGAACTTGGCGATGCCGTTCTTCTTCAGGGCTCTCAGCTTCACGCCCTTGGTCGAGGAGCTCTTCCGGATGATGGAGTCAGTAACCTTCTCCGCGTCGTGCGGGCCGTGCTTGCCGCCGGAGGTGAAGCGGTCGCCGATGGTTCGCAGGTCGACAGCCTTGCCGCCACAGCCCGCGAGGGCGCCCGTTCGACGCTTTTTGGCGATGCGCTGCACCGCCCGGGACAGGAGATAGAAGATCTCCCATTCGTCCTTCGATTCCCCGACGGGTTTCACCGCCGCGCCGCAATATTGCAGGTAGGGAATGTAGGCGACCGTGTACTTGATGCCCGGCTTTTCATAGTAACCCGCCGCCGGAAGCAGGTAATCGGCGTGGAGGCCGGTGAAGGTGTTCTTCTGGTTGATGTCGACCACCAGGTCGAGTTTGGGCCAGACGTGTTCGAGGAAGCGCTGCGGCATGTTCGACCGCCGCAGCACGTTGCTGCCACCAGTGATCCAGGCGCGGGGCGGCTTGTTCGGCGCCGGGCACACAGGCACCCAGCCCTTGTCCTGCGATTCCCCCACATAGGCGGCGAGCGGCCGGGGGTAGAGGTGGTCCTCTTCCCTGGCGAGGATCTCCTTGATGCCCTGGTGATTGTAGTTCTGGCTGCCGGAATTGGTCAGCGTCGCCGCCGCGGAGACGATGCTCTTGGCGGTGCGGTGGTCGACCTGGGCCGCGGACTTCCGTCCAGCGATCTTGTCGAGGATGAGGCCATATGTGTAATCGTTGCCAAGGATCGCGGCCAGGCTCTTCACGCCGCCAAAGGCGCCGGTGGTTCCTTCGCTGACCGCCTTGTTGAAGCCGGTCATCCCGATCCAGCCGGTGGAGTGATAGCCGGCGCCCTTTTCCTTGCCGAGCGCGCCTTTCAGCGACAGGCACAGCAGCTTCGCGCGGTTCATCTGGTCGGAGTGGAGGTAGCGGTTCGATCCCCAGCTCGACAGCACCATCGGACGCTTGGCGGCGGCGAAGCCCTCCGCGAACGCCTTGACCGCATCGACGCCCAGGCCGGTCAGGGCGGCCGCGCGTTCGAAGGTCCAGGGCGCCAGATGCTCCTTGATCAGCGCGCCGACCGGAACGACCCGCACCTTGGCGCCGCCCTTCAGGCGGACCTCGAAGAGACCCTCGATCGGCGGGACCAGATCGCCAAGCCCGAGCTTTGACGTGCGGTCGCCCTCGCAGCCGGGGGCTGGAACCGCCACCTTCGCCTTGGGGTCCCACATGTAGAGGATGTTGTCCTTGCCGCCCGTCTCCAGATCGCTCTGCCGCAGGAAGCGGCCGGTATCCAGGCGCACGAGGATGGGGAAGTCCGTCTGCTCGCGGACATAGTCGAGGTCGATGCGGCCGGTCGCCCAGATGTGCCGCGCCGTGGCCAGGGCCAGACCCGAGTCGGTTCCGGGTTTCAGCGGCAGCCAATGGTCGGCATGGATCGCGGTGGCGCTGTAGATCGGATCGATGACCGTAAGCTGGGCGCCGTTGTAGCGCGCCTCGAAGAGGAAATGCGCGTCGGGGATCTGGGTCACGGACGGGTTCATCATCCAGACCACGAGAAAATCCGACAGGAACCACTCGTCGCTCGACCCTCCGATGTGCGGCATGCCCAGGGTCAGGGTGGCGCCCATGTTGAGGTCGCCGATCTCGGCCCAGTCGTCGGGCATCGCGGCGCCCATCATGCCGAAAAAGCGGTTTCGGGCCACGGTGGTCGCGCCGTAGTCAAAATGTGGACCGAGGTCCTGGACGATGGTCTCCGGGCCGTGCTTCTCGGAGATATCGACGAGCTTTTCCGCGATTTCCTGGATCGCCTGATCCCACGAGATGCGCCGCCATTTGCCCTCGCCCCGGGCGCCGGCCCGCTTCATCGGCACGGTCAGCCGGGTCGGGCCGTACATGACCTCGGTGTAGCAGCCGCCCTTCTGGCAACCACGCGGGTTGAAGTCGGGGACGCCGTCCTCGGAGGCCTCGTAGTTGGCTGTCTGTTCTTCACGGACGACGACGCCGTCCTTTACATAAAGGTCCCAGTTGCAGGCGCTGCGGCAGTTGAGCCAGCCATGGGAGCCCTTGGTCACGCTGTCCCAGGTCCAGCGCTGGCGGTAGATATCCTCCCACGTTCCCAGCTTGGCGACCGGGCCGCCCGCGTCGGGCGTCGATGGCTTCAGATGGCAGGAGGGGAGCCCCACCGACAGGGCCGTAAGGCCGGTAAGATTGAGGAATACGCGTCTGTCGAACTTGGTCGTGGTCATGCCTGGAGTCCTTCCCACCTGGGGTCGAAGGCGCGTTGGGCGCGGAGCGGTACAAGGAGCGCGTGTTTGGTGCTTCCGCATGTAAGTTGCTATCCAGCCAACAAGTAACAAGGGAATTGCGTATGGACAAGCCACTCCCGACGCTCGCCGCCGCTCCGCGCCGCCCCCGGCGCTCGCAGGCCGAGCGCAGGGCTGAGTCGGAACGGTCGTTGCTCGAGTCGGCGGCGGCGCTGATGTCGGAGCAGGGCTACGGCGCCACGACCCTGGAGCAGATTGGCCAACGGGCGGGCTACAGCCGCGGCCTGGTCACCCAGAGGTTCGGATCCAAGGAAGGGCTGGTCGCCAGGCTCGTGGAGGTACTCCACCGGGGCTTCGCCATGGCCACGTTCGAAAACCCCGAGCCTCATCGGGACGGGCGGTCGGCGATTCTCAGCGTCGTCGACTACTACATGGCGCACATAGCGGAGGATCTGGCGCCGGTGCGCGCCTATTTCGTGCTGATGTCGGAATCGATCGGCGTGATCCCCGAGATTCGAAGCGCCTTTGTCGCGGCCAACCGCCAGTTCCACGCCCATCTGCGACAGAAGGCGCTGGATGGTCAGCTGGATGGCTCGATCCCCGCCGATATCGACGCGGGCAAGCTGGCGACCACCCTGATGAGCCTGGCCACCGGCCACACCCTGATCTGGCTGGTGGATCCAGAGATCGCCTCCCCTGAACAGGCGCGGCAAAATATCGTCGCCGCGACCGAACGGTTGCTGGGCGGAGCCTGATCTCCGAGACCGCCGACATCGGCGTCAGATCAATGCCGCGCCGTCCTGATGGGCGTCTGTTTCGAAGCCTCGCGAAAGCGGCGACCGAACAGCGGAGGAAGGCCCATGACCCAGTTCGTGCACGACCGGATGCTGGAGCTGATGGAGGCGGAGGGTCTCAAGACCCTGTTTGGCATCCCCGATCCCAGTTTCGCGGCGATGTTCATCGCCGCCGAAGCGCGCGGCTGGCGCGTGATTGCCCCGCACCACGAACAGGCGGGCGCCTTTATGGCCGACGGCATGTGGCGCGTGACCGGAATTCCAGGCGTTGTGGTGGGCAATCAGGGGCCTGGCGTCGCCAACCTCGTCGCCGGGGCGATCTGCGCGGCCAAGGAGAACACCCCGACCCTGTTTATCGCCGGTCAGCGCCAAAGGGTCTTCGAGCAACGCGTCCGCAAGGGGCGTTTTCAGTACACCCGCCAGCCCCGCTATTTCGAAGAGGCGATGAAGTATGTCGGGGTGATCGAGTTCGCCGATCAGGTGGACGAGGTCTTTCACGAGGCCTTCCGGCGCGCCCTGTCCGGAACCCCGGGCCCGGTCTACATCGAGTATCCGATGAGCGTGATGCAGACGCCGCTGGAGCTGAGCGCTGCGCCGCCACCGGACAGCTATCGCCTGACCCGGCAGGCGGCGGACCCCAGCCGGCTCGCCGAAGCGGTCGCGCTGGTACGGGCGGCGACGTCGCCGATCCTGCTGGTCGGGCAGGGGGTGTTTGTTTCCCGCGCGCATAACGCGGTGGCCGAATTGGCGAGAGTCCTTGAGTGCCCGGTCATCCAGACCCCGGGCGGCGCCGCGGTGTTGCCGGGCCTGGAGCACCGGACCTTCCCCTACGCCTCGCCCATGGGGATAGAGGCCGTGGCGGGGGCCGACCTGGTCATCGCTGTCGGCACCGAGATCGGCGAGCCGGTCCACTACGGCGTCGGCCGCCACTGGGCCAAGGGCGATACGGCGCGCAAATGGATCTACATCGAGCGCGATCCGCTGGCGATCGGCGTCAACCGGCCGATCGACGCGCCGCTGGTGGGCGACCTGCGCGATGTCGTTCCGCAACTGCTCGCGCCGGTCCGGGCCCTGAACCGCAAACCATCGCCCGCGCTGCTCGCGGCGGAGGCGGCGTTCCGCGACTTCAAGGCGCTGCTTCTGGCGTCCGCGCCCACGAGGTCCTCGCCGATTCACCCGGCGCGGTTCGCCATCGAGGCCACCAGGGGACTCCCCGAGGACGCCGTGATCGTGCGCGACGGCGGCTCGGTCAGCATCTTTACCGGCGCCTACGGCCAGATCGCGCCCAGGGACCTGCTGTGGTGCCAGAACTTCGGCCACCTCGGCACCGGCCTGCCGCACGCGATCGGCGCCCAGATCGCGGTGGGTGACCAGCGGCGCGTGGTTTTGATCACCGGCGATTCCTCGTTTCTGTTCCACATATCGGAACTGGAGACGGCGGTGCGAAAGCAGCTGCCGATCGTCTGCATCGTCGGCTGCGACTATTCTTGGGGCCTTGAGGTCGCCGTCTACAGGGCCGCCTTCGGGCCGCAGTCGCCCGAGACCGAGGCCCACTGGGGCGATCAGGTGCGACTGGACAAGGTCGCGGAGGGTTTCGGCGCCCACGGCGAATTCGTAGAGCGGGCCGAAGATATCGGACCGGCGGTGGTACGCGCGCTCAGGAGCGGCCGGCCCGCCGTCGTTCAGGTTCCGATCGACGCCCTGGCCAACGCCGCGGAAGTTCCCGGCTTCGACGAGTTCGCCTCCTGGTACGGCGACGGGGGCTATTGACGCGCCGTATCGAGAAGGTCGCCGGGGTGGCCCTGTGTCGGTACACTGGGCAGTGTCATTCTCCGGCCGATGCCGCTGTCGCAACCCGGGACGTTCATGCCACGAGCCGTATTGCTGATCCTCGACTCCCTCGGCGTCGGCGCCCTGCCGGACGCCGCGCAGTTCGACGATGTGGGCGCCGACACCCTGGGTCATATCGCCGAGCGGTGCGCGCGGGGCGAGGCCGACGTTGATCGGAGCGGGCCCTTGCGAACGCCGAACCTGGAGCGGCTTGGTTTGGGCCTGGCCGCGCGACTGGCCAGCGGCGCCCTGCCGGCGGGGTTCGACCCCGAGGTCAGCGCCATCGGCGCCTGGGGCGCGGCGCGTGAGCTGTCGACGGGCAAGGACACCACATCCGGCCATTGGGAAATGATGGGCGTGCCGATGCTGGAGGAGTGGGGCTATTTCCGCGATCGGGAGAACAGCGCGCCCGCCGAACTGCTGGACGCCCTGGCGGCGCGCGCGGGCCTTCCCGGCTGGCTCGGCAATCGCCACGCATCGGGCACCGCGATCATCGCCGAGCTGGGCGAGGAGCATGTCCGCGGCGGCAAGCCGATCGTCTACACTTCCGCCGATTCCGTCCTGCAGATCGCCGCGCACGAAACCGCGTTCGGGCTGGAGCGACTTTACGGGCTGTGCGAGCTCGCCCGCGAGATGGCGGACGCCTATCGCATCGGCCGGGTGATCGCCCGTCCGTTCCTGGGTCAGGACGCGGGCAGTTTCCGGCGCAGTCACAATCGCCGCGACTATTCGATGCCGCCGCCGGCGCTGACGCTGCTGGACCGGCTGTGCGAGGCCGGCGGCGCGGTGCATGGGGTCGGCAAGGTCCCGGACATCTTCGCCCACAGCGGTATTTCGCACGCGGTCAAGGCGCATGGTCTGGACGGCCTGTTCGACGCCACCCTGGAGACGCTCGCCGGCTGCGCCGACCGCAGCCTGATGTTCACCAACTTCGTCGACTTCGATTCCGAGTACGGCCATCGCCGGGATGTCGCCGGCTACGCCGGGGCGCTGGAACAGTTCGACCGGCGCATCCCGCGGCTGCTGGCGGCGCTGGCGCCCGACGACCTGCTGATCCTGAGCGCCGACCACGGGAACGATCCGACCTGGCCGGGCAGCGACCACACCCGCGAGCATGTGCCGATCCTCGCCATCGGCGCCGGCGTCCCGACGGGCGGCATCGGCATCCGCGACAGCTTCGCCGACATTGGCCAGAGTCTTGCCGAACACCTGGGCCTTCCGCCGCTGCCGTACGGTCATTCCTTCCTGGAGCGCCCATGAGCACGCCCCATATCGATGCCCCCGAAGGCGCCTTCGCGCCGACCGTGCTGTTTCCGGGCGATCCACTGCGGGCGCAGCACATCGCCCAGCGGTTCCTGGCCGACGCGGTGCTGGTCACCTCGGCGCGCAACATGTTCGGCTACACCGGCGACTATCGCGGCCAGCGGATCTCGGTGATGGGCTCCGGCATGGGCATCGCCTCCAGCTCGATCTACGCGACCGAGCTCATCCGTCACTACGGCGTCAAGCGCATCGTGCGGGTGGGCACCTGCGGGGCGGTGAGCGACGATCTGGACCTCGGCGACCTGGTGCTGGCCCTGTCGGCCAGCACCGACTCCAACGTCAACCGGCTGCGCTTCGCCGGGATGGATTTCGCCGCGGGGGCCAGTTACCGGCTGCTGCGCGACGTGGCCGACCAGGCCGAGCGCGCCCGGGTCGCCGTGCACGTCGGCAATGTCTTTTCCACCGACCTGTTCTATTCGCCGAACCCGAACATGGCCGACACCCTGGCGGCAATGGGCATTCTGGCCGTCGAGATGGAGGCGGCCGGTCTGTACGGTCTGGCCGCCGAGTTCGGCGCCCAGGCCCTGGCCGTGCTGACGGTGTCGGATCACCTGCGCCACGACGCGCACATGGATGTCCGCCAGCGGCAGACCGGGGTCGACGCCATGGTCGAATTGACGCTCGACGCCCTGTGCGCCTGACCACCGGGACGGGGCGCCCGCCGCGCCCCTGTTCAGCCCGCCCGGCTTGATTCAGGACAAGGTCAGGGACGCGAGAATGGATAGAGTTCAGGATTCCGGGCCCCTTCACCATGGACCACCGCGTGCAATGACGAGCTCCCGGCCTCCATCCATGCCGCGCAACGACGGCTGCGCCCTTGACCTTGACTGGCTGGGCCGCCTGCGGGTCAACCGCAACGCCGCCGATCGCCGGACGGCCAGCCTGGCGGCGCGGCGGTCGGTCAAGAAGGCGCACCAGGCCGCCTGGCTGGTCCAGGCGATCCGCTGCATGGACCTGACCACCCTTGGCGGCGACGACACGCCCGGTCGGGTTGAACGTCTGTGTCACAAGGCGCTGCGGCCGTTGCGCGCCGACATCGCCGCCGCCCTGGACGTCCCCGACCTGCGGGTGGGCGCCGTGTGCGTCTATCACGAAATGATCGCGCCGGCCCTGTGGGCGTTGGGCGACAGCGGCG
This sequence comes from Caulobacterales bacterium, assembly GCA_016234625.1. Classification (GTDB taxonomy): domain Bacteria; phylum Pseudomonadota; class Alphaproteobacteria; order Caulobacterales; family Caulobacteraceae; genus Caulobacter. The sequence goes on along the minus strand of JACRBD010000170.1, from coordinate 16,022 downwards.
TGCCGGTCGCGGCGGTGTCGACGGGCTTTCCGGCCGGCCTGTCGAGTTTCGAGACCCGGCTGCGCGAGGTGGAGCTGTCGGTGGCCGCCGGCGCCCGCGAGATCGATATCGTCATCACCCGCCAGCATGTCCTCACCGGCGACTGGCAGGCGCTGTACGACGAGATGCGCGCCTATCGGCGGGCGTGCGGCGAGGCCCATGTGAAGGCCATCCTCGCCACCGGCGACCTGGTGACGCTGGAGAATGTCGCCAGGGCCTCATGGACCTGCATGATGGCCGGGGCCGATTTCATCAAGACCTCGACGGGCAAGGAAGCCGTCAACGCGACCCTGCCGGTGGCCCTGACCATGCTGCGGGCCATTCGCGACTACGCCGAGCGGACCGGTTTCCAGGTCGGCTTCAAGCCGGCCGGCGGCGTCAGCACCGCCAAGGCGGCGCTGCAGTACCTGGTCCTGATGAGGGAGGAGCTGGGTGTCGACTGGATGCGGCCCGGGCTGTTCCGCATCGGCGCGTCCAGCCTTCTGACCGACATCGAACGCCAGCTCGAGCACTTCGTCACCGGCCAATACTCGGCGGCCCACCGCCACGCCATGCCGTGAGAAATCCCGCCATGCCCCCGATCAATGAGATTCTCGCCACCATGGACTACGGACCGTCGCCGGAAAGCGCTGCGGAGGCCCAGGCCTGGCTTGATCGCCATCAGCGTCGCTTCGGCCTGTTCATCGACGGTCAGTGGAGCGAACCGGCCGCCCCGTTCGCCTCGCGCAATCCCGCCGATAGGGAGCCGCTGGCCGAACTGACCCAGGCGACCACGGACAACGTCGACCGCGCGGTGGCCGCGGCGCGGCGCGCCCAGCCGGGCTGGGCGGCGCTCGGCGGGCATGGCCGGGCGCGGATCCTGTATGCGCTGGCGCGGCTGATCCAGAAACACGCCCGGCTGTTCGCCGTGCTCGAGACCCTGGACAACGGCAAGCCGATCCGCGAGACGCGCGACATCGACATCCCGCTGGCCGCCCGCCACTTCTATTACCACGCCGGCTGGGCGCAACTGCTGTCGCGGGAGTTCCCCGACCATCGGGCCGTGGGTGTGGTCGGGCAAATCGTGCCGTGGAATTTCCCGCTGCTGATGCTGGCGTGGAAGATCGCCCCGGCCCTGGCCTGCGGCAACACGGTGGTGTTCAAGCCGGCCGAGTTCACCTCGCTGAGCGCCCTGCTGTTCGCCGAACTGTGCCAGCAGGCGGACCTGCCGGCCGGCGTGGTCAACGTCGTCACGGGCGATGGCGCGGTCGGCGACGCCATCGTCACCCATCCGGACGTCGACAAGCTGGCCTTTACCGGCTCCACCGAGGTCGGCCGGCTGATCCGCCGCGCCACCGCCGGCAGCGGCAAAAAGCTGTCACTGGAGCTGGGCGGCAAGTCCCCCTTTATCGTCTTTGAGGACGCCGACCTGGACGCCGCCGTCGAGGGGCTGGTGGACAGCATCTGGTTTAACCAGGGACAGGTCTGCTGCGCCGGCTCGCGGCTGCTGGTGCAGGAGTCGGTGGAGGCGCGGTTCCTGGCCAAGCTGCGCGCGCGCATGGCCCGGCTGATCGTCGGTTCGCCGCTCGACAAGTCCACCGACATCGGCGCCCTGATCGATCCGGTTCAACAGCGGCGTATCGCCGACCTGGTGCAAACCGCCCGGGACGAAGGCTGCACCGTGTGGCAGCCGCCTGGCGCGCTGCCCGAGCGCGGCTGTTTCTATCCGCCGACCCTGATCACCGGCGCGTCGACCTCGGCTGTCGTGGCGCAGACCGAGATCTTCGGCCCGGTGTTGGTGGCGATGAGCTTCCGCACGCCCGTGGAGGCGGTGCAGCTGGCCAACAACACCGTCTATGGCCTGGCCTCCTGCGTCTGGACCGAGTCCATCAGCCTGGCCCTGGACATCGCGCCGCGGATCAAGGCCGGCGTGGTCTGGATAAACACCGCCAACCAGTTCGACGCCTCCTGCGGATTCGGCGGCTATCGGGAGTCCGGCTTCGGGCGCGAGGGCGGCCGGGAAGGCCTGCTGGAGTATCTGACGCCCCTCGCCGAGGACGCCCGACCGAGCGCGCCCCTGGCCATCGTCGCCGATCGCGGCCGCGCCGTTGAACCCGCCGCCAGCGGTATCGACCGCACGGCCAAACACTACATCGGCGGCAAGCAGGCGCGGCCGGACGGCGGCTACAGCCGGCCAGTCCACGGCGTGGACGGCGGTCTGCTGGGCGAGGTGGCCGACGGCAACCGCAAGGACATTCGCGAGGCCGTCGAGGCCGCGCACAAGCAGTCAGGCTGGGCGGAGGCCAGCGGCCACAACCGGGCCCAGGTGCTGTACTACATCGCCGAAAACCTGGCCGCCCGGCGGGCCGAGTTCGCAGCGCGGATAGTCGCGATGACCGGCTCCGCCGACGCCGAGCGCGAGGTCGACGCCAGCATCGAGCGGCTGTTCACTTGCGCTGCCTGGGCCGACAAGTACGAGGGGGTGGTGCATCAGCCGCCGATGCACGGCGTCACCGCCGCCCTCAATGAGCCGGTCGGGGTGATCGGCGTGATCTGCCCCGACGAAGCGCCGCTGCTCGGCCTGATCTCGCTGGCGGGCCCCGCGTTGGCGCTGGGCAACCGGGTGATCGCCGTGCCGTCGCGTCCGCACCCCCTGTCGGCCACCGACTTCTATCAGGTGCTCGATACCTCCGACCTGCCCGGCGGGGCGCTCAACATCGTCACCGGCGACGCCGACGAGTTGGCGCGAGTGATGGCCGGGCACGCCGACATCGACGCCGTGTGGCGCCACGACGGCTCCGTCGCCGGCTGCGCCGAGGTCGAACGTCTGTCGGCGGACACCCTGAAGCGCACCTGGGTCAGTGGCGGCAGGGGACGCGACTGGTTCGATGACGCCCAGTCCGCCGGGCGGACGGTCCTGGCCCACGCCAGCCAGGTGAAGAACATCTGGATTCCCTACGGGGTTTGAGCGGGAGCCGATGTTGCTGCCGCAGGAAATCATCCGCCGGAAACGCGACGGGGCGGCGCTGAGCGGGGCCGAAATCGACTTCTTCGTGCGCGGTATCGCCGACGGCGGTATTGGCGACGGCCAGATCGCGGCGCTGGCGATGGCCGTGCATTTCAACGACATGAACCTCGACGAGCGCATCGCTCTGACCCGGGCGATGCGCGACTCCGGCCAGGTGCTGGACTGGCGGGCGCTGGATCTGCCCGGCCCGATCCTCGACAAGCATTCCACCGGCGGCGTCGGCGATCTGGTGTCGCTGGTGCTGGGGCCGATGGTGGCGGCCTGCGGGGGCTATGTGCCGATGATCTCCGGCCGGGGCCTGGGCCACACCGGCGGCACGGTCGACAAGCTCGAGGCCGTCCCGGGGTACCAGGTGGCGCCCGACCTCGCCCTGCTGCGCCGGGTGGTGCGCGACGCCGGCGTGGCGATCATCGGCCAGACGGCGCAACTGGCGCCGGCCGACCGGCGCCTGTACGGCGTTCGCGACGTCACCGCCACGGTCGACTCCATCGCCCTGATCACCGGCTCGATCCTGTCGAAGAAGCTGGCGGCGGGGCTCGATGTGCTGGTCATGGACGTCAAGACCGGCTCCGGCGCGGTCATGGCGACCCTGGAGCAATCCATGGCCCTGGCCCAAAGCATCGTCGCCGTCGGCGCCGGCGCAGGCCTGAAGACCGCGGCCTTGCTGACCGACATGAACGAGCCCCTGGCGCCCTGCGCCGGCAACGCCATCGAGGTGCGCTGCGCCATCGACTATCTCACCGGCGGTTCGCGTCCGGCCCGCCTGCACGAGGTCACCCTGGCGCTGGGGGCCCGGATGCTGTTCCTCGGCGGCCTCGCCGGCGACGAAGCCCAGGCGCGCGGCAGGCTGCTGGAGGCGCTGGAGTCGGGCCATGCCGCCGAGCGCTTCGCCCGCATGGTCGCGGCTCTGGGCGGTCCGGTCGATCTGGTCGAACATCCCGGGCGGCATCTGGCCCTGGCCGACACGGTGGTGGCCGCGCCCGCGCCTCGCTCGGGCTTCGTGCAAGCCTGCGACTGCCGCGCCCTGGGGCTGGCGGTGGTTGGCCTGGGCGGCGGTCGCCGCGATCCGGCCGACCCTGTGGACGGCGCGGTGGGCCTGAGCGCGATCACGCGGATCGGCGACCCCGTCGTGGCCGGCCAGGCGCTGGCCCTTGTGCACGCGCGCGACGCCAACGCCGCCGCCGAAGCCAGCGAGGTCGTGCGGGCCGCCTTCACCATCGGCGACGACGCCCCGGCTCCACGCCCGCTGATCCAGGGCCTCGCGCCGCCGCCGGAATAGGGACCACCGATGGACCACGCCAGGCTGATCGAGGAAGCCCTCGCCGCGCGCCGCGCCGCCTACGCGCCCTATTCACGGTTCCAGGTCGGCGCCGCCGTCCTCTGCCGCGATGGCCGAGTGTTCCACGGCTGCAATGTCGAGAACGCGGCCTACGGCCTGTGCAACTGCGCCGAGCGCACCGCCCTGTTCAGCGCTGTCGCCGCCGGCTATGCGCCCGGCGACTTCACCGCGCTGGCGGTGGCTGGCCCGTCCGAGGGTCCGATCTCGCCCTGCGGCGCCTGCCGCCAGGTGATGCTGGAACTGGGCGGCCCCGACCTGCTGGTGATCCGCGCCGACCTGACCGGACGTTCCCACGTCGGCAGCGCCAGCGACCTGCTCCCGGACGCGTTTCACGGCGCTTGCCTTCCATGACCGTCAGGGGAGTGTGGTCGCCTGATCGAAGAGCCCGGCGGCGGCTCTCAACATCGTAACAATGTCGCGCCGCAAAGGCGGCCGCTCACGCGCGCCGCCCCTCCCGGACGGCCTTGAATAGCCGCAGGAAATTGCCGCCCACGAACTTCACGACGTTGTCCTCGCCATAGCCGCGGCGCAGCAATTCCGACACCAGGAGCGGCATCTGCCGATAGCTGGTGAACACCGGCTTGTAGTTGGCGTCCATGTCGGTGCCCATCGCGACATGGTCCGGTCCAAGCGTTCCGCCGAGGTCGAATATACGATCCACATAGTCGTTCATGGTCGTCGCGCCGATGCCGGCCGGCCAGGCGCCGATCAGGCCGCCGCGCTCGGCGATGGCCCGCGCCAGCCCCTCGCTCAGGAAGCGAGGGTTGGTCGCGCCGTGACCTTTCAGGTGCGTGTGCGAGCACATCATCGGGCGTTCGCCGACCTCCAGCGCCATCGCAACGACGGGTTCGGCGGCGTGCGCGAGATCCACCACCATGCCAAGGCGATCCATCTCGCGAATGACTTCGGCCCCGAAAGGCGTCAGCCCCCGGCGCACCGCCGGCGCCGTCTGAATGTCTCCCACTTCGTTCGGGCGGTAGTGGACCAGGGTTATCGAGCGAACGCCGTCCTTGAACGCGTGGGCCACATTGGCGATCTTGCCATCGAGAAAGTCGGCGCCTTCAACCGTGATCAGCACGGCCACGCCATCCTCACCTTTGGTCCGCGCGAAGTCCGCCGGCTCGGCGACGATCGTGGCCCCGTGTTCGGCGGCCGCGGCCCGCAGGTTCGCGAGTTGCCGCTGGTAGCTCGCGCGGGCTTCCCCGGGGGCGAACGCGCGCGTCGAAGCGAGCCCTTCCCCTTGAAGGTCGAGCGTCTGGAAATCCGCGACCAGCGAGAAACTGCCGCCACATACCAGCCCTTCGCGCATGTCATTGAAGGCTGCGTCCTCCGAGGTTCCACGGACGGAGAACGCCATGAGCGCGGGGCTCAGGCCAGTCGCCCCGCGGATGAACGTGCGGCCCGGATGGGCGTGGACGTCGATGGCCGGGTTTCGGCGCAAGAGCGCGCGGGCCCGCTCGACGAAGCGCGCGTCCGGCTCGAAACCCAGGGGCGCGACGTCCGGGCGCAATATGCGCAGCCCGGCGACCACGGCGCCCGCCGCCGCCAGCGCGCCAACGCCGCCCGTCAGGAAATATCTGCGCCTCATCCTGCCACCTCGCCTTGGGCGATCCCCGTCTGATGCAGACTCATCGCGGATCCCCCACACCGCAATCGTAATCATGTTGCCACGACCGGTAGAATTCTCCCGCACATCTCGTGACCTGGCGCCGCTGCCGACCGCCCGACGACGCGTCCCGCGGCGCCGTATCTATCGGCGCGCAGGCTTGCGGCCTCTCCCTGAGCCGCGCCGCGGCGGTGGCTTAAGGCTCTTCGCTGAAGAGGGCCATGACCGTCGCCATGGGCAGGAACAGGCGCAAGGGGGTGCTGGGGAGAGGCTCGAAGCCATAGCTCCGATAGAGCGCCAGCCGCTGTTCGAGGTTCCGGGCGTCGCCACAATTCAGGACATCCAGCATGACGACGGCGAGCCCGAGGGTCTCGCTGGCCTGTGCCAAGCGGCGCAGACAATCGACGAGGAGGTCTACGCCATAGCCCTTGCCTTGTAAGGTTCGGTCGACCCGGATCATCGAAATATAGGCGGCAGGGATCTGTCCGTGACCAGGGCGGGTGCGCGCGTACCTGGCCGGAAGATTCTGGTAGTCAACGCTGTGGGCATTGACGGCGTGGAAGCCGATCAGGACGCCTTCGGGATCGGTCATCACCCAGACGCGCAGGTTGTCGGCCTTGGACAGCTTGTTGGCCGTCCTTTTGAAGAAATTGTCGACCTGGTCGATACCGCAGGAAAAAGCCGTCCGATCGTGTTTTTCAGGATCGAACGGCTCAATGATGTTCAGGGCGTCTTCGCCGGCGCTCACCGACCGCCGACCGTCTCGCGGTGACGAGCGAAGGCTGCCCGGAGCTTGTCCGTGGGCGCCGGGGGCGCGTCTAGGGCGGCGAAGAACGCTGCATGGTCCCGCGGGGCCAGGGCCGTGCGCTCATGCGCTTCGATGGTCTCGAGAGCAGACCGGTAGGCCGCGTTCATCGTGAACACGGAATCGTCCATGCCGGACAAGGCCGCGGCGCGCTGGATGGTCTGTTTGATGTGTGGCTTGGTCCGGAAGTTCATCCGCTCCGTGCTGCGCTCATCGACTGCGCCGACCTGATCATTGAAAGTGAGCATGGCCACCTCCCTTACTCCTCAAGTTCGAGGAACACGTACGCCTCACAGGCGTACAAATTAAGTGGCGGCTCGCCTTAGTCCCTGCGGCGACACGCCTTTGTCCCGAACTATAACGAGCGCCTCACCGGGGGCTGCTCCGGCCGGGCCACAGCAAGCGACCGTCGCTTTCAGCGCATTCGGGGACCGGCCAGGTGGCCGATCATGACGGAGGTGAATCGTTGATCAGGTCGCGGAGAGGGTCGATGTCAGCATATTCGAAAATTGTATCCATCCGGGCCGATGGAGAAACGGCGATCCCAGGATTGGGTCTTTGATAGGGGTGACCCTCGAAATAGGTCTCGAAGGATAGCGCCATAACGCAAATGTCATGTGGTCTATATTCATCAATTAAATCAACATCTCAGTATTTTGTCGGCTTGCGGATCGGCGCAGATCGCGGTATTGACGTAAAAATATGAGCAAAAACAAGGTTTTGTGGACGCTTTAGTAATCGCGTGGGAATGAGGGCGGCGGGCATGCGAATACCGGCCTCCGGGACAGGGCGCCCACGCTGTTCTTCCTGCCGGTCCTCCACGCCCTGTGGTTCTCCAGTCGGGCGCCTCGGCCGGACGTGCCAACGGACACGGCGTAAGGGGTGAATCCGTTGCGCCGGATCATCGCGATCCCTGTCGGGGCTCGCCTGTTGATTGTCGGCGTTCTGGAGGCAGGCCCAGGTCCGCGCCAGGTGCTCAGCGGAACGCAAGCCCCTCGAATTTGCCGTCGTTTCGCCAGCCGTCGAGATACCTGAAATAGGCGGCGGCGCCGGCCGGATAGCCAACGTTCAACCGGGCGGCCGGGCCGGGATCCTGCCCCTCGTTGTTGTAGTAGCCGGGCGTGCAGTCGGGCGATCCGATCATGCGGCCCATGCCGGTCAACAACAGCGCGACCCATTCGTCCTGCGCTTCCTTCGTGACCTCGACTTCCTTTGCGCCGTTGTCGAGCGCGTGACGGATGACGGTGGCGATCGTCCGTCCGGCCTCGGTCAGATTGTGCGGCACATTGGAGATGAGGTTTGCGCCCTGGGTGGGTTGCACGAAGAAGGCGTTGGGAAAGCCGTGCACATGAATGCCGTGCTTGGACTGCATACCCTCGGCCCAGGCCTCGGACAGCCTGAGCCCGTCGCGCCCGACCAGATCGAAGCCGGAACGCCGCTCGTAGGACGTGCCGACCTCGAAGCCCGAGGCGTAGATGATGCAGTCGACCTCGTATTCCCGGCCGCCGACGACCAGGCCCTTCTCCGTGATCCGTTCCACGCCCTGGCCGTCGGTGTCGACCAGGTGCGCGCCCGGCGTGTTGAAGGCCTGCAGATAGGAGTCGTGGAAGCAGGGCCGCTTGCAGAGCTGCCGATACCAGGCCTTCAGCTTCTGCGCCGTCTCGCGATCCTGGACGATCGAGTCCACCCGCGCGCGGATTTCCTCCATCTTCTCGAAATCGGCGTCCTCGAACGCGGCCCACAGGTCCTTGGGGCTGCGCCGGTCGTGCGGCATCTGCTGCAGCTTGGCGCGAACCCGGCGGGAGAGGTCGGTCCAGCCGTCCTGAACGAGATCCTCCTCGGCGAAGCCGCCCTGGTTGGCGGTGAAGTTCTCCAGCCAGCGTTGCTGCCAGCCCGGGGTGGCGATCGAGGCGAACCAGTCGGCGTCGATGGGGACATTGGCGCGCACATCCACCGACGAGGGCGTGCGCTGGAAGACATAGAGCTCGCCGCAGGCCTTCGCGAGATGGGGCACACACTGCACCGCCGTGGCTCCGGTGCCGATGATCGCTACCCGCTTGTCGGCGAGCTTCGCGAGGGGCGCGCCGCCCGGGTCCCCGCCCGTGTAGTCGTAATCCCAGCGGCTGGTGTGGAAGGAATGGCCTTTGAAGGATTCGATACCGGAGATCCCGGGAAGTTTCGGAACGTGCAGCGGCCCGGTGCCCAGGCCGATGTAGCTGGCGGTGAACCGGTCGCCGCGATTGGTGCAGATGACCCACCGCGCCTCTGCCTCATCCCAGACAATGCTCTCCACCTCGGTATGAAAGACCGCGTTTTCGTAGAGGCCGAACTGGCGTCCGATCCGCCGGCACTGCTCGAGGATCTCGGGCGCGTGGGCGTACTTTTCGGATGGCCGGTGACCCGTTTCCTCAAGGAGCGGCATATAGACCATCGAGGCCGTGTCGCATTGGGCGCCCGGGTAGCGGTTCCAGTACCAAGTTCCGCCGAAATCGCCGGCCTTCTCGATGATCCGCACATCCTTGACGCCCGCCTCGACCAGCCGCGCGCCGGTGACGAGTCCGGCGAAGCCACCGCCGACGAAGGCGAAGGTCACATGATCGGTCTTCGGCGCGCGTTCAACCCGCGGCGTGTAGGGGTCCTCGAGGTAGTGGGCGAGATGGCCGCTGACGCGCAGATACTGGGCGTTGCCATCCGGCCGCAGGCGCTTGTCGCGCTCTGCCTGGTACTTGGCGAGCAACGCCGGCTTGTCGATCTGTCGGCCGGCGACAGGCGGGGCGTCGGTCGGGGTCTTGGCATTGTCGGCCATGGGGGTCTCACGGTCTGGATCGGTACGGGGGGTCTGGGTCGGCGTCAGGTCATGCGGTCGCTTCAGCTCCGGCCCAGGCCCGTTCGCGCATCTCCTGGCGTCGGGCCTGTTCCGCCGGATCCCAGGCATGGCGCGGGCCGACCAGCATGCCCCCATCGACAACGACATGGATGCCGGTGATGAAAGCGGCGGCGGGGCTGGCCAGGAAGAGGGCGGTCCGGGCGATGTCGTCGGCCTCGCCAGCCCTGCGGACCGGCTGGGCCGAAGGCGCGGAGGCCCGCATTCCGGCCTGGATCGCCGTCCGGATCTGACCAGGAATCGCGTCGTCCGGGGTGAAGATGTTGGTCAGGATCAGGCCCGGGCAGATGGCGTTGACCCGCACGTCGTACTTGGCGAACTCGGCCGCCGCGACCTTGCTGATATGGATGACCCCGGCCTTGGCCGCCGAATAGGCCGGCGGGCCCATGCCGGCGGAAAGGCCCGCCACCGAGGCGGTGTTGACGATGGCCCCGCCGCCACGCTGCTTCATGTGGGGCAAGGCATGGCGCATCCCCAGCGCGACCGAGCGCAGCAGGAGGGTCTGCGCCGCGTCCCAATCCTTGCCGGTCATGTCTTCCAGGGTGGTCTGGGGGCCGCCAGCGCCGGCGTTGTTGAACAGGATGTCGAGGCCGCCGAACGTGCGAGCGGCCATGTCCATGGCGCTGGTGATGTCGTCTTCGTTGGTCACATCGCAGCGCTGGTAGCGGACCCTGCCAAGGTGGGCCGCCTCCAGCGCCTGGCCGGCGTCATCGCGGATGTCGGCGGCCAGGACGAGCGCGCCGGCTTCGACGAACCGCTCGACCGATGCCTTGCCGATGCCGGAAGCGGCGCCGGTGATGACAGCAACCTTGCCTGAAAGCTCGTGGGTCATTGAGTCGATTTCTCCATGACGCAATCTACCGTCACCGAGTTCGCCCCGCCATACCTAACGTTCGAAAAGATGCAATTATTCGGATTCTGGGCCGCCTTCAGAAATTCCCAACGAAGGAAAATAAACTTCTATGCCAGGAGGCCCCGCAAGGCCGGCTGGGCGTAAAGGCCGACCAACGTCTCGGGTCTCAGATCGTCGACCCAGGCGATCAGGTCGGCGGCGGCGTTGATCGAGGCGCTGACCGTCTGGGAAGCGAGGAAGGGATCAACCGGCCGCATCGAGCCCTCGGCGATGCCGTCGGCGATCATCGAGGCGAACCGTTGGGTCGCCCGGTCTGCGTGCCAGACGGTGCGGACCCTCAGGGGCTCGGGCAGGGCCTGCAGGGCGGAGGTGCGCAGGAGCAGGCCATCTTCCGTCCCTTGCCGCGCGATCAGGGCGGAGACGGCGCTCGAGAGGGCCTGCCATTGGTCGCCCTGAAGATCCAGCGCGGCCTGCTGAGCCGCCCGGATGGTCTCGAAGGTCCGGTCGAAACAGGCGACCACCACGTCGTCCTTGGCGTCCATGTGGTGATAGAAGCTGCCCTTGGTGACGTTCAGCTTGGCGGCGAGGTCGGTGACCGACACGCCGCGATAGCTGCGCTCGTTGATCAGAGGCGTGGCGGCGCGCAGGAACGTCTCCCGGGCCGGGTCTCCGACGCGGGGAACCACCTCGATCGGCCGGGGCGAGAATGGCCGGCCCGGAACGGCAAGGCCGTGCGCGAGAATGTCGAAGAGCCGGGCCCGAACGCGCGGAAAATCCTCGACGTCGTACCGCGGGAGCCAGGCGGCGGACCAGAACAGCTGCTCGATCAGGATGTGCGCGCGGGTGCTGAGTCCGAGCGGCGGCATCACCTGCCGGTCCGGCGTTTCGAACAGGCCGCGCACCTTGAGGAAGACCCGTTGATAGAGCCGGCGAAGCTCCCCGCGACTGGGTTCGGCCAGGGCGCGGATGTCCGAGAAGATGGTCATCGGCGGTTCCTCGCCGCGCCGCGCACGCGCCTGCAGGTCGAGGTAGAGGCCGAGAAGGCGATCGAGCCGGCCGGCCAGATCGGGTTCCACGGCCGCCGCATCCACGATCGCTTCGAACCGTTGCAGGCCATGGCGGAAACACTCGACCGCCAGGATATCTTTCTTGCGGAAATAGTAGGTCACGCTGGTCGTCGTCAGGCCGACGCGTTGCGCGACGTCGGCCAGGGTCATGCCCTTGTAGCCATCCTCGTTGAGGGCGGCGATCGCAGCCGCCAGGACCGCCTCCCTTCGCCTGGTGAAGCGAGCGGTCGCGGTCTGGCCAGGAGGGGCGGCGATCTGGGCGGTGTCAGCGGTGTCAGGCATGGCGCATGAATAGACGAACGCCGGGCTGGCGGCCATCAGGCACCCAGCCGCAAGCCCTCGCCGGCGCCTTCCGAGCCCGCCGCGGCGAGTTCGGCCAGGCGGTCGACGGTGGCCTGATGGCCCTCCCGGTCGATGCGGTAGAGGGACACCAGGGCCGGGCGTCGACGTCCTGGTTCCGACCATCGAGTACCAACGACCGGGCTTCGAGGGGGCGGATGCGGTCTGCGCGAGCTTCGGCTGCACGCGGGCCGACCTCCCCGACGGCGAAGGCTGGGGCGCCGAACGCCTGCACATCAACACTCACCTTGGCACCCACCTGGATGCGCCGCTGCACTATGGAACGACCTGCGAGGGCAAGCCGGCACGCACCATCAGCGACATTGGGTTGGAAGAGCTCTACGTCGACGGCCTGGTGCTCGATCTGCGCGGCAAGGTGACGCCGAACGCCGCCATTGAAGTCGCGGCGCTGAGGCAGGCGATCGCCGACAACGGGGCGCCGATCACCCCGGGCTGCGCCCTGCTGCTGCGCACCGGCCAGGAGGCGTTCGGCCTGGCCGATCCGGGGTTCTATGCCTACCCCGGCATGACGCGGGAGGGGACGCTGTTCCTGGCCGATACCGGCGCCAGAATACTGGGCACCGACGCGCTCGGCTGGGACAGACCCTTCCCCGTCATCCGCCGCATGTTCCGGGAAACGGGCGACAGGTCGGTCATCTGGGACGGCCACTACGCGGGCCGCGAGAAGGAGGAGTTCATCATCCAGCAGATGCACAACCTGGCGGGTGTTCCGAACTCGGGCTTCAAGGTCCGTGTCTTCCCCCTTCCGCTGGCGCGCTGCAGCGCCTCGCCGGCGCGGGTGGTCGCCTTCGTGCCGTAGCCGTCGAATCCGCGCGGGCGGACAGAGAAGGCACCGCCCCCGGGGTCTCCTGGAGGGACGCCTGAATCGTCGCCATGGGCAGGAACAGACGCAAGGGAGGAGCGGAGCGCTTCCAGGTCGCCCGGCTGTCGTTGGCGGCCCTGCTTTGACTGGTCGCCGGACAGCGGATCAGCTACCCCCGGACGCATGACAGCGAAGAAGCCACCGGCCTCGGCCAAGCGGCTGACGGCGGCCAACCTCGAGGCCCTGGGTCCCGAGGCCCTGGCGGCGCTGTTGCTCGAACTCAGTGACAGCCAGCCGGCGCTCAAGCGGCGCCTGCGGATGGAACTCTCCGCGAAGATCGGCGCCGAGCCGCTGGCCGAGGAGATCGACAAGCGTCTGGCGATGATCGCCGACAGCAGGGCCAAGATCTCGTGGCGCAAGCGGCCGGAGTTCATCCTCGACCTGAATGTCCTGCGCCGGATGATCGCCGGGTCTCTTGCCGACCTGGACCCCGGGATCGCCATGCGCCGCCTCTGGGCCTTTCTCGATCTGGCCGACGGCCTGTCGCTGCGGGTCAAGGACCCCAAGGGCGAGGTCGACCAGGTGTTCATCGCCGCCGCCGGCGACATGGCGGTGCTCGCGCCCCGCGCGCCGGCCGACATCGGCCTGGCCGGGGAGGTGGCCGACATGCTGTTCAAGGGCTCGTCGGCCTGGGGCGAGCGCCTCGGCCCGGCGCTGGCCGGCTTTGGCCAGCCGTTCGCCGCCGCCGTGCTGGCCGAGCTCAACGCCCGCATCGCGGCCAGGCCGGCGTTCAAGCCGTCGGCGCGGGTCATCCGGGCCGTGGCCGACGCGGCTGGCGACGTGGACGCGTTCATCGACACCGTCTCCTCGACCCTGCGCCACGATCCGGGCACAGCGGCGGCGGTGGGCCGGCGGCTGCTGGACGCGGGTCGGATCGATGAGGCCCTGGCGACCCTGCAGGCCGCCGATCCGCGCAACCGCGCCCGCGGCCTCGACGGCCGGCCCGATCCGGCCGCCGAGCCCTGGTACGCGGTCTGGATCGAAGTCCTCGAACAGTCCGGTGAGACGCGGGCGGCTCACGAGGAGCGATGGGCGACCTTCGAGCGCACCCTGTCCGCCGCCCAGCTGCGGCGGTTCCTGAAGGCCTTGCCGGACTTTGACGATGTGGAAGCGATGGACCGCGCCTTCGAGGTCGCCGCCCGTTTCAGGCCGTTCAGCGACGGTCTGGCCTTCCTGATGGACTGGCCCGCGCTGCCGGAGGCCGCCGCCATGATCCTGGCGCGGCGTGACGAAGTCGCCGGCGAGGCGGGCGATCTGGCGCAATGGGCCACCCGGCTCGACGCCCGTTACCCGCGCGCCGCCCTGGTCCTGCTGCGGACCGCCATCACCCTGCTGTGGAGCGATGCCCGCAGCCGGGCCGACACTGAGCCGCTGGCCGATGAAGCCGAAGGGCTCGCCCGCCGCATCGGCGATCTCGACGACCTGGAAAGCCACGAGGCCTTCGTCCTGCGGCTCACGGCGCGGCGCGGGCCCTGGCGGCGGTAGGCACGGCCGGCAACGGCGGCGGGCGCTTCTTCTGGCGCGCCCACTGGTCGTAGTAGCCGACCTTTTCGTCGATCAGGGTCCGCGCCGCCTGCAGCTCGTGGATTCTCTCCTCCACCCGCGCGCGGAGGGCGAGGAGGAGCGCCTGGCGCTCCGGCAGCGTCCGCCAGCCGGCCAGGCCCAGGCTGGTGAGGCGGCGCATCTCGGCCACCGACATGCCGGTGCGGCGCATCCGGTCCAGAAAGATCAGATGTTCCACATGGTCGGGCTCGTAGACACGCCGGCCGCCGCCGTCGCGCTCGACCCTCGGAATCAGGCCCTGCGTCTCGTACCAGCGAATGGTGTGGACGCTGCGGCCGGTGCGTTTGGCCAGACCGCCGATATGGAATCGCTCGCTCATTCGGGAAAGGGCTCCAGCACGGCTTCCGACAGGGCGGAGTCGAGGTACTCGCGCACCTCGACCATCTTGCCGTCCTTCATCTGGATCACGAAGCAATAGGTGTTGTTGTACGGTTTGCCGGACTTCAGCGTTACCGCGCCCTGGCATTCGACGAACACGAAATCGCCGTCGGCGAAAATGCGTTCGGGGGCGTTGGTGTAGGTCGTGGCGTACTGCTCGCGCAGCGGTACGAACAGCGCGTCGCGGGCCGCCTTCCGCCCGTGATGGACCTTGCCCCAGACGCCGACGGTCATCGGGCGCCAGGCGATGTCGTCGGCCCAGGCTTCGTAGAAGGGACGGCTGTCACCCTTGGCCAGGGCGTCCATGGCGGCGGTGACGAGGGCGCGGCTCTGTTCGGTTCGGGCGGTCATGACTGGTCTCCAATATGATCCAGTCGCGGAGGGAACATCCTTGAGCGCACTCAAGGTCAAGGGGCTAACGGCGGGCGTTGCGGCCGGGCCTCCGGAGCGGCATCAAGACGGCCTGCACCGGGAATCGCCATGACCACGACCCTCCACGGCATCAAGGCCTGCGACACCATGAAGAAGGCCCGCGACTGGCTGGACGGTCACGGCGTGGCCTACGGCTTCCATGACTACAAGGTCGTGGGGATCGATCGGGCGACGCTGGAGCGCTGGGCGGAGAAGGTCGGCTGGGAGGTATTGCTCAACAAGGCTGGCACGACCTTCCGCAAGCTGCCCGAGGCCGACAAGACTGGCCTCGACGAGGGCAAGGCCATCGCCCTGATGCTGGCCCAGCCGTCGATGATCAAGCGGCCGGTGCTGGACGTGGACGGCAAGCTGACGGTCGGGTTCAAGCCGGAGGTTTACGCGAAGGTGTTCGCCTGACCCTACGCCGTCATCCTCGCCCTTGTGGCGAGGACCCCTTGTTCAGCCGCAAGTGCGTCCTTCGACACGGCCCGGCGTATATCCTCGGGCCGGCCTGTGGTCGGACCCGGGGGGCCTGCTCAGGATGACGTGGACTTAAGAGGCCGCCCCTCCGCGTCATGGTGAGCAGCGCCGAAGGCCCCCGGACTTGATCCGGGGGTCGAACCAGGCAAGCTGGTCCAGCGCGTCGGGATTGACGCCTCGCACCCACTATGTAACCAATCAGTTATGGAACTGACCGGTTATCAACAGGCTACGCTCGACGCGACCTTCGCGGCGCTGGCGGATCCGACGCGGCGGGCGATCCTGGCGCGGCTGGCCTCGGGCGAGGCTTCCGTCACGGAGCTCGCCCAGCCGTTCGCCAGGAGCCAGCCGGCGATCTCCAAGCACCT
>JACRBD010000169.1 GCA_016234625.1 Caulobacterales bacterium | reverse complement strand
TCCCAGCGATCATCGACATCGACTCCGCGCCTGGTGCCGCTGGCGCCCATGAACAGCACCTCCCCGGCCTGGAAACCGCGGAACGGGGCGCTGTTCACGGCGCCGGTGAGGCCCATCAGCGTGGTCTTGTAGCCCTGGGTGACGTAGCTCGGCGCTAGGTAGTGCGTCTCGCTGAACTGGTAGACCGGGATGGTGATGTCGACGCCGGCGACGTTCTGGCCGTCGTAGCCGATGGCCCCGCCCAGGGCGGTCGAGGCCGCCGGCCCGTAGCGGCCGACCGTCTGGATCGACTGCGTGACGTGCTGGGTGCCGCCCCCGGTGTCGAAGGCGAAGGTCGACTCCGGGTTGGCCTGCTGCTGCGGCTCCGGCGCCTCATAGGCCGCCACCACCTTCCAGGTCGAGGCGTTCAGCCGCTCGTCCAGGGTCACCGTCTTGCGGTACATCCCCTGGTAGGCGGTGGGGATTTGCGCCAGCGCCAGGGTGCGGACCTCGGGCTCGTCCACCGCCCCGAGGACCACATACGCGATCTCGGCCTTGGGCTTGTCCCCCAGGGTCTCGGTGCGTCCGGCGAAGAGTTCGTGGAGCGTGGCTGCCATGGGTCAGCCGAAGGTCAGCCCGTCGCCGTCTTCCAGCGCCCGGGCGATACGCTGGGTGTTCTTGGCGGTCTCCTCGGTGGCCTTCGCCGTGCGCTCGGTGCTGGTGTCACCCACGCCCAGTTGGCCGATGGCGGCACCTGAGAACGAGCCGGTGACGTCGAGCTTCTGCGCCTCGGCGGTGACCGTGGCCGGGATCTGGTCGAGCGAGGTGCGCAGGGCATCGAGATCCGGCAGATCCACCTGCACTGGCGGCGTGCCCGGCCCCTGAACGCGCGCCTGCACATCGGCTTTCTTCTGCTTGGCCTCGGCCAAGGTGGCGTCGAGTTCGGCTCGGGCCTGCTCGACCCCGGCGTCCCGCTGCGTGACCTTGTCGGCGAGGTCCTGGCTGATGCCGGCCTTCACCGCTTGGCGCTCGGCCTCGAGGGCGGCCAGATCCTTGTCGCGGCCCTGGCTACGCTGCTGCCGTTGCTGATCGACGGTGGTGTTCGTCTGCTCGGTCTCGGTCTGGATGCGCAGGTCCAGACCCTTGTCGGCCAAGCCGACCAGCTCGAGCAACTGCGCCAGCTTGCTAGCAATCCAGCCGACCGCGTTGTTCCACAGCTTGGTGATGCCGCCCACCACCCAGTCCCAAGCGTCGGCTAGGGCGTAGACCACGGTCCAGAACACCTCCTGGATGCCGTACCAGGCGCTGGCGAAGATCTGGGCGAAGCCGGCGATGGCCGCATCCCAGAAGTTCAGCAGGAAGCTGGTCCCGCGCTCCCACTCCAGCTTGAGGGTCGCCCAGACGATCTTGGCGGCGAGCCCGATGTCGCCGGCGGCCAGCGCATCTGCGATGCCGCCCCAGGCATCGACCGCATCCGACTGCAAGGTCTGGAAGCCGCCCGAGAGCATCACCAGCGCCTGCTGACCGGTGTTCGTCTGGGTGACGATGATGGCTCCCAGGGCTGCCACGCCGGCGATCACCGCCCCGATAGGCGAGAACAGGGCGCCGATCACTGTGCCCAGAGCCGCGATCACCGTCCCCGCCATCGACGCCGCCGAGGCCAGGGCGCCAATGCCGGCGCTGACACCTCCGACCGCCATGCCCAGGGCGATCAACCCGATACCGACCCCGGCCACGGCAGCACCCACCGTCAGGATGGTCACCACCAGACCTTGGTTCTGACTGACCCATTCCCGGAACCCGACCAGGAATCCGGTCAGCTTGCCGGCCAGATCCAGGAGCACCGGCGCCAGAGCGGTGCCGACCGCATTGGCCACGCCCTGCAGGCTAGCCTTCACCCGGTCGAAGGCGTCCCCCAGGTCATCGGCCAGCTTCGCCTGCCCGCCCGTCATGACGACGCCCAGGCGCTGGGCTTCAGCGCGCAGAGCACCTAGGTCAGCTGCCATCGGCAGCAAGTTGGTGCCGGCCTTGCCCAGTACGCTCATGGCCGCTGCCGCTCGCTGGGTCGGATCCTGGATGCCCTGCAACGCTGCGGCGATGGCAGCGAACTGCTGCTCTGGCTTCAATCCGGCGAGGGACTCGGCTGATAGGCCGACCCGCTCCAGCGCCAGGGCCGCCTGGTCGCTGCCGTTCACCGCGGCGGTAATGGTCCGCTGCATCACGCGGATGGCCTTCTCAACGTCCTCAAGCGACGAGCCGGATTGCTGGGCGGCGTAGCCCAACTCCGACAGAGCCTCAACCGACACCCCGGTGCGCGCCGCCATGTCGTTCAGCTGGCTGCCGGTGTCGGCAAAGGCCTTGGCCGCCAGGGCAAGCGGGGCAACCAGACCGGCGCCGAGGCCCAGCATCTTCGTCCCCAGCGAGCGCACGGCAGCGCCGAAGGCCGCCAGCTTCTGCTGTGCGGCCCGCAGACCGCGCACGAGGGCGCGATCGTCGGCGAACAGTTCGACGTAGGCGCGACCCGCCCGGATGCCGCTGGCGCCAGCCATGGATCAGGCCTCCTTCTTCGCGGTTGGGATCTTCATCTGCTCGCGCTTCTTCAGCGCGAGGTAGCCGGTCGTCGCGGCCGTGAACGCCGCCCCCACGCTGCCGAGCACACCAGACCAGGGGAAGGCGGCGCTGGTCGCCAGCGGGGCGATGGACGCCAACCCCTGCGCGACCGCCTGCGTGATCGCTTCGGTGTCGGGACCGGCATGGGTTTCCTCCTGCTCGGTGCCGGTGCGACGGATCGTCCCCGTCACCGGCACCATTTTGACGCCTTCGGCGGTCGGGACCGGCACCTGGGCCTGGAAGGTGATGCGGTCGGTCTTGGTCGTCTCCGACCGGGTCTGGCTGAAGCAGCCGGACAGGAGCAGCGCGATCGGGATGAGGATGAGCAGGCGTTTCATCGTGACATCTCCGGAAGGTGGCGATCGATGAAGACCGTTTTGAGGATGGACAGGTCGGTGATCGGTACGGCAGGCGCCTGGTCAGCCCGCTTGGGCAGGAAGTCCGCCGGCACATAGGGCTGGCGCCGCTTCGGATCGCGGTGGCAGTTGGCGGTCAGGGCCAGCAGCGCCGCGGTGTGGTTCCACCGCTCCTGGTTGCGTGCCTCGGCCATCGCCACCAGTTCGCGCAACGTCAGCCCGGCGGGGTCGATCCCACAGAGGCCGGCGCACTGCCAGACGAGGCGCCACGCGGCTCCGGCAGCTGACGCAGCGCCGCCAGCACCGCCTGGTCGAGGGCGGGATCGTTGAGGTGCGCCTCGGCTGCCGTCAGTGCCGCAGCCCGCCACCCCGCCAGCTTGGCCAGTGCCTGCGTGAGCACGCGCCGGCGGGGGCTCGGGAAAAAATCGACGAACTCTTCGAGCAGCGCAGTCGTCGCCGTGTCGATGGTGTCGCCGGCGAGGCTGCGTCCGAAGTCCTCGTCGGTGATCTTGCGCTCATCGGCCTGCGGTTTGATGCAGGCGTAGAGCACGTCGCCCAGCAGCACGGGGTCCGCGACCAGGCGGTCGAGCAGCGTGCCACCGGCCGCCTCGATGAGATCGACGCCCGCCACGGCGCGGATCCGCTTCAGGGTGGCGACGGTGATCTCCAGCGACCAGGAGCGGTTGAGGGCATCGGTGAAGGTGCGCATGGGATCAGACCACGACCAGAGTGCCGCCGGCAGCGGTGCGAACCCACTGCGGCGGCGATGTGGAATACGTCGGGCTGATTTTGATTTTCGCCGACAGCGCCTCCTCGAGGCTCTCGTCACGAGAAAATGACAGGACACTGGCGTCACAGCGGAGTCCCTCGTTGCCAACCTCCGTGATTTGTCCGTCAAGCGCCAGGATGCCGATCAGGAGGTTGCCGAAGAAAGCGTTGCGAATCGCGGTGAATCCAGCGTCAGCGGTATCGTAGAGGAGCTCCCCCTCGATCGAAGCCTCCTTGATGGTCGCCACCTTCAGCCGCCAGCCGTTGGCGCCACGCGTGGTCACGTCGGCCTCGCCGCTTTCCAGGGAGAGCGTGAGATTCTGGAGGTTGTTCAGCGGCAACCAGTCGGTGAGGCTGGCGATGCCGCCGACTTTGTAGTAGCAGACCGCGTTCAGTCCGAGTTTCTGCATGGTATTAGTTCCTGAGGGGAGGTTGTGGTGAGGAGTTCGAAGGCGTATCGGATCAGCGAGGTCGGGTGATGACGTCGCAGATAGAGCAGACAGCCGATCAGCACGCGCGGATCCTCGTGGGCATTGCCCAGTGCCAGATTACAGTGCCGATGGACGACTCCCCGGATACGCCCGCTGTCGTGATCGTGGTCGACGGTCTGATGCCGTGATCCGAGCGGGAGCCCGCAGATAGCGCAGCACAGCCCCTGGTCTGCGAGCATCTGGTTGAAGTCCGCCAAGGTGATCCCGTACTGACGGCAGATCCGAGCGCGGACTTTGGACCGATACCGGGGCTCGTTGGCGAGGATCCATGCCTGATTCTGGGCTGCTCGGCATGACCGGCAGACACGCCGAGGGTGACCGGTTACCTGCGACACGTCGAATGCGGCAAGGGGCAGGGCCTGGTTGCAGTGGATGCACCGCTGCTCGCCACGCGCTCGGATAGAGGTCAGATCCTCTGGTGTGAACCGGGGTTTGGGGACTACGGATTTCCCTTTTCGCCGCTCGTACCAGGCATGGTTGGCCTTGCGCCTGCAGGATTTGCACTGGCTCGCCCGGCCATCGCGGCGGTCACGATGCTGGTCAAAGGTGTCAAACGGCTTGCACTGGCGGCAAGCCGTGCAGGTCTTGAGGACGGGCAAGCATGGAGGTGCTTCGGTCATCGGATGGAGTTCCTCCACAGGGGCGGAAGCGACTTCTGTTCCGCAGAGAAGGCAGGCGCCATGTACGGACGCGGCTTGATGAATACGCGGCGGGCCTGACCCCAGCGCACCAGCACGGTCGGACCGCCGTACTCCAGCAGCGGCGGCACGTTCCCCCGCTTCTGGTTCAGGAGCACCGGACCGATCACCACCGAGCGGCGCTGGCCGTCCCAGGCGAAGTAGAGGTGCTGCTTGAGCAGACCGACATGCGCCGAGGGCGGCTGGCCGGGTGGGGCCGGATCCTTCCGCCGCTTCATCGAGGTCCGCGCCCGCTGCCGGACGAAGGCGCCGAAGCGGGAGAGCACCTTCCGCTCGGCGGCCGTGGTCGCGTTCATCACCGCCGCCCGGTCGAAGAACGAGGCCTTGGCCTGCGCCAGACGCATGCCGATCACGGGTCACCACCGCAGGACCAGGAAGCCAGGGCCGCCACTGCGGCCGGGTTGCTGGGCGGCGGTGCTGCCCGCGCCGCCGGGGCCACCAGTGCCCACGACCAGCGTCAGGGTCTCCCCGGGCGTGACCGGGATCTGTCCGGCGACGTACTCGCCCCCGCCGCCAGGCAACGAGACGGTGTTGTTCGCTCCGCCACCGCCGCCACCCGAGGATGCCTCGGCGGTGATGAGCCCGCCCTGGCCGCGCAGGGCATCCACGATCGACACCCCGGCGGCACCGCCGCTCCAGGGCGTGACGGTCAGGCCATCGGCTCCCCGGTAGCTGATGCCACCCAGACCGCCGAATCCGCCCCGCCCGGCGCGCGATCCGACCGGGGCGTTGTAGCGCCCGCCCTTGCCGCCAAAGGCCCGCACGAGCGGGATTCCGGCTCGCAGAACCTCGGTGTTGCCACCGTCTGTGCCCGGCGTCCCCGGCGTGCCGGTGGTGCCGGCGCCAGCCGCCCCGCCGCCGGGGGCCTGGGCCTCGACCTGGAGACTGGTCACGCCGGGCGGCACCACCAGGTTGTAGGTGCCAGGGCCGTAGGTCAGGGTGCTCATGGGTGGCGGGATCTCCTGGCGCTTGAGGACGCCATCAGGGGTGATGACCAGCAGCACGTCACCGGAGGCGCCCGGATCAGCGAGTGCGGCCAGTTCGAGGTCGACGAGGATGCGGCGGATCGGCATTGCTCACCGCTGCACCACCACGCGGTAGGCGTTCGCCGCCGGCGCGGCGATGCCGAACTCGACCCGCACTTCCCCATCCGAGGGCCGGGTGACGCGGCACTCCACGTCGGCGTATTCGTCGGCCGCATCGAGGACCACCACCTGCACATCGCGGGTGCCCAGGCCGTGACTGAGCAGGAAGTTGGTCGTCGCCCCGTCGCCGATGTCGGTCTGCCAGGACAGGGTGATGTACCCAGTCATGCCATCGACAGCGATCACGTAGCCCGAGGCGAGCAGTTCGCGCCAGTGGCCGATGTCGGTCGCGCCCTCGATTGCCAGGATGAAGGACTTCTGCTGGTCCGAGCGGATCGCCACGTCGCCCACCTGGACATCGAGCGCCAGCATCTCGCCCTCGCTGCCGACCACGAAGGTGTCGGTGATGGCCAGGGCCGGCAGTTGGCCGAGAGCGAGCTTGCCGTCCACGTCGAGGGTGGCGTAGCCGTTGGGGATGCCGCGCTGCGCCGCAATGGTGGCGATGGCGGTGGCCCGCGCCTGGTCGGCCACGGTGTCGGCGTAGCCCTTGTTGGCGGCGTCATCGGCCGACACCGGGTTGGCCAGGTGGCGGATGGCGAGGCCGAGCATGTCGATGGGGACGGCGATCTTCTTCATGGGATGGGGCTTTCAGGACAGGTCGGCGATGCCGGCAACCGGCACGTCGAAGTGGATGTGGGTGGTGTTCTCGTCTGGGTGGGAGACGGCTCCCTCGACGTCATCGCCCTCGGGGTCGGTGACCTGGACGCCGGCCGGGCGGAAGCCGAGGCCGTGGGCGATGATCCAGACCGAGGAGGCGGCGTCCTGGCGGTGCCGGTAGCTCAGGCGCTGCGGCGTTCCGCCGCCGCCCCCGCCGGTCCCTCCGCCGCCGAAGAAGGGCGGAGCCATCACCAGGTCCCGCCGACGAGGGTCAGGACATCGCCGGGCGTGCCGCGGGCGCGGATCGCGCCGAGGTTCACCCGCAGCAGGGTGTGGTACTCGCCGGGAATCCAGGTGACGGTGCTGCCGTCGTCGCCCTCGAAGATCACCGGCCCCTGGTTGGCCGGGGGCGCGGTGACATCGACGGTCGCCACCTCGACGTCCCTGGGGGACAGCGGCTGGAACACGGCGGTTAGCGTGATGGTACGCATGACCACGTTGTTCACGGCAGCACCCCGCAGCCGGCGATGGTGATGCAGGTGCGCGGCGGTCCGCCATCGATGAGGGTCGGAGCGCCGGTGGGCCGGATCGCCACCTGCAGCCCCTCGCCGATGCCAACGATGCCGGTCCAGGATATCTGACCGGAAAAGCCGCTGAACGCTGCCTGGGCACGCTCCTGGCCGCTGCGGCGCACCTGCAGTTCCCAGGCGGGCACGCCCGCTACCGACTGCAGCATCACGCTGGCTTGCAGCTGATAGACGCCCCGTATCGGGGCAGTCCACCGCCACCCGGGCATGAAGGCCAGGTGCGAGTCCCACTCCGTGACATCGAAGTCGAGGATGGACCAGATCCCGTTGGTGTACGGCACCAGCGACGGCGTCATCACCGCCTGGCCAAACACGCCGAGGGCGCTGCCGCTCAGATCAGCCGGGCCGGGAAACCCCTGCGGTCCCTGCGGGCCTGCCGGTCCCATCGGGCCGGGCGGTCCCTGGATCCCGACCCCGCCGCCTCCGCCGCCGCCGATCGCGCCCATCACCACGAGCCACCCACCACGGTGACGCGGTCACCCGGCTGGCCGCGCATCCGCAGACGCGCGAGGTTGATGCGGGGGAACGAGTGCCACTCGCCCGGCGCCCAGGGGACGCTCTGGCCGAGGTCACCCTCGAACTCCACCACGGCGCTGTTGCCAGGGAGGGCGAGGACGTCGACGGAGGCGACCTCCTCGGGCAGCTGCGTGGCCGGCTGCCAGTCAGGGGTGAGCGTGATCACCCGTTGGACAAGGTTGTTCATCAGGACTCCCAGGTGCGGTAGGTGACGGTGAGGACGGAGGTGAACTGCCTGAACTCGGTGAGGTGCTCGCCGGCGATGAGCGGCGCATGCTCGGTCTTCACCCACGCCGCCTCCGGGGCGGTGGGCAGACGCGAGCCGCTGAGGTGGTCGGCGATCTCGCCCACCAGGTCGAGCAGTGGATCGCAGTCGGCGGTGCCCTCGCCAGTGAGCTTCTGCTGCACCGCGACCTCGATGCGGTGGTCAACCTGGATCTGCGAGCGACTGACCGCCTGCACCGCGCGCCCAGCGGCGACCACGGTGACGTGGAGGTTCAGCATCTCTCCGAGGTCGAAGATCGGGAGGTAGGCCCGCTCGGCGGTGAAGGACCGACTGAACGCGGTGGCGTTCAGGCTCTCGACCACCGCCTGGGTGATCTCAGCCGTGGTAGCCATCGGCGTCCTCCACCGCCCGCAGGCGCTTCGTGGTGGCGCGGCGCGGATCGCCGTCGTCCTCCAGCCAGGTGGCCATCCGCTCCATGGCGGCGGCGTTGCGCTCCAGGGCGCCCACCAGGGTCTCGCGGATCCACTTCTGCTGGTTGTCGATGGCGGCGCCCATGCGCTTCTCGCGCTGCCAGTCGCGCCAGAGGACGTAGGCCACGACCACGCCGGCGAGGCCCCACTGCGCCCAGAGCGACGGCTCAGTGGCGTCGATCGGGGTCGCTGCGGCGAACAGCCCGACCATGCTCATCTTGGCGACGGTCTCGATCATGGGATGGCCTCCGAGGTCAGGTGCTTGGTGTGGATGCGGTAGGTGCGCCGGTTCGGGTCCGACCAGCGCCAGTGCGGCTCGCGGCCGGGGGCGAGCACTTCATAGAGGTGGAGCTGCCCGCCGGCCTCCTCAATCACCCGGTCGCCGCGCAGCGGCAGGCCGAAGCCGGCCAGGTGCGTCGCGGCGATCAGGTAGTCCCGCGCCTCGATCCGCTCGGTAACGCCCGGCCCGGTGTCGAGCCGGAAGACCGTGCGACCGACCGTGGCCGGGACCGCGACCTCTTGGGCGCCTCGCCGGTAGCGCACCGGTCGGGTGAGGAACCGCTCGCGCTGCTGGTCGAGCCAGTCGAGGCCAGCGCCCAGGACGTCGGCCATGTCAGCGGTTGAGGAGCACGCGGGCGGTGACGTCGCCGGCAACAAGTGGGCGCACCAGGATGCCACAGCGCAGGCCGGTGTGCGCTTGGGCGGGATCGGTGGTCGCCATCTGGGGGTCCGGTTCCCAGAAGACCGGAGCGCCGACCGTAGTGGCACCGCCAGGGAGAACGGGGAGGTCCCAGATGCCCTCGATGGCGAGGCTGCCGAGGGCACCGGCGGGGATGGGTCGGTGACTGACACCGACCATCGACCCCAGCACCACCACTGCCCCGAGGGGCAGATCGACGGTGGGGATGTGATCGACGATGTCACCGTCCTGGATGAAGCGTGCGGGCATGGTTCAGGTCCTGGGGTTGGTGGTGGGGGCGGCCAGGGCGATCACTCGCCCTTGGCCTTCACCGCGGCGCGGGCGTCCTGCTTGGCCACGCCGAAGTCGTGGTAGCCGCGCAGCTGGATGCCCAGGGTCGAGAAGTCCGCATCGGTGCTCTCGATCGTGGGCGACTCCTGGCCGTTGAGGAAGACCACCTCAATGGCCGCCAGGTCGGCCGGTTCGGCGAGCAGATACCAGGCCTTGGCCGAGCCGCCGGGGATGGTCGGGTTGTCGAGGAAGCGGCTCATCTCCAGGCGGTACTTGCCCTGGTGCGGGTTGAAAACCGGGTACTTGGCGTTGGCCGTGGTCTCGCGGATCTCGGTCGCCTTGATCAGCGCGCTGCCGATGGCGGTCAGGCTGGTCGGCACCAGCAGGATGGCCGGCGCGATGCCCAGCGGCCGGCCGCTGCCGTCCACCTGGTGGTTGAACAGCACCTCTGCCTTGGTCAGCCCGTCGATGGTCAGCGCGGTGTCCACGCCGCTGATCAGGTTCTTGTTGCCAGCAGTGAAGAAGGCGGCGTGGTCGAGGAAGGCGGTCCAGAACAGGTCGTTGAGGCTCTGGGCGGCCCCGCGGCCGAGTTCCTGCGGCACCGAGGTGAGCACCCCGAGGTCGTCGTTCACCAGGTCACGACGATCGATCGAGACCATCAGGCCATGGGTATCGGCCTGGTTGGTGAACTTCTCCTCGCCCAGCTTGCCGTGCTTCAGCTCGCCGCCCGGGGCGACCTTCTCGTAGGTCATGTTGCCGACCAGGCGGTAGCGGGTGACCTGCTTGAAGTCGGAGACCGGCGAGATGCGACAGATGTTCCGCCACGTGCCCTCGGTCGAGTTGAAGCCGTTGAGCAGGAACTTGTTGGCGACGTTCGAGAGGATGCCCGGCAGGTCGATCGACGAGAGCGCCGCCTGGACGTGGCCGCCGTGGCTGCCGCCCCAGGCCGCCAGGAGCACGGCGCGCGGGTCGTCTTTGAAGACGCGCACGGTGCAGCCGTTGGCCCACGCCGCCTCCATGATCAGGCGCTGCAGGCTGAGGCGCCCGCGGAAGCGGCGCTGCGCCAGATCCAGAGCCTTGGGGTCGCACAGCGTCTCCGGCGCGTCGTGGCGGCCCGCCTGGATGCAGCCGGCCTCGAGCACCGCGGCGGTGATCTCGTTGTCGTGGATGTGGATGGCCGGCGCCTGCGGCCGACTGGCGCGCAGCACCTCCAGTTCGGTGCGCTGGGCGTCCCAGCCCTCCTTGATGGCCTTGGCCTCGATGGTCGGGTGGCCGGTGGCCAGGGAGCGGACCGCGGTGATCCGCTCGGTCTCGGCCGCAGCGGCGGCGCGCATCTGCGCGACCGGATCGGGCGCGGCAGCCTGGATGATGGCCGGAGCCGGGGCGGCAGCAGCTGCAGCAACGGCGGCGGCCTGCCCGACCGGCTCGGTCGGGGTGATCGGGGCGGCGGCAGCCGCGGGGGCAGCGGGGAGAGACATAGCGGGTGCTCCGGAAACAGGTGGGTTGATGGCGGTGATGGCAGCGCTGGTGTTCCCATCGGCGCCGAGGTCGACGAAGCTGATCTCGCCCAGGCTGGCGCTGCGCACGACGTTGACGGGGCCTGGGAAGGTTTGCCCGTTTACCTGCACGGTCTGGCCCTCGCGGACGAACTCGTGCTCCTGGACGGCGGCGCCGATCGAGGCCTGCCAGGGGAAGCCGTTCTTGGACGAGATGACGATCTCCCGGGCGGCGGCGGTGTCGCGGCTGACCACCCCCGAGGCGATGAGCTTTCCGCCCTCGACCCGGATGCTGTCGGTGTGGCCGACGCCCTGGGCGGCATCGTGGCCGAGGCGGATGGGCCGATTCTGGGTCGGGATGCGCAGCCCAGCCAGGTCCACGATCACCGGGTGCCGCCAGCCAGCGAGGCGCATCGGCCCGCCAGTGTAGGCGACCATGGAGAAGCGCGGCAGGACAGCCTTGGCCGGCTGACCGTCGGCTCCGACCGCAGGCGCGGTGGCCTCGACCCACTCGGGGGCGCAGGCGAAGGCGACCACGTCCGGGGGATCGCCAGGAGCCGGCAGGGGTGCGGCGGCGAGGATCTTACGCGGCTCGGGCATCGACGTCATCTCCGGCATCGGGGTTGGGTTGGTCATTGGGATCAACGGAGTCAGCGGGAGGTTTGCCGTGCTGTGGTGTGCCTCGCCCAGCCTCGCCTGGCCCCGCATTGCCCGGCAGCGTTGGATCGGTGGCGTTCAAGCCGAGTTCCTGCATCAGGCGCACTTCACGCGCACGCTGCTGCAACTGCGCTTCCCAGTCCTGACCCCGCCTGGCGTACTCGTCGGCCAGGGTCGTGGTGTGGCTCTCCAGCCGCTTCGCCTGGGCGTTGGCCTCCTTCAGCGGATCGACGTGCTCGTGGCCGTCCCAGAACCACTGGTGCGACCAGTCGGTGGCCGGATCCCGCAGGCGCGCGGGGAGGAAGCCCGCTACCAGCACCGCCTCCTGGACCCAGGCAGCGAACACCCGGTCGAGGACCAGGCTGGCCATGCGCGACTGATCGACCCGGATCGCCTTGTAGTAGGTCTGGTGGTCGAGCCGGCCCGAGGCGTAGTTGTATCCACTGCTGTTCCCGGCAGCGATGTTGAAGGGCATGTTGAGGCACCGGCAGGCCTCGTTGAGCTTCGCCTGGACGAACTGGGGGTAGGTCGTGGTCGGCTGCTCGGCGCGCATCTGCTCCATGCGCCAGCCGCCGGGCATGGTCAGCAGCGACCGCTTCTCCAGGTGGATGGTGTCCATCGGCTCGACGGGGTCGGCCTCGCCGCCGGCCGGCGCATCAGTGTAGGCGATGCCGGCGTAGTCGGCGGCCGTCTCGGCAGCGGCGATCACTGCCTGAGAGTAGCGGCGCAGGTCGGCGAAGATGGGCAGGGCGGGAGTCAGTTCCGGGACGCCGCGGCGCTGTCCGGGGCGATCGGGCCGAAACAGGTGGACCATCGCAGCGGCGGGAACGCGGTCGTAGCCGAAGCTGAACCCGCTGGTGTCGCCGGGGTGCCGGCGCAGCAGGTGGTACTCGACCGGGTTGCTGGCGCCGTCGAACACGATGCCGTCCACCGCCTGGCCGGCGCTTACCACCGGCGCGAACATCGGCGTGGTGATCTGGTCGGCCTCGACCAGGCGCAGGTCAAGCTGGGCCGGTGTGCCGAGCCGGGGGTTGGTGGTCAGGAGCGCAAAAGCCTCGCCGTCCTCAACCTGGGCGACGCGCATGACGCGCATCTTCTCGGCCAGATCCACGACGCGCGCCCAGTCCATGAACGCCCGTTCGACCTGTCGGGCCTCGTCGCTGGTCAGGCCCAGCAGCTGCAGCCGCGCTCCGGTGCCGACCGTGTCGTTGGCCAGAGTCAGGACGATGCCGCGGGCGTAGCTGTTGTTGGCGACCTCGTAGCGCGAACGGTTCCGAAGCGTCCGGCGGACGGCCGGCGACGCCGCAGCGTCTGCCGAAAGCCCGTCCGCCAGAAGCCAATGACGGTGGTTGTCGGCCGTGGTCTGGGCCGCGTCGTAGCGGGCGCGGACCCGCACCTGACGACCCCCAGGTGCGGCGGTACGCGTGCGGCCGATGGCGCGAACGCCCTCGATGAGCCGGCCGACGATACTCACGCCGCCCCCGGGGGGACGAGTTTGCTGATGACGATGCCCCGACCCCGCGACCGCACGGCCTTCTTCGAAGCCAGGTAGCGGTCAGCCGCGATCTGGTCCTGCAGGCCGTGCTGCTCGACCGAGCCGGCGTCGCCCTGGGCCTTCTTGGGACCCTGGGCGTTCTGCTCGATCGCCTGCTCGGTTGGGGTTGGGTCGGACACCGTTGATTCCCTCTACACATTACTCCCCGCCGACTCGTTTTTTCCGTCGACTTTCTAGCGCTCATGTCGATCGCCTCGCATGGCCGACAGCTTCATGCGAGGCTTCGGTCCATCGGTGCGCTTCGATTCCGTGCTGGGTAGCCCAACGCCCAACATCGACGCTGCTACGGCGCAGCCGACCGCGCCATCGAACCAATGGTTGTCAAAGCCATCTGGCCGCAGGCGCCATTCATCGACCACCCGACCGCGGCCTTCGGTGCGCACGCGGTACTCGGCAGTCAGATGCTCGGCGATCAACCGATGCCGTTCGGGATCATGGCCAAAGAGCGACAGGCAACTGGGATCACCCATCGCCACGGCAAGCCGGCTGTGGAGGAACGACTTCCAGAAGTTGGTGTCGTACAGGAGGTGCCGGACCGTGTGCCGACCAACCACCGCCGGAACGCGCCAGTGAAGTCCGGTTCGGTCCCCACGCTTGCGACGGTATTCGTTGAACGGGATCGAGGCCGCGCCGACGAAGCGGCCGTGGCTGGGTGTGAGCACCGCCGCACTCGTGGACTGCCGGCAGAACTGATACACGACATCGGTACTCTGGCCCCAGTTCGCGTCGATGAGCAGGCGGTCGATGGCGAGTTCAGCGCCGTCGTCCCTGCGCCAGCGACGTCCGAGCAACTGGCTGGTTGTCGCGTCTAAGCCGGCGTAGATCTGACCTTCCAAGCCAGCGGTCTGGGCAGCCGCCGCCATGGTGAGGCGCAGATCCCGCAGGGTGAAGTAGCTCCGGCGCTGATCAGGCCAGGTGCCGTAGTCGAGGACGTAGCCGGTGAAGTCATCACTCCAGCCGCACACGACCCAGAACAGCGCCTTCTGCTGCACATCGATGAAGGCCGTGAGGTGGCTGGCATCCAGCGGCACGACCCCACGGTCATGGCCGTTGACCTTGGCCATGATCAGATCGGTGGTGAGCGCATCGCTCTCCTCGCTGATTTCTGGCAGCGGCTGATTCTGGTACTCGGCCCAGAACGCGACCTCGTCCTGCAGCTTGAGATTCATGGCGTTCTGGATCGCCGAGACCTCGTCGTGGTTGTAGCGCGCCTCCCACGCGATCCGGGCGCCAGCATCCATCTCTGCCCGGTGAGCCACGTAGAAGGCCGTGGCATCTGCCAAGGCTCGCCCAGCCCGCATGCCATCAGCGCGCAGCTTGGCGTACTCCTCCCACAACTTCGTGGCCGTGGGGAACGCATAGACCATCTGGGTCCGCTCGCCGTTCCATTCCGGATGGACCTCCCGGTCGAGGATGCGATCGGCCATGTCCGCCGGGCGGATCACCGTGCAGGGCATCATTCCGGCGATCTTCTTCCCAGGACCAGCGAGGCCGAGCACCGCACCAGAGAGGATGGCCTCGCGGTGCTGGCATTGGCTCGGACTGCGGGCGCTCTCGTCCGTCTGCGGATCATCGAGCACCACCAGGCTGGGACGCACTGCGCGACCGTCCGGGCGTTTGAACTTCATGCCCCGGATGCGCCCGGTGATGCCGGCCACCTTAATCACTGCCCCACTGGCCTTGGAGCCGGGAATGGTGGGCAGGACGATGTCCTTGGCGGTCCAACCGATGTGCGTGCGCGCCCCACGGTAGAGTTGGCCATTGGCGCGGTGCGAGATGCCTTCCAGGGCCCGGATCGGGAAGACCGCCTCGGGGAAGTCCGCCAGCAGCAGATCGTTGGTCTCGAACTCGGTCTTGAGGGAGTCGAGCATGTCCGAGGCGTGCTGTTCGTCGGAGCCGATGAGGCAGACGAATTCGCGGTGGCCACAGAGCATGGCCCAGAGACAGGCGCACTCGGCGATCGTGGTCTTGCCGCTGCCGCGCGGCATGGCGAGGGCGAAGAGCCCGCCATGGAGGACGGACTCTTCGACCTTGGCGATGACCCGCAGGTGGTCCTCGGACCAGCCGAGGTGGAAGACCTCGGGGAAGTACGACTCGCAGAAGGCACGGAAGCTGCGCTCGGCAGTCGACCGGCGCGGCGGGTTCTCGACCGGGGGCAGGTCCCCGATGTCGCGGCCCGACTCCGACTTGAGCCGGTCCCGATCGGCCGTGGCTTCACGGTGTGAGGCGTAGCCACCATCAGGCGTGCGGGCGGCCTCTGGCGCATGCACCTGGTCCAGGAGCCAGGCGAGGTAGCGCAGGAGATCGACGGTCTTGCCGTCGCCAATGCGGAAGCCAGCCCGGGTGCGATGGCGATGCAGTTGCCGCTCGGAGATGACCGCTCCCAGCGACGAGCTGTTGAGCAGCCGCGCCAGGTCTGCGGGCTTGAGGCGATGGGGGTCAACCGGCATGGCCGCCCTCCTGACGGGCGAGGTCGCGCACCAGCCATGCCCCGTAGGCGATGAGGTTCAGGGTGCCGTCGTCGTTCTGTGGCGCCCCGGCTGCGAGGTCGGCGCGCACGGCCTCGACCGAGGCCTGCCGCGAGCCGCTGCGCTTCAGCAGCAGGACGACGGCCTCGACCGACAGGGCGGTGAGGCGAGTGCCGGCAACATGACCAGAGCCCGGCTTATCAAGTCCCATCTGCGCCCCCGCGGGCCGGCCGAAGCCGCTGATGATGCACCGCCTGCACGGTGCCGGACTCAACTGGATGTCGCCGATGTGCCTGGGTAACACGAACCGCAGTACCCCAACGGAGCAACCCATGGCCAAGCGCCCCACCACCCGCCCCACCGCCCCGACCGCCGCCCCCAGCGAGGCCGACGCGGTCATCGCCACCATCGCCCGGACCCACCTGGATCTGGAGACTTTGGAGAGCCGGCACAGCGACAGCCTCGACTTCAAGGACCAGGCTTGCTGGGCCGTCCGCGATGCCCTGCGCGCCGCGTTCGAGGCCGGCAAGCAGGCAGCCCGGCGCCGGGTGGGCAGCCCGCCGGTCGCCCCGCCCACGGTGATCAAGGGCGACATCATCATCAACGCGGACCCCAAGGCCGCGCGGATGGGGTGGACCACCGGCCGCATCGGCGCCTTCCGCTTCTGCGCCAAGGTGTTCGCCGAGCACGCCCTGGAGGCGAGCTACGAGATCGGCCGCAGCCGCATCTCGAAGCT
>JACRBD010000166.1 GCA_016234625.1 Caulobacterales bacterium | reverse complement strand
CGGGCCTCGCCCAGGCCGGCCATCTCGACCATCGCCAGCTCCAGCTGCTGGCCGGTGGCCCGGGCGGCTTCCATCAGGGACTTGGCGGTGGCCTCGAAGCCCTCCCGCGCCAGCAGGCCGTCGGCCGCGCTCGATCCGGCGGCGGCCGGCGGCGGGGCGGACAGGACGGCGCAGGAGATGCGCCCCTCGTTGTCGGGCAGGCGGCGGGCGGTGACGGCCACGGCGCGGCCGGGGTGGCCGGCGACGCGGACCACCAGCGGCGGCCGGCGGGCGCCGTCCTCCAGGCCCGCGAACAGGGCGTCGAGCATCGGCCGGTCGGCCTCGACCACCAGGTCGCGCCAGGATCGGCCGACCAGGCCGGCTTCATCGGCGCCCAGGGTCGCCTGGGCCGCGCCCAGCGCCAGCAGGATCACCCCGCCGGCCTCGATCTCGAGCAGCATGTCGGCGTTGGCGAAGGCGAGGCCGAGCAGGCGGCGGGCGGCGATGGACAAGGCGAAGTCTCCCCGGGACGGGGCCATAATGACCGGTCGGGCTTAAGGGGCGGTTGCCAGAGGGCGCGTCAGGGCGCCGCAACAGGCGCAATATGGGGACGCACACACGCCTGCGAGCAGTTGAGAGCGTGTCCCCGCTTTCGCCGCCCCAGGGAGGCCCCGGTCACAGCGCCTCATCGAGCGCTTGATGGAATGGTTTTTCGGGGGTCGGCTGAACTCAAGGACGGGCTTCGCCCGCCGCGACGCGGCAGCCCGAAGGGCTGTCCTTGACTTCAACCGACCCCCGAAATCATGCTCCGCCAAGCGATCGAAGGCGGGCTCTCGCCGACTGGAGCCAGATGTGTTTCGGGTTTGGCGGGGCCGCGCGGGCGAGGGAACATGTTCCGTCGAGGCCGGTTGGCAGACTATTCACGTAACTGAAAAGTAGTGTCCCCGTTTCAGCGTCCGCCCCCGAAGGCCGTCAATCGACCCAGGCGCGCATCTGTTTGAGCGGCTGCATCCCCTGCGAGAGGGGGGCCATGCGTTTCGCGAAGGGCTTCATCCGCAGGTCGGACTTGATGATGTGGTCGATCAGCCAGTGGTGCAGGAACTCCGCCACCGTCCGGTGGGCCTCGACGATGGATCCGGCCTCGGCCATGGGCGGTGGGGGCGCCGGCGTCGGACCGTCGTCATCGGCGGCCGCATCCTCCGCCGGCGGGGCGGCGACCGGCCCGGCCAGGCCCTCGTGGATGCTGTAGAGTTCCCGCAGCAGGTCGCCGTGCTCATGATGGTGCGCGTCGATATACGGATAGTGGACCGCGCGCTGCAGCTGTTCCTCCCGGCGAAAATGGATCGTCGTATAGACGTTCAGCCGGTCGAGAATGCCCAGCAGGCGGTCGCGCGAGTCCTCGGTCGGCGAGGCGGCGCAGAACTCGTTCATGATCGAGATCAGGTGCTTGTGGTCGCCGTCGATCAACCCGCCGTCGATCGCCATTTCCTCTCGCCAGTGAATCTGCATCGCCTGTCCGCCGTTCGATGAGCGCCCGTGGTGAAACACGCCATGATTCGCGCCCGGCCGTTCAGCGCCATGCGTCCCCGAATTGAGCCGCGCGGCCCGGGCCAGGCGGCCCGCGAGCCGCGGGCGCCTCCATCGCGCGTTCGTGAAACACAATTTTCACGTGTGCGAATGAGAACATATTGCCAACCGGAACAAACCATGATCAAAGTTCGTCCGTGGGCCACGCGGCCCGGCAGAATCGTGGAATAAGGACGGCTCCCATGAACCAGGCGGCTTTGAGACTCGTGACACGCGACGACAGTGACAAGCAGCGCGCGCTCGAGGCGGCGCTGGCGCAGATCGACCGGGCGTTCGGCAAGGGCTCGGTGATGCGGCTGGGCTCCAAGAGCAAGATCGAGGTCGAGGCGGTGCCCACCGGCTCGCTGGGTCTGGACATCGCGCTCGGCATCGGCGGCCTGCCCAAGGGGCGGGTGGTCGAGATCTACGGTCCGGAAAGCTCGGGCAAGACGACCCTGGCCCTACATGTGGTGGCCGAGGTGCAGAAGGCCGGCGGCACGGCCGCCTTCGTCGACGCCGAACATGCGCTCGACCCGCAGTACGCCCGCAAGCTGGGGGTCAATCTGGACGACCTGCTGGTCTCCCAGCCCGACACCGGCGAACAGGCTCTGGAGATCACCGACACCCTGGTGCGCTCGAACGCCGTCGACGTGATCGTCATCGACTCGGTGGCGGCCCTGACCCCGCGAGCGGAAATCGAGGGCGAGATGGGCGACAGCCTGCCCGGTCTGCAGG
Source organism: Caulobacterales bacterium (assembly GCA_016234625.1). Taxonomy (GTDB): domain Bacteria; phylum Pseudomonadota; class Alphaproteobacteria; order Caulobacterales; family Caulobacteraceae; genus Caulobacter. The sequence continues at coordinate 212 of JACRBD010000166.1, read as the reverse complement.
CCCGCCTGATGAGCCAGGCCCTGCGCAAGCTGACCGCCTCGATCTCCAAGGCCGGCACCCTGGTCATCTTCATCAACCAGATCCGCATGAAGATTGGCGTCATGTTTGGCAGCCCGGAGACGACGACGGGCGGCAACGCCCTCAAGTTCTATTCCTCCGTGCGCCTGGACATCCGCCGCGTGGGCTCCATCAAGAAGGGTGAGGAAATCGTT
>JACRBD010000168.1 GCA_016234625.1 Caulobacterales bacterium | reverse complement strand
GCGGATCTCGGGAACGGCGGATTCGCCGGTCGCCGCCGGGTCGCCCGGACCGTTGGACAGCAGCACGCCGTCCGGCTTGCGGACCAGGATGTCCTCGGCCGAGGTGTCGGCCGGCACCACGGTCGCCCGGGCCCCGATGGAGCTGAGCGCTCGCAGGATGTTGCGCTTCACGCCATAGTCGAGGACCACGACCTCATACTTCGGGACGTCGGGCTTGGCGTAGGCGTCCGGCCAGTCCCACAAGCCCTCGTCCCAGACAAAGGTCTGGCGGGTGGTGGCGTCCCTGGCCAGATCCAGGCCGACGAGGCCCGACCATTCGCGGGCCCTGGCCGTCAGGGCGTCCAGGTCGAACCGGCCGTCCGGGCTGTGGGCGATCACCGCGTGCGGCATGCCCTTCTCGCGGATCAGCCGGGTCAGGGCGCGGGTGTCGACGCCGGCCAGGCCGATGACGCCGCGACGCTGCATCCAGCCCGACAGGTCGCTGTCGGCGCGCCAGTTGGCCGGGTCGGTGGGGACATCACGGAAGATCGCGCCGCGCGCCGCCGTCTCGCTGCCGCCGCTGATCTGTTCCAGGTCTTCGACGTTGGTCCCGACGTTGCCCATGTGCGGGAAGGTGAAGGCGACGATCTGGGCCATGTAGGAGGGGTCCGTCAGAATCTCCTGATAGCCGGTCATGGCGGTGTTGAAACACACCTCGCCGACCGCCTCGCCGGTCGCGCCGACGCCGATCCCCTGCAGGACCGTCCCGTCGGCCAGGACCAGAACGCCGGTGACGCCGGGGAGCAGGGTCTGCGTCATGGGATCAGGATTCCTGGCGGATGGACAAACGGGCGCGTTGGTAGTGAGTCGGACCTCTTCGGTCAAACGCTATCGGAGGGCTTATGCTCCAGATGCGCCCCAACTGCGAATGCTGTGATCGCGACCTCGCGCCCAACGGCGGCGAGGCCCGCATCTGCAGCTTCGAATGCACCTTCTGCGCTGATTGCGCGGAGACCCGGCTGGAGGGACGCTGTCCCAACTGCGGCGGCGAACTGGTGGTCCGGCCTTCGCGGGCGGTGACCCTGCTGGCGAAGTTCCCGGGGAGCGCCGAGCGGGTGAAGAAGGAGCACGGGGCGTGCGTGTGATCTTCCCTCTCCCGGGAGGGAGAGGGAGGGGCCCGGCGCGAAGCGCTGGGAGGGTGAGGGGTTACGGCGCAGGCCGGTCCCCTCCGTAATCCCTCATCCGTCGGCTCCGCCGACACCTTCTCCCTCCGGGAGAAGGAAGTTATGAGACCCCATGACCATCACCACGGTCGGCCTCGATGCCGATGACACCCTCTGGCACAACGAGACGCTGTTCCGCCTGACGCACAGGCGGTTCACCGATCTGCTCGCGCCCCATTGCGACGAGGCGACCCTCGAGGCGCGTCTGGCGGAGACCGAGAAGCGTAACCTGCGGCTCTACGGCTACGGGGTGAAGGGCTTCACCCTGTCGATGATCGAGACGGCGATGGAGCTGACCGACGGCGCGGTCGAGACGTCGGTCATCCGCGAGATCCTCGCCGCCGGCCGCGAGATGCTGACGGAGCCGGTTGAGCCGCTGCCGGGCGTTGATCAGGCCCTGGCCCGGCTGTCCGAACGCTACCGCCTGGTGCTGATCACCAAGGGCGACCTGCTGCACCAGGAACAGAAGCTGGCGGCCAGTGGCCTGGGCGATCTGTTCGCCGCCGTGGAGATTGTCAGCGAGAAGGACGCCGACACCTACCGCCGGGTCTTCGCCCGTCACGGTACGGGGCCGGAACAGGCGGTGATGGCCGGCAATTCGGTGCGCTCGGACGTCGTTCCGGCCCTGGACGCAGGCTGCTGGGGCGCCCTGATCCCCTATCCCCTGGTCTGGGCCCACGAGGCGGCGTCCGCGCCCAAGGACCATCCGAGGTATGTGGAGTTGGGATCGATCAGCGACCTGCCGGCGTGGGTGGACGGAATCACGGGCCAATAGTGCGTCCTTCGAGACGCGGCTGCGCCGCTCCTCAGGATGAGGGGAGAAATCTTGCAAGAACGAATATGACGGCCACGACGACCGAGACCATTGCTGCGGCTCCGCTCGAAAAGCAGCCGCTCGAAACCTATGTGCCGCCGGCCAAGCCGTCGCTGATCGGGCTGTCGCGCGCGGAGAT
>JACRBD010000167.1 GCA_016234625.1 Caulobacterales bacterium | reverse complement strand
GAGACCAACCCCGCCAGGCCGGCCAGCGACAGCACCACCGGCAGCTGGAAGCACAGGCCAAAGCCCAGCAGCAGGGTCGGCGTCTGCGGCGACAGGCCACGAGACTTCCAGCCGGCGTCGTAGGCGGCGGGATTGTCGCGAATGGCTTTGATGTCGTGCATGGGAAGAACGCCGGCAGGGGTGAGGCGCTTTCTCTAACGGGCGTCGGGGCGGTTTCAAAGCCCTCCGACCTCACTCCTCTCCCGCGAGGGAGAGGGGGACCCTGCGGAGCAGGGTGGAGAGGGAAGAGCCGGTGGAAACAGGACGGACGCTGACTTGATGGCGAGAGTTCTTCGGAGAGCGGCGTCTCCCTCTCCACCAGCCGTCGGCTGGTCCCCCTCTCCCTCACGGGAGAGGAGTGATTTTACACCGTCACGATGTCCGTCCCCGCCTCCGCCTTCTTCCGCCGGCGCTCGATCAGCCAGACGCACCAGATCGAGACCTCGTAGAGGCCGCAGATGGGGATCGCCAGCATCAGCTGGCTGATCGGGTCGGGCGGGGTGAAGATGGCGGCGACCACGAACACGCCGACGATGGCGTAGCGGCGGCCCTCGCGCAGCATCCTGCTCGAGACCAACCCCGCCAGGCCGGCCAGCGACAGCACCACCGGCAGCTGGAAGCACAGGCCAAAGCCCAGCAGCAGGGTCGTCACCAGGGTGAGGTAGTCGGAGACTTTCGGCTTGAGCGCCACCTCAACCGCCGCCGTGGTGACCTCCTGGTTCAGCGAGAACCACATCACGAACGGCAGCATGAAGTAGTAGACCATCGCCCCGCCAAGCAGGAACAACACCGGCGAGGCGGCCAGGAACGGCAGGAAGGCCATTCGCTCCTTCTTGTACAGCCCCGGCGCGACAAAGGCGTAGAGCTGCCAGGCGAGGATCGGGAAGGTCAGCACCATGGCCCCGAACGCGGCCATCTTCATCTTGGTGAAGAAGAACTCCAGCGGGGCGGTGAAGATCAGCTCCAGCTTGTGGACCTCGCCCGCCGGAAGGGCCTGGAGCCCCATCATCACCTTGATCAGGTCGAAGGCGTGGCTGAAGTCAAACGCGCCGTGCGGGCCTTCGAGCTTCTGCGCCTGGATCAGGGCGCTGGCCTTGACGAACGGCTGAAGCAGGAAGGTGTAGATCTGGTCGGCGAAGGCGAAGCAGACGCCGAAGCCGATGATCAGCGCCGCGACGCAGACGATCAGCCGCCGGCGCAGCTCGACCAGATGGTCCAGCAGCGGCGCGCGCGAGGCCTCGATCTCCGCCTCGTCGGGGGTCAGGTCGTCGCTCACGAGGGCGTCTCCGCCTTCTTGCGCGGGGCGCGGCGGCGGACGGGCGCGGCCTCTTCAACGATCGCCGCCGCCTGGGACGCGCGTTTGCGCTTCGGCTTGTCCGGCGCGGCGATGGTTTGCAGGGTCTCGTCGGCCGGGGCGACATAGCTCGACGGCGGGAACTGCACATTGCCGGCCTGCAGACTGGCCTCGATGTCGGCGTGGGCGTCGCGCATGGCGTCGGTCGCGCCGCTCATCGGGTTGAGATAGCTGCCCGAGCGCAGGGCCTCGACCTCCTTGCGCAGCTCGTCGAGCTCCGACTGGCGAGCCATCTCGTCGAAGCTGGCGCGGAACTCGTTGGCCATGCTGCGCATCTTCGACACCCACTGGCCGAGCTTGCGCAGCATCGCGGGCAGGTCCTTGGGACCCACCACGATCAGGGCGACCAGGGCGATGACGAAGAGTTCGGACGAACCGATTCCGGGCAGCATCAGGCGGCCTTAAGCCCGCGCGCGGGGCGCGATCAAGGGCGAAGCGTCAGGACCGTCAGTTGACGATCTTGTCCTTCTCGGTTTCGGCGCGGGGCAGCGGCTTGGCGGGGTCATCCTCGACCTTGCCGCCATCGCCGCCCTTCAGGCCGTCCTGGAAGGCGCGGATGCCCTTGGCGGCGTCGCCCATCAGGCCGGACAGCTTGCCCCGTCCGCCGAAGACCACGGCCACGACCGCGATCACGATCAGCCAGTGCCAGATACTCAGTCCACCCATCATGGCGGGTTTGCTCCTTCAGGCGGGCGGCGACCGGCGACCCGCAGCGTTCGAATGTCTTGGTCAATATAGGCGATAGCGCGGCTGCGAGCCACCGAACAGGTCAACTTTGATGCGGCTCGCCCGGCTGGTTGGGCCATTTGATGAAGGCGAACACCCAGAGCGCGACAAAATTGACGACCGGAATGAAAGCCAGCACCGCCAGCCAGGGAGAATGCCCGGTTCGCGCGATGATCCGCGCGACCGGATAGATGAACGCGAGGCAGTAGACCATCAACACGGACAAGACGATCAGCCAGTGCAGGATACTCATTGCGCCCATCGTCATGTCGCCTCCAAAGGCTACAGGCGGCAGACGCCGCGACCCGAACAGAAAAACTACCCCGGCTCTTCCTCGCCCACATAGTCCTGCACGAACTCGGGGGCCTCGCCCTCGGCGGGGTCGAAATCCAGCGCGTCCTCGTCCTCGCCGGGGCGGGACGGGTCGGGCACCGAAAAGCCGGGCGGCAGGTCCAGGCCCAGCAGTCCGGCGGCCTTCATTTCGCTCATCCCCGGCAGGTCGGCCAGGTTGGCCAGGCCGTAGTGTTCGAGGAACAGGTCGGTGGTGCCATAGGTCACCGGCCGACCGGGCGTGCGGCGGCGCCCTCGCATCTTGACCAGGCCCAGCTCCAGCAGGATGTCGAGCGTGCCGCTCGAGGCCTGGACCCCGCGCACCGCCTCGATCTCCGCCCGGGTGACCGGCTGGTGATAGGCGATGATGGCCAGGGTTTCCTGGGCCGCCTTGCTGAGGCGCCGGGGCGTGTCCCGCTCCTCGGTCATCAGGAAGGCCAGGTCCGCGGCCGTCTGGAAGCGCCAGCGCCCGCCGACATTGACCAGCTCGACCCCCCTGCCCTCGCAGCGGACGCGCAGGCCTTCGACGCCGGCGGCGACATCGGCCCCCTCCGGCAGCCGACGGGCCAGGTCGTCGAGGCTCAGCGGCTCGGCGGCGGCGAACAGCAGCGCCTCGATGCAGCGTTCGAGAAACACGGATTCGAAGAGGGTCTCGCTCACGGGACGATGGCCTGCGAACGGAGTTTGCGCTTGCGCAGATAGAGGTCGGCGAAGGCTTCCAGCTGGCGGGCCTCGAGCTCGCCCTCCTTGACCAGCTCCAGGGTCGCCGACAGCGTCGAAGCCAGGTAGGAGGCGCGGCTGGGCCCCTCCTCGTCAAGGGGCAGCGGCGCGACCCCGGCCAGGGCGGTCCAGGCCGCCAGCTCCGGCAGCATGCCGCGCAGGCGGTGGCGGGCGTCGTCCAGGGCGTAGGCGGTGGGCACGGCTGGCCGGTAGCTGCGATCGTGCTCGCGCTTCCGCTGGCCGATATAGGCGCTCATCAGCTGGTAGAGGTCGCCCTCGATGCGGCCGGACGAGAGAATGATCACCGCCTCCGGGTCGCCCCGAGTGAAGATGTCGCGGCGCAGCTGCGGCCGGGCGTTCAGCGCGTCGACGGCGCGGCGCATGGCGTCGAGCTTGGCCAGGCGGACGGCCAGCTGGGCGGCGATCTCCTCGGGCGCGGCCTCCTCCGCCTTTGGCCGGTCGGCCTTGGGCAGCAGCAGGCGCGACTTGAGGTAGGCCAGCCAGGCGGCCATCACCAGATAGTCGGCGGCCAGGGAGAACCGCAGTTTCCGCGCCTGTTTGACGAAGGCCAGGTACTGGTCGGCCAGCCGGGTCACCGACAGCTGCAGCAGATCGACCTTCTGGCCCCGGGCCAGGGTCAGCAGCACGTGCAGCGGCCCTTCATAGCCGTCGATGTCGATGATCAGGGCCTCGCCGTCCTCCGCCGCGTTGGCCGCGGCGTCGAAATTCAGGTCGGGCTGGAAAGTATGGGCGTTCATGCCGCGAACCGGCCCTCGAAGGCGGCGTCGAACCGGGCCAGCGCGGCCTTGACGTCGAACGGCTCGGGCGACCTGGCCACACGGGCCAGGGCGGCGTCGGCCCGGCGTTTGGCCTTTCCGGCCAACGGCTTCGTTCCCGCCACCACCGCCTTCATCTCGTCCATCCGGCCGTTGCAGTGCAGGACCATGTCACAGCCGGCCGCCAGCGCCGACCGGGCGCGGCTTTCGAAGTCGCCCTTGAGGGCCTTCATGGACAGATCGTCGGTCATCAGCAGGCCATCGAAGCCGATCGAGCCCCGGATCACATCGCCGATGACGTCGCGCGAGGTGGTGGCCGGGTTGGCGGGGTCCACGGCGGTGTAGACCAGGTGGGCGCTCATCGCCATCGGCATGTCCGACAGGATGCGGAACGGCTCGAAGTCAACGGCCTCCAGCTCGGCCCGCGAGGCCTCGACCACCGGCAGATGCTCGTGGCTGTCGGCCATCGAGCGGCCGTGCCCGGGCATGTGCTTGATGATCGGCAGCACCCCCCCGGCGATCAGGCCCTCGGCGGCGGCGCGGCCCAGGGTCGCCACCTCGGCGACGGTTTCGCCATAGGCCCGGTCGCCGATGATGTCGTGCGCGCCGGGGACCGGCACGTCGAGCACCGGCACGCAGTCAACGGTGATGCCCAGCGCCGACAGGTCATGGGCCAGCAGCCGCGCGCCCAGCCGGGCGATCTCGCGGCGATACAGCGGATCGTCGGTGGTCAGCCTCCCGTAGGCCCGGCCGGGCGGATAGCGGCGCCAGTGCGGCGGGCCCAGCCGCTGCACCCGGCCGCCCTCCTGGTCGATCAGGATCGGGGCGTGCTCGTCGTCAACGGTCGCGCGCAGGGCGGCGGTCAGGGCGCGGACCTGGCCGGGGCTCTCGACGTTGCGTTTGAACAGCACGAAGCCCCACGGCCGCACATCCCGGAAGAAGGCCGTCTCTTGCGCGGTCAGGACCGGTCCGAGACAGCCGAGGATGGCGGCATGGCGCGTCACTTCACAAAGCAACTCTTGCCTGCGCCCTTGAGGCGGTCGCAGAAGGTCTGGGCCTCGGCCCGGGACGAGAAGCCGGTCACCGAGGTGCGGAACAGGATCTTGCCGTCCTTGTCGATCTCTTCCACCCGCTTGCCCTTGCCCGCGGCGAGGCCGGGGGCCACGGTGGCGGCGTCGTTCCAGCCCCTGTCGGCCAGGGCTTCGGAGGAGAAGGCCCCGATCTGGACCATGGCCGAGCCGCCCTTGGGCGGAACCGCCGGCAACGTCGTCGGCTTGGTCACGGTGGCCACCTGGGTCGGCGGCGTGGAGGGCTTGGGCGCGGCGCTGACCGGCAGGGCGGGCTTCAGCGCGGCGGACTGGACCGGGTTCTCCGGCTGGGCCTGCGGCGCGGGCCTGGGCTGCACGGTCTCGGGCGGCGGGGCGAAGGTCGGCTCGCCGGCGGCCAGGTCGTCCTGCTTGTAGATCTGCAGGCCGGCGCTCTCATCCTCGGGCTGGGCCTGAACCGGCGGCGGCGCCTTGCTCTCGGCGACCACCGCGCCGACCGGCCGCGGCTCGTCGTTGGCCCCGCGCGGCCCTTCCTTGTAGAGCCAGAAGCCGCCGCCCACGACCAGCACGACCAGGATCAGGGCGCTGATCATCAGGGTCGAGGAATTGGTCCCGCCGCCACGCACCGGGCGGCGCGCGTCGAAGCTCAGCGGGGAGTCGGTGGGGGGCGTATAGGCGCCGCGATCGGGGTCGGACATCGGAAACAGGCTCCAGGGAGCGGCAGGGCGGACGTCGCGGCGAATCGCGCCAGCGACGTCCAGTCTACCGAAGCGCGGCGCGGGACCGCCACCCGCGCAAGATCGCTACTGAAGGGTTAAATTGTCGCTACCGAAGGGTTAACCGGGTGGGTGGGTTTGCGGAGCCATGGAACCTTGGAGCTGGGACATAGCCCGCTGAACCCGGTGCGTGTCCCTGTTCAATGGAGTTCATGTGCCTGAAACGTACGTGTCCCCGATTCTCCAATTGGAAGGCCGAACGCGTGAGATATGAAGCGCCAAAGAAACTCAGCGCCGATGAAATTGAAGGCATCCTTTCCAGAGAGGATGTGAGTCCGTCCGAGCGTGTAAAAACAGTATTATCTGCCATCTATTACGGACCCACCATTGAATACTCCGGCGACATTCTGATTGGCGAATTCTCCGTGGCCCGGTACGAGGAGAAAATATACTTAGCCAACCTGTTTGAGACTTTTCATCAGATGTGCCGTACCAACTACAGAATTGATGAGAGCCTTAGTTTGCTTAACAAATACAAGCAGGAGGCTCTCCACAATGCGTCGGAAATTGAAGAGCATATTGAAGGGCTGCTGGAGCTTAAGGAGATGATGCGCGGGAAATAGGACAGGCGGGGAAAAGGGGCACACCTTTTCAGCCCCCACCAACCCCTTCATCTCATGCCGAGACGATCGCCGGACGGTCCAGGTCACTCAAGGGCGCTTCGCGTCGCGGAGCGATGGCCCCGCAGGGG
>JACRBD010000165.1 GCA_016234625.1 Caulobacterales bacterium | reverse complement strand
CCCGCTCCACCTCCGACATCGCCTCGCCGGCCGCCTCGACGAGGGCCGGGGCGTCGCCGGCGATCTCGAAGCCGTTGATGCCGTTGTCCATGGCCGCGGTAATCAGGGCGCGCCATTCGCGGCCCGACTGCCGGTGCGCGCTGTTCAGCAACAGGGATACCGCTGACACGACCTGACCGGCTTTTCCGTAGGGGCGGTAGCGCATGACCTAGTCCCCCGGCGTGGCGGTTTCGAGGGCCAGGGCGTGCAGGTCGCCGCCGAGCACGTCGGCCAGGGCCTTGTTGACCAGCTGGTGCTGGCGCACCCGGGGGAGACCCGTGAACTGGCTAGAAACGATGCGCGCCTTGTAGTGGTCGCCGTCGCCCGCCAGGTCGGTAATGGTGATTTCGGCGTCCGGGAAGGCCGTGCGCAGGCGCGTCTCGAGTTCGGCGGCGGGCATCGGCACGGGGCGGCGTCTCCGGGAAACAGGCCTTTTTATGCGCCACAATGCTTAACAACGGCTGGATGGGGTCGCCGACCGGGGGTCTGCGAATTGACGTGCGCCCGGCGCTGATCGGCGCCATGGTCACGCGTCCGTGATCGGAGATCGCCATGAGAATCCTGCTGGGTCTGTGCGTGGCCCTCCTGCTGGGCGGGTGCAATCTGGTCACGACCGACCAGCCGCTGTTTTTCGCCAGCGCCGCGCCGGACGCACCCAAACTTCGGAACGGACTGTGGGTGATCGACGACGCCGACAAGGACGACTGCCGGTTCGACCCCCGCAAGCCGGTCCACCGCTGGCCGGACTGCGCCGACTGGATGCTGGTCCGGGACGGCGAAATCCTTGGCTATGACCCACCGGGCAAGGGCGACCGTGTCGGCGTCGGTGAATGGACCAGCATGCCGTTCGTCCTGTCCGCCGGGGAGCCAATGGTTCTGCAGCTCGAAGGATCGACGGACGGAAAGCCGGCCTTCCAGTTTTTCGGCATAGAGGCGACAGCCGGCGAGCCGACGCGGCTGACGACCATCAGGAGTTGGCCGGTCCTGTGCGGTCCGCCGCCGCCTGATGGCGCGATGACCGACGGCAAGCGCCGGTATGTGACGCTGGAGCCATTGCCGGGGCTGACGGTCACGGGCGACAGCGGATGCACGGCCACCGAGGCTTCCGCCGTCCGTAGCGCGGCCGCCTGGAGTCGCGGCCAGTCCGGCGAAGAAGGCGGCGGGGCCCACTGGGTGCGGGACACCTACCCGTAGCTCCAACCGCCACTATAATGGCGTGTCATTAGCTGGGGGCTCGCCGTGAGGGTGTTGTTGATTCTGTGCGTGCTGCTGCTAGGCGCATGCAATCGCGTGTACACGGACGAGCCCCTCTTCGCTCCCGACACGGGACCGAACGCGCCACAGCTCCGGGAAGGTGTCTGGCTCACCGACTACAATCTGATGGTCACCCCAGCCGATCTTCTCAGCGGCGCCTTCATGAAAGACAGGAAGAAGGAGGAGGACCTCGCCTGCCCGTTCGATGAAGCCAAGCCGGCCAAATCATGGTGGCCCTGCGCGAACTGGACGTTGATGACCGACCGCGAAGTGCGATCCTGGCGCGTGGATATTTCGGAGGCGGATATCCGGCGAATGCATCGAGGCGATCTGAGTCCCCCAAAAGGAGGCCATTGGAGCGCCTATGGATTTGTCCTGGCGGACGGGGAGCCGATGATCCTCCAGTTGGCCGTTCCAGTGAAGGACGTGTGGGGCGACGAAAGCGCGCTGGACGACGAAGGGCACCCACTGATGCAATTCGCCTACTTCGGCGTGGAGGTCACCCGGCGCGGCGCGGACGGGCGGATCGAAGCGATGCGGACTTGGCCTATCCTCTGTGGACCGCCGCCGCCGAGGCCTGAACCTACTCCAAATTCGACCGACCCCAACGCGGGGGGCGGGCCACGACCGCAGGGAACACTCGCGCCCTTCCCCGGTATCGAAATGGAAGAAGGTGATGTCTGTACTACAAACTCTATCGCCGTTCTGCGCTCGGCGGCCGCCGCCAGCCGCTCCTTTGCCGAAGGCGAAGGCGCCGCGCGCTGGGTCCCGGGCGCGCGGCCCTAGCCGTCAGTCCTCGATCGCCGAATAGACCAGGCTCTTCAGCTGGCCGCGGAAGTTGAAGGTGGCGGACGGCATCAGCTGGGTCATGAACACGACCGACAGGTCCTCCTCCTGGTCGGCCCAGAAGATCGTCGAGGCCGCGCCGCCCCAGTAGAAGTCGCCGCTGGAGAGGCCTCCGGTGGCCGTCTGGTCGATGGTCATGGCGAAGCCGAGCCCGAAACCAATGCCGGCGTTGTCGGTTTCGGAGAAGCCGCCGATGGCCATCTGGGTCAGGTCCTGATTGTCCTTCAGGTGGTTGTGCACCATCAGGTCCAGGGTCCGCGTGCCGATCACCCGCACGCCGTCCAGCGACCCGCCGGCGCGCAGCATCTCGGCGAAGCGGACATAGTCGGCCATGGTCCCGGCCAGACCGCCGCCGCCGGACTTGAACACCGGATCCTTGAGATAGGGGCTCTTGGTCGGGTCGTCCGACAGGCGCAGGCTCTTGTCGGGCATGCGCATGTAGTTGGCTGCGAAGCGGTCGGCCTTGTCGGCCGGCACGTGGAAGGCGGTATCGACCATGCCCAGCGGCTCGAAGATCGCCTGTTTGAGATAGTCCTCCAGCGGCATGCCGCTGACCCGCTCGATCAGGGCGCCGCAGACGTCGGTGGCCAGGCTGTACTGCCAGCGTTCGCCCGGCTGGTAGCGCAACGGCACGCGGCCGAGCTTTTCGAGGAACTGGTCGACGGTCTCGCCGTCGCCCCGGCGCACGCCGACGGCGTCATAGGCCTTGTCCACCGGATGTTCGATCGGCAGGCCGCTGAGCTGGGCCAGCATCGAGCCGTAGGTCAGGCCGGCGGTGTGGCTGAGCACATCGCGGAAGCTGACCGGCCGGGTCGGGGCCTCGGTGACCATGCTGTCGCCCTCGCCCGACACCCAGACCCGGTGGTTCTTCCATTCGGGAATGAAGCGGTGGACCGAGTCGTCCAGCTCGAACCGGCCCTGTTCCATCAGGGTCATCAGGGCCACCGAGACGATCGGCTTGGTCATGGAATAGATGCGCACGATGGTGTCATCGCTCCAGGCCACGCCCCGCTCGCGGTCGCGCAGGCCGAAGCTCTTCGCGTAGGCTTGGTGGCCGTGCCGCCGCACCTCCACCTGGCAGCCGGCGATCTTGCCGGACTGGATATAGTTGCGCTCGATATGGTCGGTGATGCGCTCGAGGCGGCCGGCGTTCAGGCCGGTCCATTGCGACTGGGCGTCCATGCTTCGCTCCCTCTATCTCGTTGCCCGCATGATGACCGGGCGACGCAGGGGAGGGGAAGCAGAAAAAACGGTATGGGGCGCCTAGCGCCCCGTCCCCGGATTGGATCGCCACACCCGGCCGTCCAGCGTCCGCACCTCGACCGGGCCGCGCTGGCCCTTGCCGACCAGGGTCCTGATGTCGTGGAACACGGTGGTCATGCCGTTGCGGCCGTTGAAAGTGGTCAGGCAGACGGTCTTCTCGCCCTCGCGGCCCCAGGACATGACCGACGAGGTGAGGATCAGCCGGGGGTGATGGGCGATGTAGCGCTGCACCTTCTCGTAAGCCCGGCCGTCGATGCCCATGGCGTAACTGCCGAACTGCACGCTGACGTCGCAGGCGGGGCTGTCCGCCTGGACCGCGGCGGGCGCCAGGACGGTCAGGGCGAGGGCGGCGGCGAGCAAGGTCTTCATGGGTCACCTGTGGTGCGGATCGGCGGTCACCCTGGCGGACGCCGCCTGAACGGCGCATGACCAGCTTGCGCCCGCGAACGCAGCCCCCCATTGATGAGGCTGTTCAGCTTGGAGTGTCCATGCGCCGTCTCCTGCTCGCCGCGACCGCCGTCCTGCTGCTCGGCGCGTCCGCACCGGTCGACTCGTTCGGCGAGCGGGCGCTGGCGGACGTGCGCATCCTTTCAGCTGAGGACATGGCCGGGCGTGGCATCGAGACCGAGGGCTCGGCCAGGGCCCGCGCCTACATCGGCGGCCGTTTCAGTGACATGGGTCTAGCCGTTGTGGAGCAACCCTTCACCTTCACCCGCAAACGTGACGGCAAGGAGATCGACGGTGTCAACCTGATCACCCGGATCGAAGGGCGGCGGCCGGATGGCAGGGTGATCGTGGTGACCGCGCACTATGACCACCTGGGAACGCGCGACGGGGTGGTCTTCAACGGGGCGGATGACAACGCTTCGGGCGTGGCCGGCTTACTGGCGGTGGCGGAAAATCTCGGCCGGCTCCAGCCGATGCATACGGTCTATCTGGTCGCCCTCGACGGCGAAGAGAGCGGCCTGCGCGGCGCCCGCGCCTTTGTCGAGGCGCCGCCGGTCCCGCTGGCGCGCATCGGCCTAAACGTCAATTTCGACATGATCAGCAAGAGCGCCAGGGGCGAGCTGTATGCCGCCGGCGGCGCGGCCTCGCCTTGGGTGAAAGCTCGCCTGGAGGAGCTCGTCAGGCTCGGCACGGGGGTTCCGACCCTGAAACTTGGCCACGACACCGACGCGGACGGTGCGGAGAACAACTGGACCAGCCAGTCAGACCATGGCGCCTTCGCCGCAATGGGTGTGACGTGGGTCTATTTCGGGGTGGAGGACCATCCCGAATATCACCAGCCGACCGACGACTTCGCCACGGTGCCGCGGCACTTCTTCCTCCAGGCGGTACGCACAGTGGTTGAGGCGATGTGGCTGTTCGACGACGAGCTCGACACCCTGACCAAAGAGGCTGGCCGCTAGATGCAGACCCTGATCCCCATCGCCGCGCGCATCGGCGCCCGGCTGGTCGAGCGCGGCGAGAGCGTCGCGGTGTCGGAGTCCTCGTCCGGCGGACTGGTCTCGGCGGCGCTGCTGGCGGTGCCGAAGGCCTCGGTCTGGTATCAGGGCGCCAGCGTGACCTACACGCCCAACGTCGCGCGGGGCCTGCTGGGCATCACCCGGGAAACCATGCCGCCGGGCATCCGTTCGTCCAGCGAACCCTACGCCCTGTTCATGGCCGGAGTGATCGCCGCCAAGCTGCGCGGCGCCTGGGGCCTGTGCGAGACCGGCGCCGCCGGCCCGACGGGCAATCCCTACGGCGACGCGGCGGGGCACACCTGCGTGGGGATCGTTGGACCGGTGGAGGCCGTGTTCACCCTGGAAACCGGCGACAGCGACCGGCTGGCCAACATGCTTGCCTTCGCGAAGTTCGCGCTGGAACGGTTCGAGGAAGTGCTGGGGTAACGATCAGGCGGCGGTGGGCCGACGGGTCATGTCGGCACGGCCGGCGAGCAGGCCTTCGACCGAGATGTCTTCGTCGAGCTCTTCCCAGTGCAGGCCCTGGCCCGATGCGCTGACCCTCACCGCTTGGCGTTGCTCGGCCGTCGCGTCGAGCAAGCGGGGAAACCAGGCCCGCGGCACGCCAATGGTGCGCCCATCCTGAAGATCGACCCACATCGTGTAGTCGTCGAACCAGACGGTCTTAGCTGAAGCGCTCACGCCATTTCCGCTCGATAAGGGCGCGTTCCTTGCGGACGATCCAGATCAGTTCCGCCAAAGTCTTGCGATCATAACCTTTTTCAGACGCGACGTGAACGTCGGGCCTGATCCAGAGTTTGGCCTCGCCACCGTCCCCCTCCACGTGGATGTGAACCGGTTCCCGAGGGTTGCCCTCGTTGGAGAAGAAGAAAGACCGGAAGCCACGATGTTGGAAAACGACCGGCATTAGACGTCACCCCTCCATATACCCCGGCAACCAGGCCTCATGCGCGGTCCGCAGTTGGTCCATCGGAATGCTGAACAGTCCCTTCGAGGCGAAGGCGTCGCCGCCGGCCTGGCCCACCACGCTGGCGCGCAATCCGGCGTCGGCGGCGGCCTTCAGCAGGCTTTCAGGATCATTCGTGGCGATCAGGTAGCGGGCCTGGTCCTCGCCGAACAGGAAGGGGTGGGCGTTGTCGGGGCTGGTCGCCTCCAGCGTCACCCCGACGTTGGACGCCAGCGCCATGTCGCTGGCGCCAACGATCAGGCCACCGTCGGAAAGATCATGCACGACAGTCACTTGCCGTGACCGGATGAGGCCGCGCACGAAGTCGCCGGTCTTTCGCTCCAGCGCCAGGTCGATGGGCGGCGGGGCGCCATCCTCGCGGCCGAGCACCTCGCGCAGATAGATCGAGGCGCCGAGTTCGCCGTGGTTGACGCCAAGCAACACCAGGGCGTCGCCCGCCTTCATCCCGGCGAAGTCGGCCCGCAGGCTGTACTCGGTCAGCAGGCCCACGGCGCCGACCGTCGGGGTCGGCGGGATCGCCGCGCCATTGGTCTCGTTGTAGAGGCTGACGTTGCCGCTCACGACCGGGAAGTCGAGCACGCGGCAGGCCTCGGCCATGCCATCGATGGCCCGCACGATCTGGCCCATGATCTCGGGCCGCTCGGGATTGCCGAAGTTCAGGGTGTCGGAGATGGCGATCGGATCGGCGCCGACGGCGGTCAGGTTGCGCCAAGCCTCGGCCACCGCCTGTTTGCCGCCCTCGTAGGGGTCGTTCTGGACGTAGCGCGGAGTGCAGTCGCTGGTCACCGCCAGGCCCTTGCGCGTGCCGTGCACCCGCACGATGCCGGCGTCGGCGCCGGTGGCGCTGTCCTCCAGCGTGTCGGCCATCACGTGGCGGTCGTACTGCTCCCACAGCCAGCGCTTGGAGGCCATGTCCGGGCAACCGATCACCCGCAGCACCGCCGCTTCCCAGTCGGCCGGTGCGGGGACCTTGGCCGGGTCGAGGCGCGGGTGTTTCACCGGCTCGGTCCAGGGGCGGTCGTACAACGGCGCGTCCTCCGACAGGGGCGCCAGCGGGATGTCGCAGACCACCTCGCCCTTGTGTTTGAGCACGATGTGGCCGGTCTCGGTGGTCCAGCCGATGACGGCGGCGTCCAGGCCCCATTTCTCGAAGATGGCGTGGCCGTCGCGTTCGCGGCCCGGCTTGAGGATGGCCAGCATCCGCTCCTGGCTCTCCGACAGCATCATCTCGTAGGCGGTCATGCCCTCTTCGCGCTGGGGCACCATGTCGAGGTCCAGTTCGATGCCGACCTCGCCCTTGCCGGCCATTTCGACGGAGGAGGAGGTCAGGCCCGCCGCGCCCATGTCCTGGATCGCCGCGACGGCGCCGGTGGCCATCAGCTCCAGTGTCGCCTCGATCAGCAGCTTCTCGGCGAACGGGTCGCCAACCTGAACGGTGGGGCGTTTCTCGTCGCTGTCCTCGTCGAATTCGGCGCTGGCCATGGTCGCGCCATGGATGCCGTCGCGGCCGGTCTTCGAGCCGAAATAGACCACGGCCAGACCGGGGCCCGGCGCGGCCGAGTAGAAGATCTTGTCCGCGTCGGCCAGGCCCACGCACATGGCGTTGACCAGGATGTTGCCGTCATAGCCGCGGTGGAAGTTGGTCTCGCCGGCGACGGTGGGCACGCCCACGCAGTTGCCGTAGCCGGCGATGCCCGCCACCACGCCGCCGACCAGCCGCTTCGTCTTCGGATGGCCGGGATCGCCGAAGCGCAGGGCGTTCAGCAGGGCCACCGGCCGGGCGCCCATGGTGAAGACGTCGCGCATAATGCCGCCCACGCCCGTCGCCGCGCCCTGGTAGGGCTCGATGTAGGAGGGGTGGTTGTGGCTCTCCATCTTGAAGATGCAGGCCTGGCCGTCGCCGATGTCGATGACCCCGGCGTTCTCGCCCGGCCCGCAGATCACGCGGGGGCCCGTGGTGG
>JACRBD010000163.1 GCA_016234625.1 Caulobacterales bacterium | reverse complement strand
CTGCCGCGCCTGACCCTCACCGGCGCCCATGTGGTGTTGAGCTTCCTGCGCGGGCCGGGCGGCACGGACGGCGCCATCGCGATCACCGCCGGCAGCCAGTACGGCCCCGCGCGGGGCCAGACCAGCTTCAGCCTCGCCGAGGGCGGGTTGAACCTCACCAGCCTCGACGCCGACGCGGGCGGGATCCAGGCCAAGGGCGCCCTGGCCCTGCGCCGGGGCCGGCCCTCGACCGCCGATCTGGTGCTGGCCATCGGCCCGGGCGCGATCCTGACCGAGGGCGCGATCAATGGCACGGCGCGGATCACCGACGCCGCCGGCGGCCCACGAGCCCTGTTTGACCTGACCGCCAGAAACGCCGCTCTGCGTGGGGCCAGCGGCTTGCGGTTCAGCGCCGCGACGATCACCGCGAACGGTCCGCTGGAGCGCCTGCCCCTGACCCTCGACGCACGGGGCGCCTACGGCAGCAACCCCTGGCGGTTCAAGGGCGGCGGGTTCTTCGCCCAGCGCGACGGCGCCACTGGCCTGGCTCTTGACGGCGAGGGTCGCTTCGGCAGCGCCGATTTCAGGACCCTCGAGGCGGCCCGCATCGGCTTCGGCAAGGGCCAGAGGTACGCCGAGCTGAAGCTCGATATCGAGGGCGGCCGCGCCGCCATCACCGCCCGCGTCGACGGCGAGTCCGCGGACCTCAAGGCCAGCATGACCGGCGTTTCCCTGGGGGCGCTGAACGAGGACCTGTCGGGGGCCTTCGACGGCGAGATCACGCTGCAGGGCAAGGGAAGCCGGCTGACCGGCGCCCTCGACGCCAGCCTGCGTGACGCCCGCGCCCGCGGCTCCGGCAGGTCGGTTTCGGTCAACAGCGAGGTCAAGGCGACCCTCAATGACCAGATCCTGGCGATCACCGCCACGGCGACCAACGCCGGCGGCCTGCGGTCGGCCCTGGACCTCGCGCTGCCGGTGGAAGCCTCGGCGGCGCCCCTGCGTCTGGCGATCGCCCGCCAGCAGACGATGCGCGGCAAATTCTCGGCCGACGGCGAGATCAAACCTCTGTGGGATCTGCTGGTCGGCGGCGAACGCAGCGTGTCCGGCGATGTGCATATGGCCGGCGCCATCGGCGGGACGCTCGCCGACCCGCGCCTTGAGGGACAGGCGAGCCTCAGGGGCGGCGCGTTCGAGGACGGCGTCATCGGCCTGAAGCTGCGCGATGTCACCCTGTCGGCCTACCTCGCCGACAAGGCCATCGACGTGTCGGGATTCAACGCCCAGGACGGGCGGGGCGGCAGACTATCGGGCGCGGGCCGGATCAGTCTGCTGCGGGACGGGATCAGCAGCTTCAAGGTGGTCCTGCAGGACTTCCGCTTGATCGAGAACGACACCCTGACGGCCATCGCGTCCGGCGACACGACCATCAACCGCGCCGCCGACGGCAAGGTGCAGGTGTCCGGGGCCCTGACCATCGACCGGGCCACCGTCGCCGCCAATCCGCCGACCCCGCGCGGCGTCGTGCCGATGGACGTGGTCGAGATCAATCGGCCCGACACCGGCCAGATGGAGACCCTGGCCGAACCGACCCGCGGTCTGGTGGTGGCCCTCGACGTGACGCTCAAGGCCGCCAGAGGCATCTTTGTCGAGGGCCGCGGCCTGGACGCCGAGATGTCGCTGGACGCCCACGTCGGCGGCACCACCGCCAGGCCGGTGCTCAGCGGCGTCGCCCGCATCGTGCGCGGTGAATACGACTTCGCCGGCAAGCGGTTCGAGTTCGACCCGCGCGGGGCGGTGTATCTGGCCACTTCGCCAGAGCGGATCCGGCTGGACCTGACCGCCGCCCGCGACGACCCGTCCCTGACAGCGGTGATCCGGGTGCGGGGCACGGCGGCCAAGCCGGAGATTACCCTGACCTCGTCACCGGTTCTGCCCAACGACGAGGTGCTGTCACGCATCCTGTTTGGCGCCTCGGCCTCGCAACTATCGCCGCTGGAAGCCGCCCAGTTGGCTTCGGCGCTCGCGGCCCTGGCCGGCGGCGGCGGCTTCGACGTGATCGGCAACCTGAAGAACTTCGCCGGCCTTGACCGGCTGGTGTTCGCCGGTGGCGGCGCCGCGGGGGCCATGACCGTGGCCGGCGGCAAATATCTGACCGACGACGTCTACCTCGAGATCATCGGCGGCGGCCGGGACGGGCCGGCGGCGCAGGTCGAATGGCGGGTGAGGCGCAACCTGTCGATCATCTCCCGCCTGCAGGGCGAGGGTGGCGGCAAGCTGTCCGTCCGCTGGCGGCGGGACTACTAGGCCCCCGCCGCGCCGCCGCCGGCTACTTGCAGCGCATGACCTTGCCGCGACCCAACGCCTTGTTGAAAGCGCCTGTCTGGTCAAACGTGAATGACGTGCCCTTGATCGTTTCGGCCGCCGCGGCCAGACGCTGGCTTGACGCATAGATCGCTTCAAACGGCGGCTCGCTGGGCGTCTTGCGCGCCGCCCGGATGACCTGATCGAGGTCGCCGCAATAGGCAAGGCCGACCTTCTGCGCCCGGTAGGTCTTGTCCAGATCGTTGACCCCCATACAGAAGGCCATCAGCTGGATCCCGGCCCAGTTGGGCATTCGGTTGGCCATGGCCTCGCCATTTACGCCCCCGCAGGCGGACTTCAGTCCAGCGATGTAGGAATCCATGTCCGGATCGGCATCGTTCGCCGCCGCGATCAGCCGCTCGCTGCGGGCCAGCCAGGCCTGTTGGGCCGTGTCGGTGAAGGCCTGGGCCTGGGCGTTGGAGGCCAGGAGGCTGGTGGCGAGGGCGAGGGCGGTCGCCGATCTGGAGAAGCTGTACATGCTGTTGGCTCGCGAGTTTGCGCGTTCGACGCCTGCGCACCCGCACGACGCTTTTCGTCGGCGAGGCAGACCGCGGGGTCATGCATGGCAAGGCGGTTCCGGCCGCCCCTCAAAAGGGTGGCCGAGCCCTGCATGGTGGGGGTTCACCTTCCGTCATCGCGCGGCTATCAAGGGGCTGCGGCGACTCCCGTCTTGCGCCATTCCGGCGGGTCGCTTTTTCGAAACACGCGTCGACACTCGTCCGCGGCAATGGCGTCGGTAAAGCTGGATTGAGCCCGCCGATGCGCCTGTCACCGGAAGAGACCGCTGTTCTGGACGCCCTCGGCGAACAGGGATCGGCCATCGTCGCCCGCGCCGTCGGCTGGTGCGCGGTCAACTCCGGCAGCCGCAACCTGGCGGGCCTCGAAACCACGGTCGGCATCCTGAGCGACGTTTTCGCCGGGCTGCCGGGCGAGCTGGTCCAGCGGCCGCTGGCCCCGTCGATCGAGATCGCCGTCGACGGCCGCGAGAAGGAACAGGCCCATACGCCCGCCATCGCTGTCACCGTGCGCCCGGACGCTCCGGTCCAGGCGGTCCTGACCGGCCACTACGACACCGTATTTCCCGCCGACAGCCGCTTCCAGACCGTGGTCACGCGCGCCGACGGCGCCCTGAACGGCCCCGGCATCGCCGACATGAAGGGCGGCATCAGCGTGATCCTCGCCGCCCTGCAGGCGTTCGAGACCCACCCCGACGCCGGCAAGGTCGGCTATCGCGTCCTGCTGTCGCCGGATGAGGAGATCGGCTCGCTGGCCTCGGGGCCGGTGCTGGCCGAGTTCGGCCGGCTGGGCCATGTGGGCCTGACCTATGAGCCCTCCATGCTGCCCGACGGCACCCTGGCCAGCGAGCGCAAGGGCTCGGGCAACTTCCATATCCGCGTCACCGGCAAGACCGCCCACGCCGGCCGGGCCTTCAACGAAGGCCGCAACGCCATCACGGCCGCCGCCCGGATCGCCGGGGCGCTGGACGCGCTCAACGGCGGGCGGGAGGGCGTCACCCTCAACATCGCCCGCATCGACGGCGGTTCGCCGCTGAACGTCGTGCCAGACATCGCCGTATTGCGCTTCAACGTCCGCTTCCCGGACGCGGCGGCCGCCGCCTGGCTGGAGGCCGGAATCGCCACGGCCATGGCGGTCGGGGAAGGCGATGGCCTGACTGTCAGCCTGCACGGCGGCATCACCCGCCCCGCCAAGCCGTTCAACGCGGCCCAGACCGCCCTGTTCGGCAAGGTGAAGGAAGTCGGCGGCCTGCTCGGCCAGGACATCGCCTGGAAGCCGTCCGGCGGAGTCTGCGAAGGCAACAACCTGTTCGCCGTCGGCCTGCCCAATGTCGATACGCTGGGGGTTCGCGGCGGCGACATCCACAGCGAGGCCGAGTTCGCCTGGCCGGCCAGCTTCGCCGAACGGGCGCAGTTGTCGGCCCTGATCCTGATGAAACTGGCGTCGGGCGAGATCGACGCCCGGGGCATTCGCGCCCTGATGGAGTCCCGTTGATGCTGGTCGTCCGCCCCGCCGTTCCCGCCGACTACGACCAGCTGATGGAGCTGGCCGTGCTGTCCGGCCGCGGCTTCACCAGCCTGCCGGAAGACGAGCCGACCCTGCGCGCGCGCCTGGACCTGTCGGCCGCCAGCTTCACCGGCCAGGTGGCCGCGCCGGAATGCTGGTTCACCCTGATGCTCGAGGACACCGAGACTGGTGGCATCGACGGTGTTGCCGGCGTGAAGGCCAGCGTCGGCCTCAAGCGGCCGTTCTTTTCGTTCCGGGTCGTCACCCTGGCCCAGTCCTCGCCGACCCTGGAGATGCGCTTCGATCACCAGGCGCTGGTGCTGGTCAACGAATGCGCCGGCTGGTCGGAGGTCGGCTCGCTGTTCCTGCGGCCGGAGAAGCGCAAGGGCGGGGCCGGCCGGCTCCTGGCCCAGTCGCGCTACATGCTGATCGGCATCGAGCCGCAGCGGTTCGCCGAGATGGTCCTGGCCGAGCTGCGCGGCTGGTTCGACGAGGACGGTGGCTGTCCGTTCTGGGAGGACGTGGCCAGCAAGTTCTTCAACCTGCCGTTCGATGAGGCCGACCGGATGAGCGCGTCGACCAATGGCCAGTTCATCCTCGACCTGTCGCCGCGGCACCCGATCTACACCGGCCTGCTGCCCGAGCGGGCCCGCAAGGCCGTCGGCAGGGTGCACCGCGACGGCGAGGCGGCCCGCGCCATGCTGGAACGCGAGGGCTTTCGCTATCAGGGCCTGGTCGATCTGTTCGACGCCGGCCCGACCATGGGCGCCCCGCGCGACGACATCCGCACGGTGAAGGAAGCCAAACGCCTGACCGTCAAACTGGGCGAGGACGCCTTCGGCGAGGAGGCGCTGGTCTCGACCCACGACATCGCCAAATTCCGCGCCGTCCGGGCGCCGGTGCTGGTGGACGGCGAGGCGGCGGTTCTGTCGCGCCAGGCTGTCGATGTGCTCGGCGTTCGCGAAGGCGATCTGGTGAAGGTGAAGGCATGAGCCGCGGTCTCTACATCAACGGCCAGTGGATCGGCGGTCACGGCCCGGCCCTGAGCTCCATCGACCCGGCCACGGGCGAGCCGGTCTGGCAGGCCGCCACCGCCACAGAAGCCGACGTCGCCGCCGCGGTCGCCGCCGCCCGCGCCGCGTGCCAGGACTGGGCCGACCAGCCGCGCGAGGAACGGATCGCCGCCATGCGCCGCTACAAGGCGGCCCTGGACGCCCGCAAGGACGCCTTCGCCGAGGCCCTCAGCCGCGAGACCGGCAAGGCCCTGTGGGAGACCAGGGCCGAGCTCGGCTCGATGATGGCCAAGGTCGATGTCTCCCTCGCCGCCTTCGAGGAGCGGACGGGGATCAAGGAAACGGCCATGCCGTTTGGCCGCGCGGTGCTGCGTCACCGGGCCCACGGGGTGATGGCGGTGCTCGGCCCGTTCAACTTCCCCGGCCACCTGCCCAACGGCCACATCGTTCCGGCCCTGCTGGCCGGCGACACCATCGTCTTCAAGCCGTCCGAAGAGACGCCGATGGCCGGCGAACTGCTGGTCGAGGCGTTGGCGGCGGCGGACCTGCCAAAGGGCGTGGTCAACCTGGTCCAGGGCGGCCGGGAGACCGGCGCGGCCCTGATCGAACAGGAGATCGATGGCCTGCTGTTCACCGGCTCGGCCGCCGCCGGCAGCCACTTCCGCCGGGTGTTCGCCGACCGGCCGGACGTGATCCTGGCGCTGGAGCTGGGCGGCAACAATCCGCAGGTGGTCTGGGACGTCACCGATCCCGAGGCGGCCGCCGCCTTGGTCATCCAGTCGGCCTTCATCACCACCGGCCAGCGCTGCTCCTGCGCCCGCCGCCTGATCGTGCCCGAAGGGCATGAGGGGGAGGCGGTCATCGAGGCGGTCGCGGCCCTGTCCGACCGGCTGATCGCCGGGGCGTGGGATAGCAATCCGGAACCCTTCATGGGCCCGCTCATCTCCGCTCGCGCCGGTCGCATGGCGAGGGACGCCGCCGCCCTGCTCGAGGGGAGGGTGATCCGCCAGGCGCGGGCCATCGACGGCCCCAGCGAGGCCTTCATCACCCCGGGCATCATCGATGTCAGCCACCACGAGACGCCGGACGAGGAGATCTTCGCGCCGGTCCTGCAGGTACGCCGGGCGGCGACGTTTGACGGGGCCCTGGCTCTGGCCAACGCCACCCGCTACGGCCTGTCGGCCGGCCTGATCAGCGACGACGCGGCCCGCTGGGAACGCTTTCAGCAGCGCATCCGCGCCGGGGTGGTCAACTGGAACCGGCCGACCACCGGCGCCGCCGGCTCGGCCCCGTTCGGGGGCCTGGGCGCTTCCGGCAACCATCGGCCCAGCGCCTACTACGCCGCCGACTACTGCGCCTATCCCGTGGCCAGCTTCGAGGCCGAAGCGGTGGTGCAGACCGTGGGCGAGATCAAGGGGTTGAGGGGATGAGGATCGTGCGTCCTTCGACACGCCGCTTCGCGGCTGCTCAGGATGACGTGCATTTGCTCTACGTCATGGTGAGCAGCGCCGCAGGCGCGTGTCGAACCACGCAAGCCGGAGCAGCGCGATGACCCACGCCATCGAAGCCAATTGCGACGGCCTGGTCGGCCCGACCCACAGTTTCGCCGGCCTGGCCCCTGGCAACCTGGCCAGCGAGCACAACAAGGGCGACGCCTCCAACCCCCGCTCGGCGGTGCTGGAGGGTTTGTCGAAGATGCGGTTGCTGGCCGATCTTGGCCTGCCGCAGTTCGTGCTGCCGCCGCACGAGCGGCCCGACGTGGGCTTCCTGCGGGCCATCGGCTTCGCCGGGGCCGACGCCCGGGTGATCGAGACGGCGGCCAGACAGGCCCCCGAGCTGCTCAACACCGCCTGTTCGGCCTCGGCCATGTGGGCCGCCAACGCCGCCACGGTGACGCCGAGCGCCGACGCCGCCGACGGCCGGGTGCATTTCACCCCGGCCAACCTGCTGACCAACCTGCACCGCAGCCTGGAGGGGCCGCAGACCACGCGCGCCCTGCGACGGCTGTTCCCGGATGAGGCCCGTTTCGCCGTCCACGACCCGCTGCCCGCCGCGCCGGGGCTCGGCGACGAGGGCGCGGCCAATCATGTGCGCCTTTGCGCCGAGCACGGTGAGCCGGGGGTCAACCTGTTCGCCTGGGGCCGCGAGGCCTGGGAGACCTGGCAGGGTCGCTTTCCCGCACGCCAGACCCTGCAGGCCTTTGAAGCCGTCGCCCGCCGCCACGGCGCCGGCGGGGCGGTGTTCGCCCGCCAGGCCCGGGCGGCCATCGAGGCGGGAGTGTTCCATAACGACGTGGTCTGCGTCGGGGCCAGGACCTGCCTGTTCTTCCACGAGACGGCCTTCGAGGATGCGGCGGCGGTGCAGGCCGACATCCGCGCGGCGGCGGCCGGGAAGTTCGAGCCGCAGTTCGTCGAGATCAGCTCGGCCGACTTGCCGCTGGCCGACGCCATCCGGTCCTACCTTTTCAACTCCATGCTGGTCAGCCTGCCCGGCGAGGATCGCCTGACCCTGATTGCCCCAATGGAGGTCGCCGAGACCCCGACGGCGAAGGCGGCCGTCGATCGGGCCATCGCCTCGAATGGACCGATCGGGGCGGTGCGCTACGTCGACGTCCGTCAGAGCATGCGCAATGGCGGCGGACCCGCCTGTCTGCGGCTGCGAGTCGCGCTGACCGACGCCGAACTGGCCGCGACCAACCCGGCGCAGCGGTTCGACGCGGCGTTGCACGAGCGGCTGATTGCCTGGGCGAACAGCCACTACCGCGACCGGCTGGCGCCCGCCGACCTCGCGGACCCCCAGCTGCTGGTGGAAAGCCGCCGGGCGCTGGACGAGCTGACGGGGATTCTGGACCTGGGGCCGGAGTTCTATCCGTTCCAGCGATAGCCGAAGGGGACATGTACCGCAGGTACGCGTCCCCGACATCCGCCGGTGTCCGACGGGGACACGTACCGAAGGCGGTATATGTCCCCTATCGGCCGAGCGCGTAGGCTTGCGTGCCGCGGGTGAAGACGGCGTCGCTGTCCAGCACCGCTTCGATCGGAATGTCGCTCGCGCCCTCCAGCCGTTCGTAGATCGGGGCGAAGTCCTGGAGTGTCGCGTCGAGCAGGGCCTGCAGCGAGGGAATGACGAAATAGACCTGCTGGAAATCGTCGATCCGGTAAAGTGTCCGCATCAGCCGTTCGAGGTCGAAGCCGATGCGGTTGGGTGAGGGATCGTCGAGGGCGAAGATCGTCTCGGTGCGCGAGGAGACGATGCCCGCGCCGTAGATGCGCAGGCCTTCCGGGGTCTCCAGCAGGCCGAACTCCACCGTGTACCAGTAGAGCCGCGCCAGATTGTGCAGCTGCCCCCGGCCGGCGGCGCGCTGGCCGCCCTCGCCATAGGCCTGCATGTAGTCGGCGAACACCGGGTCGGTGAGCATCGGCACATGGCCGAAGACATCGTGGAAGATGTCTGGCTCCTGCAGGTAGTCCAGCTGGTCCGGGCGGCGGATGAACTGGCCGGCGGGAAAGCGGCGGTTGGCCAGGTGCTCGAAGAACACCGCGTCCGGCACCAGGCCCGGCACGGCGACCACGGTCCAGCCGGTCAGGCGCTTCAGGTCCTCGTTGATCTTGCGGAAGTCGGGGATGCCGCCGCGATGCAGATCCAGGGCGTCCAGGCCGTGCAGGAACTCCTCGCAGGCGCGGCCGGGCAGCAGGGCGGTCTGGCGCTCGTAGAGAACGTCCCAGACCTGGTGCTCGGCCGGGGTGTAGGCGTCCCACCCCTGGTCGATGGTCCAGTCCGCCGCCGCGCCGGGCGGCGGACCGTTGCTAAAGCCGTCTGCGCTCATGGGGGATATATAGGGCGTCTGACGCGCAAAGTCCGTTCGAAGGCGCCCCGGGTTCTACGGTTTTGCGGAAGGATCTTGCGTGGTTTGCCGCGCGCCGATCGAGCAGTGCTGACGAAGGGAGTAGGGGATAGGGAGTAGGGAGTAGCAAAGGGTATACGCGGCGCCGGCGGCGGGCGCAGGTCGAACTACTCCCTACTCCCTACTCCCTACTCCCTACTCCCTAAGGCTAATGCGCGATCCGGGGTCGCATGTTGTAGTGGCCGTCCTCGAAGCCCTCGAAGATCAGCGACGCGTGCGGGTGGCCCACCGGCTCGCCGCTGTCGTCGGGGAGCAGGTTCTGTTCGGAGACGTAGGCGACGTAGGTGTTCTCGTTGTTCTCGGCCAGCAGATGGTAGAACGGCTGATCCTTGCGGGGGCGGATGTCCTCGGGGATCGACTCCCACCACTCGTCGCTATTGGCGAACTCTGGGTCTACGTCGAAGATGACGCCCCGGAACGGAAAGATCCGGTGCCTGACCACCTGGCCGATTCCGAATTTGGCGAATCTGGCGTTCATAATGGATGCAGTCTACCGCGGCGCCCCTGACTGGAAGATGAACGTAAACGGCGGAGGTCGTCAGGCAAGTCAATGCCTTCCTCTGCGCGAAACGGGTCGCTACAGTCGCTTCTGAAACGAGGCGCCCGCTCATGAGCGCCTGCGCAGACAGGTATGACCATGTCGGAGGCGCCCAGTGCGCAAGGCGAACCCCGCGGGGATCGCCGGGGACCCCATGGGGGTCCGCCCCCCGCCTACGCGGCGCTGGATCTTGGCACCAACAATTGCCGTCTGCTGGTCGCCACCCCCACCCATGGCGGATTCCGCGTGGTGGAGGCCTATTCGCGCATCGTCCGGCTGGGCGAGGGGCTGAACGCGACGGGGCGCATGTCGGACGAGGCCATGGACCGGGCCCTGGCCGCCCTGGCCGTCTGCGCCGAGAAGATCCGCCGTCGCAAATGCGTGCGCATCAAGGCCATCGCCACCCAGGCCTGCCGCCAGGCGACCAACGGCGAGGAATTCATCGCGCGGGTGGCCAGCGAGACCGGCCTGAAGCTGCAGATCATCACCCCCAAGGAGGAGGCGCACCTGTCGGTGGCCGGCTGCGTCAACCTGCTGGACCGGGCGGCCGAGGCGGCCCTGGTGGTCGATGTCGGCGGCGGTTCGACGGAGCTCAGCTGGGTCGATCTGAAAGGCCAGGGACTCGACGCCCGGCCGCGCCAGTTCGCCCCCTGGAAGCTGCCGATCAAGGCCTGGCTGTCGGTGCCGATCGGCGTGGTCACCCTGGCCGAGCGGTTTCCGGAGGCCGGCGGCGATGTCCAGGGCTGGTTCCGGGCGATGGTCGAGGCGGTCCAGGAGCGGAACGCCGCCTTACCGCTCCCAGAGCCGTTCCGCCAGGTGTTCGACGCCGGCGGGGCGCACCTGGACGGCACCTCCGG
>JACRBD010000162.1 GCA_016234625.1 Caulobacterales bacterium | reverse complement strand
AGAGGTCGTAGTCGTAGGTGTTGGCCAAGGTTTCTCTCCGTCTTCCCGGCGAAGGCCGGGATCCAGCGAAACCCTCCGACCGCTCAGGCTGAATCTGGGTCCCGGCCTTCGCCGGGAATACGGGTCATATGGGGCTAAGGCGTGAGCCTGACCACCCCCCCGTCCGTGCCGATCAGCGCCTCGTCGGCCAGATCTAGGAACAGGCCGTGGTCGACCACCCCGGTGACGCTCTTCAGCGCCCCGGCCAGGGCCGCCGGGTCGCCGATCTCGCCGGAGGCCAGGTCGTAGATCACATTGCCGCCGTCGGTGACGACGACGCCCCGGTCAGCGGTGCGCAGGCGCGGCGGCGGCAGGTCGAACTCGGCGGCGATGTCGGCCAGGCGCCGGCCGGTGTGCGGGTGGCCGAAGCGGACCACCTCGATCGGCAGCGGGAACCGGCCCAGATGGGCCACCTGCTTGGCGGCGTCGGCGATGACCACGCAGCGGTCGGAGGCCTCCCAGACCAGCTTCTCGCGCAGCAGGGCCGCCCCGCCGCCCTTGATCAGCGACAGGCCGGGCCCGATCTCGTCGGCGCCGTCCACGGTCAGGTCGATGGCCTTGACGTCATCCAGGCCCACCAGAGCGATGCCCAGCTCGCGGGCCAGGTTGGCGGTGTTCTCGGACGTCGGCACGCCCCGGATATCCAGCCCCCGCGCGGCCAGCGCCCTGACGAAGTGCGCGGCGGTGGAGCCGGTGCCCAAGCCGACAACCATGCCGGCCTCGACGAGTTCGGCGGCGGCCTCCCCGGCGATGCGCTTCTGGTCGTCAGCGGTCATGAGGCGTCTCCGGGCGGCGGCGCGGACGCTATAGCGCGGGCGGGGCGGCCTTGCGAGGTCCGGCGCGCTGTCGCCACGCCTCACCAGGCCAGCAGCTTGAGCCCCGGAATGTCGGCGAAGTCAGCGGGGTTCAGGGTGACAAGCGTCGCATCGAGAACCAGCGCCTGCGCGGCGATCATACGGTCGAGGATCTTACGGCGCGAGAAGCCCAGCGCGCCCAGAATGACCTGGTAGGCGTCGGCCGAAACACCTTCGAATGGCAGCACCTCGACATTCCTGAGGAAGAGGTTCAGGCGAGCCCGCCGGAACGCCGTGTTCTCCGGCTCCCGATACACGCCGCCCTCCAGCTCGACCCGCGTGATGACCGAGATTGCCACGTCGCCACCGAGGGCGTCTATCCGGGCTCGATACCGGGGGTCAGCGTCCCGAATGATGATTGCGACACTGGTGTCCAGTAACCATGCCAAGACCTAGAGGCCTTCCCGCTCAGGGAAAATGTCTGGGTCGCGGACCTCGATGGTCGATGGCGCCGGCAATTCGTCCAACTTCCGCATCAGTTCAGCCATCGACAGCCGCTTGGGGCGGATGGTCAGCACATCCCCCGACCGTTCGATGGTCACTTCGGTACCCTGCGGAAAGGCGACTTCACGCGGCAGTCGGACGGCCTGGCTGTTGCCGCTTCTGAAGGTCTTGCTGGTGACGGTGGTCATGGGATCGTCTCCGTATGCACACGTATATACACCCACCCGGATCGCCGCGAAAGCCTTGGGAGTCCGGCGACCGGCGCGCCCACCGGGGACATATACCGCCTTCGGTACGTGTCCCTCGCCGCTTTGAAGCTGATCGGGACATGCACTTCAGTGCGTGTCCCCGGGGGCCGACTACCCCTTCCTCCGCGCCAGCTTCATCGCCCGAAACCGCGCCGCCCAGCCGGGCTTTTCGGCCTGGACGCCGCGCTCCAGCGCCAGGGCGTCGGGGGCTACGTCTCGGGTGATCACCGAGCCCGAGCCGGTGTAGGCCCCCGCCCCGATGGTCACTGGCGCCACCAGCGAGGAGTTGGAGCCGACGAAGGCGCCCTCCCCGACATGGGTCTCGAACTTGTCGAAGCCGTCGTAGTTGCAGAAGATCGTCCCGGCGCCGATGTTGGCCTTGGCGCCGATGGTCCCGTCGCCCAGATAGGCCAGGTGGTTGGCCTTGGCGCCCTTGCCGACCTTGACCTTCTTCACCTCGACGAAGTTGCCGATGTGGGCGTCCTCGCCGATGTCCGCCCCGGGCCGCAGCCGGGCGTAGGGGCCGATGATGGCGCCGGAGCGGACGATGGCGCCCTCCAGATGGCTGAAGGCGCGGATCAGGGCGCCGGTCTCGACGGTCACGCCGGGACCGAACACCAGGTTCGGCTCGAGGGTCACGCCGCCGGCGATCGTCGTATCGAACGACAGGAACACCGTCTCCGGCGCGGTCATGGTGACGCCGTCGGCCATCAGGGCGCCCCGGGCACGGGCCTGCCAGAGGGCCTCGGCGCGGGCCACGCCGGCCTGGTCGTCGGCGCCCATGACCGACTCCTCGGAGGCGAAGGCCACCCCCACCCGCTGGCCCGCCGCATTGGCAATGCCGACGATGCTGGTGATGTAGTACTCGGCCTTGGCGTTGTCGTTGCCGACCGCCGCCAGCCAATCGAACAGCGGCCCGGCCGGGGCGCAGAGGATGCCGGAATAGCAGGCGCGGACGGCCGTCTCCTCCGCCGTCGCGTCGCGGGCCTCGACGATGCGCAGCAGGCGGCCGTCCTTGTCCTGGATCATCCGGCCATACAGCGCCGGGTCAGCCGCCTCGAAGGCCAGCATGACGAGGTCGTCGCCGGCGGCGCGCTGGTCGAACAGCGGGGCGATGTCGTCGGCGGTCAGCAAGGGGCAATCGGCGTTGGTCACCAGCACCTCGCCGGTGAACCCGGCCAGGGCCTCGCGGGCCGCCAGCACGGCGTGAGCGGTGCCCAGCGGCGGGTCCTGGATGGCCACGGCGGCGTCGCCCAGGCGTTTGCGCACATGCTCGGCCACGGCCGGGCTGTGGGTCCCGCAGACCACCACGATCCGCTCGCAGCCGGCGGCCTCGGCGGCGTCGATGGCGCGGTCCAGCATGGTCCGTCCGCCGACCCTGTGCAGCACCTTTGGCGTCGGGGATTTCATGCGGGTGCCCTGGCCGGCGGCCATGATCACCGCGGCGCGCTGGCTCATCGGATCGACTCGTGACGTTGCATTCCCGCGAGCTTTACCCGAAAGCCTCTGACGATGCATGACCCGAGCAAGCCCCTCGCCGGCTGGACCATCGCCTTCGACCTCGACGGCACCCTGGTGGAGACCGCGCCCGACCTGATCGGGGCGCTGAACGTCATCCTCATCGAGCAGGGCATGGCGCCCGCGCCGATGACCGCCGTGCGGCAACTCGTCGGCCACGGCCTTCGGGGCATGTTGATCCGCGCGTACGCCATGGCCGACCGGACCATCTCCGAGGACGAGATCGCGCGGCTTCGGCCGCGTATCGTCGACGTCTACAGGGCCCGCATCGCTCTTGAGAGCCACCCCTTCCCCGGTTGCCTGGACGCTCTCGCCGCCCTGCGGGCCCGCGGCGCGGCGCTGGCGGTCTGCACCAACAAGCCCGAAGGGCTCGCCCGCCTGCTGCTGGAAGAACTCGACATGACCCGCCTGTTCGACGCCATCGTCGGCGGCGACACCCTGCCAGTCCAGAAGCCGGACCCCGCCCCGCTGCTCGAGGCGATCGCGCGCGCAGGCGGCGATGCGTCTCGCGCTATCCTGGTCGGCGACGCCTCGCCCGACACCGGCGCCGCCAGGGCGGCGGGCGTCCCCTGCGTGATCTGCGAGTTCGGCTACAATGACCTGCCCCCGGCCGAGCTGGGCGGTGATCTGATCATCGGCCACTTCGACGCGCTGGCGACGGCTGCCGTTGGGATCGCGGCGTCTTGCCGGACCGCGGCCGAGTCGCTATAGACCCCGCCTCCCGGGCGGACAGCCCACGAGCGGATGCGTAGCTCAGCGGGAGAGCACCTCGTTCACACCGAGGGGGTCACAGGTTCAATCCCTGTCGCATCCACCACCCTTCACCCTGCGGGCTTCGGGTGGCAAGCCACCCGAAAACGCATCTTGGGCGAAGGCGTGCCCTGCGAAGCCTTGGCGAAGAAGGGCTGCCGCCGGCTCGCGCGCGATACACACTTTCACACACCATCCTTGATTTCAGCCGCGCGTGTGTATAAATACATCCGTGATCAGCCGCGAAGTCATTTCGGCCATCGAAACCGACGGATGGGTCGAGGTGGCCCAGAAGGGCTCGCACAGGCAGTTCAAGCATCCGACGAAAAAGGGCCGCGTCACGGTCCCGCATCCGAAGAGAGATTTCACCATCGGCACCCTGCGTTCCATCGAAAAGCAGGCTGGCCTGAAGCTGAGGTAGCCCCGTGGCCCACTACATCGCCCTGATCCACAAGGACGCCGACAGCGACTACGGCGTATCGTTTCCTGACTTTCCCGGCTGCATTTCCGCCGGCGCGACTCTGGACGAGGCCCGCGAAATGGCCGCCGAGGCGCTGACTTTCCATATCGAAGGCATGGTCGAGGATGGCGAGGCGATCCCTGAGCCGTCGTCACTGGAACAGGTCATGGCCGACCACGAGAACCGGGACGGCGTCGCCATCCTCGTCGCCACCGAAATCAAGTCAAAGTCGGTTCGAGTGAACATCACCATGCCCGAAGAGACCTTGCGCGACGTTGACCGCTACGCCGAGGCGCACGGGTTCACCCGGTCGGGCTTCCTCGTCCAGGCCGCCAAGCGGGTGATGGAGAAGGCGTGAGCTTTCCCACCCAGCATGATGCGGCGATGACGAACCGGTCCCACGCCATCGGCGCCGAAGCCTTGGCGAAAGTGGGGCTGTTACATTCATGTCAGGTCGCGGCTCAGTATGTCACCGGCCTGATGCGCGACTTACGCGGAGGGGTGGTCATGCAGCCCCTCACCAGTGGCTCAAACTCGAACCGATGGTCTTCGACCTGCAGGTCGTTCAACCGAGGCGGCACCACAGTGAAGCGGCCCGCGTCCAGGGCATCGAGCCGCTGCTTGCCGCAATCGAGGGTCTCTGTCCGGGCGATTTGTCGCCACTTGCCATCAGCGCCACGCCAGTAAACCAGGAGAGCGGCCTCAAGTGACGGCTGAACAAGCACCTCCTGAACGCCATCTCCCGTTAGGTCGGCCAAGTAGGCGTTGCAGCCGTTTTCTCCCTTTCGGCAGGGCAATCCGAACTCTCCCTGAAGTTCCCACTTCTGGGTCAGAAAGCCCGCCGGAAGCGCGGTGCCGGCGGGGAACGGTCGCACTTCCATTTGGAAATCCGTTTGAGAGGCATAGTTCCCGGGATCGGACCATTTGTTGGTCCACTTCAGGGCCACTGACGCCCGCTTCCCTGTATCCCCGCCCTTCTTGACCAGCCCTTCCAGCGCGGCCCTGCCATACTTCTCGCCATCGAAACGCAGGAACCGGTAGTCGATCTTGTCCGCCGCGACCTTGCCCGCCGCGATCCGCGCCATCTGGTCATTCACCGACAGCCGGGCCGGGTCGGCCAGCGGCGAGAACAGGGCCAGCAGCAGCCCCAGCACCACGAAGGCGGTGACCACATTGGTGACCTCCAGCGCCTTCATCCACAGGCCCGGCAGCACCGCCGCCACGCCGTAGCCCACGGCGTAGCAGGCCCCCGCCACCACGCAGGCGGCCGCGATGATCCGGTCCGGGGTCAGGCCGTACTGGCCGATGCGCAGGCACAGGGCGTAGGCCGCCACGCCGACCAGGGGGATCATCAGCAGCCCGCCGATCCGTCCCGCCCAGCGCAGCACCAGCGGCGTCGGGCTGTCGGGGACGCCGTCCTGGTACGCGGCGTTGATCAGGATGACCATCACCGCCGAGGCGCTGAGCAGGATGGCCGCGGCGCTCTTCGTATTCCACAGCACCTCCAGCCCGGTGAACGGCAGGCTGGCCATGAAGGCGGCGGCGAGGAACACCAGCACCGGCAGCAGCCAGCTGAGCAGGGTCAGGGCCACGGTGCGCACGCCCCGGATGAGCGCATGCCGCACGTCGGTCAGCTGCACCGCGGCGGCGAACATGGTAGTGGTGGCCGGGATGGCGAACCAGGTCTTGCGCAACAGCTCCTCGACGAACTCGATGCCGATCAGCTTGAACAGCGCCCCGCCCAGCGTCAGGACCAGCCAGAACACCCCGACGAAGCCCACGGACATGGCCAGCTGCACGCCGTGCTTCCAGGCCAGGTCGAAGTAGGTCGGGTATCGGGCGATCAACCGGTCATCGAGATCACCGGCCTCCAGCAGGTGGTGGCCGATGAACAGGCCGGCGGCGGTGAACACCATCATCTCCGGCGTCAGCCACTCGACGATGTCGGCGGCCGCCCGGCGGGTGACGTCATGCAGGCCCAGCAGCGCCATCACCACGGCCACGGCGACCGCCCAGATGGCCACGTTGCGCCGGCGCATCTCGGCGATCCCGGCCAGCACCACGAACGGCGTGAACAGCACGACCGCCGCCAGGACGCCGAACAGCGGTCCGCTGGTGGCCGGCCAGACCTTGTTGTCGGCGGCCTCGGTCAGGGCCCAGAGCAGCACGCCCTGGGCCAGACCGGTTGCGATCCTCGTCCAGCCAATCACGGGCGAGATCGCCCGCTCTTCCACGCCGTAAGCCATCCTGTGCCCCCCGAATGCGGGGCGAGCCTCGCGCAACACAGGGCGCAAGACAATTGCGCACAACGCGCACGGGCGCTTTGCGACGCCCTCGACGCGTGGCAGGGTCTCACCACGACCAGAGGACCTTCGCGATCCCCGCATGAGCAAGCCCGCCGATTTCAAGCTCCAGCAGGGGGAAACGGGCGCGACGGTCACGCTCACCGGCGACTGGACCGCCGAGACCATGGGCGATGCGGACAATCGCCTGGTGGAGATTCTCCACGGCGCCAAGGCCGTGACTATCGATCTCAACGCCCTCCGCCGCTGCGACACCGCCGGCGCCTACGCCATCCTGAGAGCCGCAGAGGGCCAGTCCGCCGCCCAGCCGATCCTCGCCCGGCCCGAGACACAGCGGCTGCTCGACCTGGTCGGGGCCGCCGTGAAGGCCGAACCGACGCCGGTGAAGCCACAGCGTGGCACCAGCGACCTGCTCGAACGGGTCGGCCGCGGCGTGTTCCACATCTGGGGCGAGGTGCTCGAGACCTTCGCCTTCGTCGGCCATCTGTCGATCTCGGTCGGACGGATGTTCACCAACCCGGGCAAGATCCGCTGGGCGCCGATCTTCTCCCTTTGCGAGCGGGCGGGCCTGGACGCCCTGCCGATCGTGGCCGTGACGACCTTCTTCATCGGGGCGGTGGTCGGGCTGCTGGGCATCAACACCCTGCGCCAGTTCGGCGCCGAGGTGCTGGTGGTCGAGGGCACCGGCATCGCCGTGCTGCGCGAGTTCGGCATCGTCATCACCGCGGTCCTGCTATCCGGTCGTTCCGCCTCGTCCTTCGCCGCCGAGATCGGGGCGATGAAGATGCGTCAGGAGATCGACGCCATGCAGGTGCTCGGGGTCGATCCGTTCGACGCCCTGGTCCTGCCCCGCTTCATCGCCCTGCTGCTGATGATGCCGCTGCTGACCTTCGTCGCCGACCTGTCCGGCCTCGCCGGTGGCGCGATAGTCACCTGGAACATCCTCGACCTGTCGCCCAACTTCTTCATGCAGCGGGTGGCCGACAACGTCGGGGCGACCCACTTCTGGGTGGGTATTTCCAAGGCCCCGGTCATGGCGGCGGTGATCGCCGGCATCGGCTGTCGCCAGGGGATGGAGGTCGAGGGCGACGTCACCTCGCTCGGCCTGCGCGTTACCTCGGCGGTGGTCCAGGCGATCTTCGCGGTCATCCTGATTGACGCGATCTTCGCCCTGATCTTCATGGAGCTCGACCTATGAAGGGCCCGGAGGAGCCGGACGGCCTGCTCGACGAGGACGCGGCGCCGATCGTGGTCACCGGTCTGAAGTCAGCGTTCGGCGACAACGTAATCCACGAGAACCTCGACCTGACCGTCAAGCGCGGCCAGATCATGGGCGTGGTCGGCGGTTCGGGTACCGGCAAGTCGGTGCTGCTCAACACCATCATCGGGCTGAAATACCCCGACGGCGGCTCGGTTACCCTGTTCGGCAAGGACCTCGCCACCGCCGGCCGCCGTCAGTGGTCAGCGATCAACCGCCGCTGGGGCGTGCTGTTCCAGCAGGGGGCGCTGTTCTCTTCCCTGACGGTGCGCGAGAACGTCGCCGCGCCGCTGCACGAACACACCACGCTCAGCCGGGCCGAGATCAACGAGCTGGCCGATCTGAAGATCGCCCTCTCCGGCCTGCCGCCCCGCGCGGGCGCCCTGAAGCCCTCGGAGCTGTCGGGCGGGATGATCAAGCGGGCGGCGCTGGCCCGGGCCCTGGCCATGGACCCGGAGCTGCTGTTCCTCGACGAGCCGACCGCGGGCCTGGACCCGATCGCCGCGGCGGCCTTCGACGAATTGATCCTCGACCTGTCACGCAGTCTCGGCCTGACCGTGTTCATGATCACCCACGACCTCGACAGCCTCTATACGATCACTGACGTTGTCGCCGTGCTGGCGGACAAACATGTGGTGACGGTGGCGCCGGTGAAGGAACTGGAGCATTCCGATCATCCCTGGATTCAGGAATACTTCCTTGGCCCCCGGGGCCGCGCAGCGGCGGGTTCGCTGAAGGCCGCTGGGGGGCGGAGCGTCTGATGGAAAGAAACGCCAACTACGGACTGGTCGGGATCGCGTCCCTCGTGCTCGTCGTCGGGCTCGTGGTGTTCGTCGTCTGGCTGGCGCGGCTGCAGTTCAATCGGGACTACGACGTCTACGACGTGTTGTTCATCGGACCGGTCAACGGCCTGTCGGAGGGGGGCGAAGTCCATTTCAACGGCATCAAGGTCGGCGAGGTGACCAAGATCGCGCTGGACAGCCGCGACCCCAACCGGGTCATCGCCCGCACCCGCATCACCTCGGACGTGCCGATCCGCGAGGACTCCGTCGCCACCCTCGAGCCGCAGGGCATCACCGGGGTCAACTTCATCCAGATCACCGCTGGCACGGCCACCAAGCGCCTGCTCAGGGACACGACGCCCGCGGGCGAGATTCCGGTCATCAAGACCCAGCGCAGCACGCTTTCGGACCTGCTGCAGGGCGGCGGCACGGTGCTGACCCGCACCATCGAGGCCCTCGACCGGGTCAATCTGGTGCTGTCGGATGAGAACGTGAAGACTTTCAGCGCCGCCTTGGGCGACGTCCAGGCGATCACCGCAGAGGCCCGTGAGCGCAAGGCGATCATCGCCGACGCCCAGAAAGCCCTGCAGAGCATCGACGCCGCTGCCACCGAGATCACCGAGCTCAGTCGCACGACCAAGGGCCTGGTGGACGGCGACGGACGGCGCACCCTGGCCGAATTGAGCGACGCCGCCGCCGAACTGAAGGCCGCCACCCGCGACGCCCGCGCCATGATCGGCAAGCTCGACGGCCCGACCAGTGAGTTCGCCGACACCGGCCTGCCGCAACTGACCCGCACCCTCACCACCCTGCAGTCCACCGCCGAGTCCCTCGACCGGCTGCTGGCGGAAGTCGAACAGAACCCGCAGGGCGTCGTCGCCAAGGCGCCCGCGAAAGAAGTGGAGGTCCAGCCGTGAGCCGTCGCCTTACCGCCGCCGTTCTCACGCTGACGGCCATCGCCCTGACGGGCTGCATCTCGCTGTTTCCCAAGGCCGAGCCGGCGCGGCTCTACCGCTTCGAGGCACGGCTGACGGCCCAGGCCTTCCCGCCCGGCGACCTGTTCGGCGTGCTGCGCCTGCAGTCCGGCTTCCCGCGCGCCTCGGCCGGAGACCGCATCCTGACCGTCAACGCCCAGGGCGAGGCCGCCTATATCGCTGGCGCCCGCTGGGTGTCGCCGGCCTCGGTGCTGTTCGACGAACAGGTCTCCACCGCCTTTCAGAACGGCGGACGGGCCCGCCTGATCAGCCGGGGCGAGGTGATCAGGGCCGTCTACTCGCTGAAACTGGACGTACAGAGCTTCGAGACCGTCTACGACCAGGGACCCAAGGCCGCGCCGGTGGTGGTGGTCGCGGTTCGCGGGGTGATCACCCGCAACCGGGACCGCGCCCTGGCCGGCGAGCAGACCTTCACCGCCCGCATCCGCGCCGCCGACAACCGCGTCAGCGCCATCGTGCCGGCCTACAACCAGGCCCTCTCGGAGGTGCTCGGCCAGCTGGTCGGCTGGGTCAATGCGGTGGATACGACGGACAAGTAGCCGAAGGGGACATGTACCAAAGGTACGTGTCCCCTAAACCAGCAACCCGATTGGGGGACACGTACCTTCGGTACATGTCCCCTAAATCCCGAACAGCGTCTTCAGATACGGGTTGAGCAGGCGCCCGTCCGGATCCAGTTCCCGCCGGATCTCCAGGAAGTCGTTCCAGCGCGGGTACAGGGCGGCAAGGTCCGGCCCCTTGAGTGAATGCAGCTTGCCCCAGTGCGGCCGGCCGCCGTGCTTGAGGAAGATCGGCTGGATCAGCTCGAAGAAGAAGTCGTACTCGTCGCGATAGTAGGCATGCACGGCCACTGATCCACGCGGCTCGCCCTGGAACGGCGACAGCCAGGCGTCGTCCGGTGCGATCCGGCGCACCTCGATCGGGAAGAAGACGTCGGGACGATGTTTCTCGATCGCCTCGACCACCTCCTTCAGCGCCGTCAGCTGGGTCGCCACCGGCAGGTGGAACTCCATCTCGTTGAACCGCACGGGCCGCTCGGTCGACAGCAGCTTCCAACCCTCATCGACCGCCGTCTCGGGCTTCGACCCGCCCAGCAGGGCCCCGGCCGCCGCCTTGCGCATGCCGGTGGAAAAGCCCAGCAGGTTGCGCAGGCTCTTGAGCACGTCGAGGAAGGCGTCGTCCTGGCTGGGCGGCCGGACGGTCGCCGCTTCGTCGGTCTCATCATGGGCGATGTTGGCCGCCAGCCCGGTGAAGGGCACGGCGTAGAACTCGAAGTTGCGGTGGGTCTTCCAGCGAGCCTCGGCTTGCTCCAGCGCCTCCTCGAACGGCTCGACCCAGACCCGGCGGCGCAAGCGGCGGTTGGCGGTGGTCGCCAGTCGGGCCTTGCTGATGATCCCCAGCGCGCCGAGAGACACCCTGGCGGCGCTGAACAGCTCCGGCCGGGTCTTCGCATCACAGTCCAGCACCGCCCCGCCGGCGGTGACCAGGGTCAGGGCCCGGACATCGCCATGGATGGCCTTCAGCGTCGAACCGGTGCCGTGGGTGGCGGTGCCAAGAGCCCCGCCGAGCGACTGCTTGTTGATGTCCGGCAGGTTGGCCATGGCCCGACCCTTGGCCGCGAGCGCCGGCCCCAGGTCGCCCAGCCGGGTGCCCGCCCAGACCGCCGCCTCGTCGCCGTCCCAGCCTGTGACGCCCTTCATGGCGTCCAGCGACACCAGGGTCCCGTCGGTGGCGCACAGGCCGGTGAAGCTGTGGCCGGCGCCGGTAACGCGGATCGGCGCCGGCCCGCCCCTGAGCAGGGCCGCCAGTTCACCCTCGTCCTTCGGCGCGGTGCGCTGGATCGGATAGCTGTGCTGGAT
The DNA here is from genome assembly GCA_016234625.1 of Caulobacterales bacterium. GTDB lineage: Bacteria > Pseudomonadota > Alphaproteobacteria > Caulobacterales > Caulobacteraceae > Caulobacter. The sequence continues at coordinate 2,679 of JACRBD010000162.1, read as the reverse complement.
GCCCGACCAGTTGCGCCACACGCTGTGGCCCTTGCCGTCGGTGGACGGCGGGGCGGGTGGTTCGGGCTTCTCGCGATTGGCGACGCCGACGGCCACCGCCGAGCCTCCGATGACGGCCGTCGCCGCCCCCCCCGCGATCAGCGCCTGCCGCCTCGAAATCATGCCTGTCCCCGACCTAGTCGGCCGACTCTTCGTGGTCCGCCATGAATCGTATGAGAGCCTCCAGATCGGCCGGGGTGCAAGTCGCGCACTGACCGCCGGCGGGCATGGCGTTGAATCCCTGGATACTGTGGTCAACAAGCACCGGCAGGCCCTGCTTCCAGCGCGGCGCCCAGGCCGCCTGGTCATGGACCATCGGCGCGCCGGATTCGGTGATCGTGTGGCAGGCCTTGCAGGAGGTCTCGTAGAGCTCCGACAGCCGCGGGTCGGACGGCCGCAGCAGGGCGGCCTGTTCTGGCGTCGGGGCGGGCTTGGAGGCGGCCCCGCAGGCGGTCAGGGTCAGAGCCAGGAAAGTAGCGCCGATGCAGGTTGCGTGGTTCGACACGCGCCTTCGGCGCTGCTCACCATGACGCCCACTACTCGCGTCATCCTGAGCAGGCCGCGCAGCGGCCGTGTCGAAGGACGCACCAAGCTCATGCAACCCCATCCCTAACCCTCCAACCCATGCAGCCGCCTGGCCGCCACAAGCGTGTTCTGCAGCAGGCAGGCGATGGTCATCGGCCCGACCCCGCCCGGCACCGGGGTGATCCAGCCGGCCACCGCTTTCGCCTCGTCGAAGGCCACGTCGCCGACCAGCCGGGTCTTGCCCTGCGCCGCTCGCTCGGGGTCGCGGGAGGGGAAGCGGGTGATGCCCACGTCGATCACCGCCGCGCCCGGCTTGATCCAGGCGCCCCGGACCATTTCGGCGCGGCCGACGGCGGCGACCAGGATGTCCGCCTGGCGGCAGAGGGCCGGCAGGTCGCGGCTGCGACTGTGGGCGATGGTCACCGTGCAGTCGGCGGCCAGCAGCAGCTGGGCCATCGGCTTGCCCATCAGGTTGGAGCGGCCAATGACCACCGCGTGCTTGCCCGTCAGGTCGCCGAGCACGTCTTTCAGCAGCAACATACAGCCGACCGGGGTGCAGGAGGTCAGGGCCGGCAGGCCGCTGGCCAGGCGACCCGCATTGACCACGGTCAGACCATCGACATCCTTGTCCGGCGAGATGGCCGCGACGATGCGCGCCTGGCTCAGGTGATCGGGGACCGGGAACTGCACAAGCACCCCGTGGATCGCCGGGTCGTCGTTCAGTCTGGCCACCAGGGCCAGCACGTCGGCCTCGCTGGCGTCGGCGGGCAGTTTGTGGGTTTCGGAGTGCATGCCGGCGGCCAGGGACTGGACGCCCTTGTTGCGCACATAGACCTCGCTGGCCGGATCCTCGCCCACCAACACCACCGCCAGGCCCGGCGTGATGCCATGATCCGCCTTCAGCGCGGCGACCTCGGCGGCGACCTGTTCCCGCAGGCGGTCAGAGAATGCCTTGCCGTCGATGATGGTCGCCTGTGTCATGCGAAGTCGTCTCCCGCGCCTGGGTGGCCCCTACCCGTTCACCGCCCGCCGCGCAATCGGGACCCGGTCGAAGGCGATCTGGCCCTGGGGTCTCTTCGTGCTATCCCGGAGACATGGCTATCCCATCTGTCTCGCGCGCCGATGTCGTCCTGGTGGGCGGCGGGCTGGCCAATGGCCTGATCGCCCTGCGCCTCAAGACCCTGCGACCCGAGCTGACGGTGGTCATCCTCGAGCGGGACCCGCGCCTCGGCGGACAGCACACCTGGAGCCACTTCGCGTCTGACGTCAGCCCGGCCATCGCCGACTGGCTGGCGCCGCTGATCGCCCATCGCTGGGACGGGTACGACGTCCGGTTTCCCGCTCACGCCCGGTCCCTGACCACCCCCTACGCCTCGATCACCTCCGATCGGTTCCATGAGGTGGTCGCGGCGGCCGTCGGCGGCGGCGTGCTCTGCGGGCAAGACGTGCGGGCGATCCAGGCTGATCAGGTCGCGTTTGGTGACGGTCAGGCCATCGCGGCGCCCTGCATCATCGACGGCCGCGGCCCGGCGCCCTCGCCGCATCTGATCCTCGGCTGGCAGAAGTTCCTCGGCCAGGAGCTGGAGATGGCGGCGCCGCACGGCCTGACCCGGCCCATCGTCATGGACGCCACCGTCGACCAGCTGGACGGCTACCGCTTCCTCTACACCCTGCCCCTCTCCCCAACACGGCTGCTGGTCGAGGACACCCGCTACAGCGACGGCGAGGCCCTCGACCGCGCGGCGCTGGCCGCCGACATCGCCGCCTACGCCGCTGCCCAGGGTTGGACGATCCAGGGAGTGGTCCGTGAGGAGGTCGGCATCCTGCCCATCGCCCTGGCCGGCGACATCGACGCCCACTGGCGGGACGCGACCACCGCCCAGGTCGGGCTGCGCGCGGCCCTGTTCCATCCGGTGACCGGCTATTCCCTGCCCGACGCCGCCCGGCTGGCCGACGAGATCGCCGCCCTGCCGATGCTGACCACCGCCACGGTGCGGACCTGCGTCGAGGCGCGGTCGAAACAGCGCTGGGCCGAGCGGGCCTACTACCGTCTGCTCAATCGCATGCTGTTCCGGGCCGCCGAGCCCGGCCGGCGCTATGTGGTGCTGGAGCGGT
>JACRBD010000161.1 GCA_016234625.1 Caulobacterales bacterium | reverse complement strand
TTGCGCGCCTGCTCGAAGTGCAGCCCTTGGAATGCGGCGGCATGGTGGCCGGTGGCGGCGTAGAGCACCCCGTCGCGCACCGCCACCCCGTCGCCGTAGCCGTCGAGCCGGCAGCGCGCCACCTCGCGCGGATGGCGCGGATCGCGCACGTCGGCGATCGCCACCAGGCGGTCGGCCCACACCCCGGCGTAGAGGTGGCCGGCGCTCCACGCCACCGACTGGCATTCGAGTTTGGCCAGGGTGGTGGCGAGGTGGCGCGGGCGGGCGGGGTCGGTGATGTCGATGATCTGCACCCCGAAATAGGTGCAGGCGACGAAGCACAGGTTGCCCGCCACCGCGATGCCGGTGGCCTTGCCGTGGGTGTCGAAGCGCGCCAGCAGGCACGGCTGCGCCGGATCGCGCAGGTCGACGATGGCGAGGCCATCCTCGCGCGCGGCGACATAGGCGATGCCCTGCTGCACCACCACCTGGCGCACCGCGCCCAGGCCCTCGATGCGGCCGAGCGGGGCGGGCGGCCGGCCGGCCGGGGCGCTCCAGGTCGCAAGCGCGCCCTGGCCCACCACCAGCAGCAGCCCGTCGACCCAAGCCGCGTCGTGACAAGGGCCGATGCCCAGACTGCGGGAGCAGTCGAGGGCCTGGGGTTCGGCCGCCGCCAGCACGTGCAGGACACTGAGGAGGATCATCGTGAGGAGGTGACGCATATCTGTATCAACTGTATTATACCAGTCTGTGCCGGGGCCGTTGATCCGCAATCCCGCCGTTGGCGATTGTTGGTCCATGGACCGGCCAGCGCGTCCCGTCCGTCGATCGTGCATCCGGCTGCATTGCTTCCCATTCTTGGGTCAGGACGATCCAACAAGGTCATGCTCGGCTCTCTGCTCCGCGTTCCAACAGGCTTCCGCAGGATCCACCGATCTGCGGCCTGGGTCGCCGTCGTCCTGGCCCTGTTGGCCCAGATGGTCGCCGGGGCGGCAGGCCCCCATGCCCGGCTGTGCGTCTGCTCGTCCGGGATCACCGTCGAGCGCGAGAACGAACCCTGCTGCGTCGGCAAGACCGAGAACCATCCGTCAGCACCAGCCGCCCCCACGCCGGCAGGTTGCGCCGGCTGCCATCTGGTCCCGCTGCCTGACAGCTCGGTGGCCATGATACCCCAGGCTTCCGCTGCTCCTCCCGCGGTGGCGGTGCCAACCCAGCTTCTTCACAAATCCCAGATCGTTTGGCCTGCTGTCGTCCGCCTTCCGCCGCGGCGTGAGCAGGAACGGGCTCCACCCGATCAGCATCTGCTGCACTTGCGCTCGGTGGTTCTCACCTGTTGAGGTGCGCTGGTGGCATGCGGATTCCCGCATGGCCGCCGGTTGCCGTCTGTCTGTCCGGGCACCCTGGCCGCCCGGATGCACCACCCTCGTTTCTGGAATCCGCACATGGGCAATGTCCTGCAATCCGTTGGTCGGCACGCGCCGACCATCCTCACCTTCGCTGCCCTCGCCGGCCTCTTCTGGTGGGGCCATCACAGCGGATGGCGCCTGGCCAAGCCGACCGTCGAACCTGCGCACGCCGCGTCTGACGCCTGGTGCCCGGAGCATCACGTCCCCGAGCAAGCGTGCATGCTGTGCAAGAAGAGCCTGAGCAAGGAACTGGCGGCCAAGGAGCCTGCCCGCCATCGCACCGCTGGCGAGCAGGTCCGCTTCGCCCAGATCGCTTCGGCGCAGGTGCTGGCCAAGGCCGGCATCCGGGTCGAACCCGCGATCATCACCAGCGTCGCCCCGCGCCTGCGGGTGGCCGGCGAGACCATGTATCCGCCCAAGTCCGTCGCCCGTCTGGGCAGCCGCAGCGACGGCATCGTACGCCAGGTGCTGGTGCAGGTCGGAGCGGTGGTGCCGGCCGAGAGCCTGGTGGCGGTGGTCGAGACGGCAGAGGTCGGGCGGGCCAAGTCAACGCTGATGCAGACGGTGACGGCGCTCGACCTGGCCCGGACGCAGGCCAGGCGCGCCCGGGTGACTGTCGCCGCCGGCATCCGCACGCCGGCGGACCTGGAGGAGATCGAATCCCGGTTGCGCAGCGCCGAGGTTGCCGCCTTCGACGCTGAACAGGCTCTGCGCAACCTGGGCCTGGGAATCAACGCCAGCAGCCTGTCCGGCCTGGACGCGGCCAGCCTGGCGGTCCGGTTGCGGCATCTGGGCCTGCCTGAGGGCTATGACGACGGCGGTTCGGCCAACCTGCTGCCCGTGCGGGCGCCACTAGCCGGCACCGTGACCGAGATCCGCGCCGTGGTCGGCGAGGCGGTCGAAGCCAACGCGCCACTCGTAGTCGTGGCGGACGTCTCAACCCTCTGGGTCTCCCTGCCGGTACCGGCAGGTCGCGCCACCCAGGTGGCGGTGGGCCAGGCGGTCGCGTTCGCGCCTGCTGCCGGGGTGGCAGCCGACGGCACGGTCGTGGCCATCGCTCAGGCAGCAGATCCCCAGACCCGCCTGGTGACGGTCTGGGCCACCGTCGCCAATGCCGAGCAACGGCTGCGGGTCGGTATTTTCGGCACCGCGACCATCACAACCGGTGCCGCCATGACGGCGGCGCTGGTACCGGCGGGAGCGGTCCAGTTCGACGGCGATCAGGCCTATGTGTTCGTCCGCCGCACCGAGACGGTCTTCCGCTGCCTGCCGGTGCGCGTCCTGGCCCGCGAGGACGGAAGGCTTGCGGTCGATCGCCTGGCCGATGGCGATGTCATCGCCGTCGCGGGCACCGCCGCCCTGTTCGCCGTCGCCTTCTCCGAGCGCATGGGCGCTGGCTGCTGCGAATAGCCCATGCTCAACGCCATCATCGACTGGTCGCTGCGCCACCGCGTCGCCGTGGTCGGCCTCACCCTGGCTGCCATTTTCGCCGGCATTCTCGCCCTGCGCAGCCTCGACATCGACGCCTTCCCCGACACCACCCCGGTGCAGGTGCAGGTCAACACCGTCGCCCCGGCCTTCGGCCCGGAGGAGATCGAGCGCCAGATCACCAGCCAGGTCGAGCAGGCCATCGGCGGGCTGCCCAAGGTCGCAGGGATGCGTTCGATCAGCAAGTTCGGGCTCTCGCAGGTCGTCGTCACCTTTGCCGATGGCACCGACATCTGGTTTGCCCGCCAGCTCATCGCCGAGCGCCTGGGCACGGTCGAGCTGCCCGGCGGCATCGGACGCCCGGAGATGGGGCCGGTCGCCACCGGCCTGGGCGAGATCTTCCACTACATCGTGCGCAGCCAGGACGGCGATCCGACCACCGCCCGCACGGTGCAGGACTGGGTGATCAAGCCCGCCCTCCAGACCGTGCCCGGGGTGGCCGAGGTCAACGCCTGGGGCGGCTGCGAGAAGCAGTACGAGATCCGCCTCGATCCCGAGCGGCTGGTCGCGCGCGGCCTGTCCCTTGACACGGTGCTGGGGCGGGTGCGCGCCGGCAACGTCAACGTCGGCGGCGGGGTCGCCCAGCGCGGGGCCGCGACCCTGGTGGTGCAGGGGCTGGGGCGGGTGGCGGGAACGGACGAGATCGGCGCCATGGTGGTCGGGGCAAAGGACGGGGTCGCCATCCATCTGCGCGACGTCGCCGAGATCGGCATCGGCAACGAGATCCGCCGGGGCGCGGTGACCGCCGATGGCCGCGGCGAGGCGGTACTCGGCCTGGGCTTCCTGCTCATGGGCGAGAACTCGCACGTCGTCACCAGCCGGTTGAAAGCCAAGCTCGATGAGCTGCGTCCATTCCTGCCGCCCGGCATCGAGGTCGAGGTGGTCTACGACCGCACCGAACTGATCGACCACGTCATCGACACGGTGCGCCGCAACCTCTTCGAGGGTGGCCTGCTGGTCATCGCGGTGCTGTTCCTCTTCCTCGGCAACCTGCGTGCCGGCCTGATCGTCGCCCTGGCGATACCGCTCTCGATGATGGTCGCCTTCGATGGCATGCTGCGCTTCGGCATCAGCGCCAGTCTGCTTTCCCTGGGCGCCCTCGATTTCGGCCTGGTCGTCGATTCATCGGTGATCATGGTCGAGAACGCGGTCCGGCGGCTCAACCATCCGCGCGAACGTCACCGCAGCCACCTGGAGGTGGTGCGCGATGCCGCCATCGAGGTGCGCAAGCCGACCATGTTCGGCGAACTGATCATCATCATGGTCTACCTGCCGATCCTCACCCTCGAAGGGATCGAGGGCAAGCTGTTCCAGCCGATGGCGCTGACCGTCGTCTTCGCCCTGGCCGGCTCGATGATCCTGTCATTGACCCTGATGCCGGTCTTGGCGAGCTGGTGCCTCCGACGCAGCCCGCAGCCCGAGAGCGACCCCTGGCTGGTGCGGCTCGCCGTCCGGGTCTACGCGCCCTGCCTACGCCTGGCCCTGCGCCATCGCTTGGCCGTGGTCGGAGCCAGCCTGGCCAGCGTACTGGTCGCCGTCCTGTTGTTCCGCGGTCTGGGGGCCGAGTTCATCCCGCGCCTGTCCGAAGGCGGCATCGTTGCCAACATCGTCCGTCTGCCCGGCACCAGCCTGGAGACCTCGACGGTGATGAACGGCCGCATCGAGCGACTGCTGCTGCACGAGTTCCCGGATGAGATCCGCCACGTCTGGAGCCGCTCCGGCACCGCCGAGGTCGCCACCGACCCGATGGGCATCGAACTCACCGACGTCTTCGTGTCGTTCCAGCCGCGTGAACGCTGGACCAAGGCGACGACCCAGGCCGGATTGACCGAGCGCATCGCGCACCTCGTACGCGATCTTCCTGGCCAGAGCGTGGTGATGACCCAGCCGATCGAGATGCGCATGAACGAGATGATCAGCGGCGCCCGGGGCGACGTGGCGGTCAAGCTGTTCGGTGATGATCTCGACCTCCTGCGCGAGAAAGCGGGCGAGATCGAGGTGGCTCTCTATGGCGTGACCGGATCGGACGATGTCAGCGTCGAACAGACCACCGGCCAGCCTTCGCTGCGCATCCACGCCGAACCCGCGGCGCTCGCCCGGCATGGCATCCCGACCGGCGAGGTCATGCACCTGGTGGAGACCATCGGTGGCGTACACCTGGGCGAGGTGGTCGAGGGGCAGCTGCGCTTCCCGCTGGTGGCACGCCTGCCGGCAGCCATCCGAGACGACCCGGATCGTCTGGCTGAGGTCCCCATCCTGGCCACCGGGGGAGAGCGCCTGCCGTTGTCGGCGGTGGCAACGATCGCCGCCACCCAGGAGCCGCTGACCATCACCCGCGAGTGGGGCCAGCGCCGCATCGTCATCCAGTGCAACGTGAAGGACCGCGACGTGGCCTCCTTCGTCAGCGATGCCCAGGCCGCCGTCGCCAAGGAGGTCCCGCTGCCGCCCGGGCGATGGCGCATCGAGTGGGGTGGCCAGTTCGAGAACCTGGAACGCGCCCGTGCCCGCCTGGCCCTGGTGGTGCCGATCGCCCTGCTGTCGATCTTCCTGCTCCTACGCTGGTCGTTGGGCTCGACGATGCTGGCCTGCCTGGTCTACACCGCCGTTCCCGTGGCGGCGGTCGGCGGGGTCGCCGGGCTATGGCTGCGCGGCATGCCGTTCTCGATCTCGGCAGGGGTGGGGTTCATCGCCCTGGCCGGCGTCGCGGTGCTCAACGGCCTGGTCATGGTGACGTTCATCCGGCAGCTCCGCCGCCAGGGGACGCCGCTCCATGAATCCATCGTCCAGGGCTCGCTCATCCGCCTGCGGCCGGTCCTGATGACCGCGCTGGTCGCGGCGCTCGGCTTCGTCCCCATGGCCTTGGCCACCGGCATGGGCGCCGAGGTGCAGCGTCCGCTCGCCACCGTGGTCATCGCCGGCATCCTCTCCTCGACCCTGCTGACCCTCTTCCTCATCCCGGTGCTCTACGGCTGGTTCGAGCCGAGGACCCTGGATGAACCTGACCCTGCCGGCGATCCGCCGACCGCACCCGGGCCCGCGCCCGCCACGAAGGAGAACCCATGATCCGTCACCTCGCACTCTGCGCCCTGCTGCTGACCGGCATCGACGCCATCGCAGCCGAGGAGAATCCCGCCGCCCCGGCCGACACCGCCAAGGTCGAGCGTCTGAAGCCGGAACAGTGGTGCTGGACGCACGACCTGCCCAAGGACAGATGCACCACCTGCGACCGCAAGCTCATCCCGGCGCTGAAGAAGGCCAATGACTGGTGCGCCGAGCACGGGATCGCCGAATCGCTGTGCCAGCGGTGCGACCCCAAGGCCAAGACCACCCTCGACGCCCTGCGCCCGACCGAGAGGCCCAAGGACGCGAAGTGAGCCGCCGCAGGCTGCTGGGGGGCAGATTGCCTTCGGTCCCGGAGCGGAGCGGGGGCGCGGCCCCCGTACAAACAAGAACTTGGGACGGTGCAACCGGCCCCGGCGACGAAGTCGCCGCCCCCGCGGAGCGGGGGAAGTTCTTTGGGCGGGTCGGCCCTCCCCAACCTGTTCCCCCCGCTCCTTCCCCGCCGGTCTGCCGGCAGGTGCCGGCTATGGCCCCACGCCAACAGGGTTAACTGCAGATAGGGTCGCCCTCTGCACCATCCATGCATGATGCGGCAGGGAACAGCAGCTGGCCCTTGCCGTGGTGAGTGATGCACCATGGTCACGCCCGACGCCGGGAGACGCCCCATGACCGCAGCCGCCGCCGCGAACGACGCCCTCCGCCAGTACCTCGAACTCAAGCTGATGGCCAACGGCCTGACTCCGGTGACCAACATCGGGGTGCTCGAGGTGGCGCGCGACCTGATGGAGAGCTACCAGGAGAAGAACCGCGTCCTCAGCGGCTACCTGTGCCCGGCCGA
>JACRBD010000012.1 GCA_016234625.1 Caulobacterales bacterium | reverse complement strand
TGGATTCGGCCCTGGCCGGCTTCCTCGATTCGGTGGGTACGGCGCGGGGGCTGAAATGACCGCCGTGCGCGAGGACTTCCGCGAGATCCTGCGGCTGGTGCGGCCGGGCGCGAAGGTGCTGGACGTCGGCTGCGGCGGCGGCGAGCTGCTGGAGTTGCTGGCGAAGGAAAAGCAGATCGACGGGCGGGGCGTCGAGATCAGCGCGCAGGGGGTCTCCGCCTGCCTGGCCCGGGGCCTGGCGGTAATGCAGGGGGACGCGGACCGCGACCTTGACCAGTTTCCCACCGGCGCCTTCGACTACGCCGTACTGTCCCAGACCCTGCAGGCCACCCGCAACCCGCGTCAGGTGCTGGTCGAGCTGCTGCGCATCGCCGATCGGGCGGTGGTCAGTTTCCCCAACTTCGGCCACTGGCGGGTGCGCTGGTCGCTGCTGACCCAGGGCCGCATGCCGGAGACCCGCTCGCTGCCCGAGCCTTGGTGGTCGACGCCCAACATCCATCTCTGCACCCTGGCCGATTTCAACGCCCTGCTGGCCGATCTGGACGTGCGGATCGAAGCCAGCGCCGCCCTGTCCGAAGGTCGTCCAGCCCGTCCGATGAACCCCGACAGTCTGATCGAGAACTGGCGGGCCGAGGCGGCGCTGTTCCTGCTGGCCAAACGGAGCGGCGATCCGGTGGAACCAGAAGGTGTTCCCCGCGATCTCTTTGGCGGATGAAACTTCGCCTGATGACCTGGAACGTCCACCGGTGCGTGGGCATGGACCGCAAGCTGGACGTGGCGCGGGTGGCCGAGGTCATCGCCGCCTGCCGGCCCGACATCGTCGCCCTGCAGGAGCTGGACGTGGGCCGGGCCCGCACCGGCGGCGTCGATCAGGCCCACCGGCTGGCCCAGCTGCTGCGAATGCGCTCGCATTTCCATCCCGCGATGGCGGTGGAAGAGGAGCTCTACGGCGACGCCATCCTGACCGCGCTGCCCGAACGGCTGGTCAAGGTCGGGCCGCTGCCCGGCCTGCCGCGGCTGCGAGGCCTTGAGCCGCGCGGCGCCCTGTGGGTCGCGGTCGACCTGGGCGGCGTCGAGCTGCAGGTGATCAACACCCATCTGGGCCTGGTGCCCCGCGAGCAGCAGGTGCAGGCCGCCGAGCTGCTGGGCCTTCGCTGGCTGGGGTCGGAGGGGTTTGTCGGGCCGGGGGTGCTGCTGGGCGACTTCAATGCCCTGCCGATCTCCCAGACCTACCGCATGTTCGCCGCCGTTCTGCGCGACGCCCAGGAGGGCTGGAGCAAGGCGCCGACAGCGACCTTCCCGTCCGGCTTCCCGGTGCTGCGCATCGACCACGTCTTCCTCAGCCAGGGGATCACCGTGCGCGGGATCGAGTCGCCCTTCGATCCGCGGTCGCGGGCGGCGTCCGACCACCTGCCGCTGATTGTGGAGGTGGAGGTGACGGTTCCGGCGGCGGGATCAGCGACAGTTGCGCCCTGAGCCGGCGGCGGCGGACCCACGGCCGCCAGGCGTCCGACGGGGCGGTGGGGTCGCCGAGCGCCCAGGCGCGGATGAAGGTCTCCAGCGGGCCGAGGGGGTGGATCTCCACGGGCCGCAGCCGCCGCGTCGCACCGTCGAGCGCATCGATGGCGGCGCCCAGGCTACCGGCCGCGGCGATGGCCGCCTGTGTGTCGATGAAGGTGCGGCCGAGGAAGTGGGCCACCAGCCCGTCGCGAAAGCCGGTGATGGCGGCGCGCGTCGCCTGGCCGGCCTCGCCGGGTTCGGCTTCCAGCGCCAGGTCCAGCTCGGTGTCTAGGCCGCCCGAGCGGTTGTTGAGATTGGCAGAGCCGATGCGCAGGAACCGGTCGTCGATGATGGTCACCTTGGAGTGGACGATGATCGGCGCGCCGTCCGGGGTCCTGGCGCAATAGGCGTGGAACCGGCCATGGGTGTCCGCCCGCGTCAGGGTGGAGATCGCCGCCATGCGGGCGCTGTCCATCGTCATCCGGTCGAAGAAGCTGGGACTTGCCGAGGGGCCGACGGCCACCACCTCCGGCCCGTCCGGCTCCGCCAGCCGCCGCGACAGGGCTTCGACGATGGTCGGGGCGGCGAGATACTGGTTCTCCAGATAGATGCAGCGCCGGGCCGAGGCGATGGCCGCCAGATGCAGTTTGAGGCCCTCGATGATCTCAGACTGCTCCTTCCAGGCCGGCCGCGTGCGGACCAGGGCCACCTTGCGACCGGTCAGGTCCGGGATCAGGTTCGCCGGCCAGGGTGAATCGGTCGAGACGTCCGGCGGCGGCGCATCCAGCCTGTCGCCCTCGGACCTGCCCCAGCGGTCGGCGAACAGCCGGGCGCAGTTCTGGACCACCGGCCCCTCGACCATCACCGCCACGTCGTGCCGGGGCCGATAGCTGCGCAAATTGGGCAGGCGCCGGTGTCGGTCGCCATCGGCATGGTCGCACGTGTCCCACCGGTCGACGGCCAGGTCGCCGCCGCTGACGAAGGCCAGCCGGCCGTCGATGACGACCATCTTCTGGTGGTGGCAGGCGCTGTTGGGCAGGCTGTTGTCGAGCCGGAATTTCACCCGCGAGCCGATGAACTCCGCCGCTGCCCGCTGCGGGGCGAAAGCCTGGGAGGCGTTAAGCGGGAAGGGCATGTCCCAGGCCAGGATACGCACGTCCAGCCCGGGATGAAGCGCCGCCAGCCGTCGTAACAGCAGGCCCAGCCGGTCGGCGGTTGCTGGATCGCCGCTGCGTTCGACCCGGTCGGGCTCCAGCCGGGTGAGGGGGTCGAACACCCAGGCGAGGATCCAGATCGATCGCCGCGCCTTCAGCATGGCGGCCTTTACCGCGGCGAAATACTCCGCCCCGTCGATCAGGAAGGCCAGGGCGTCGGCCCGCGCGGTCCGCCAGCAGGTGTCGCCGTCGCGAAGAATGTCAGCCATACTGCCCCGTTCTGTCCGCGCCGCCTGAACGCGCGAAGGGCGCGGAGGTTCGCGGCCGGCGGGGACTACCACCGCCAGCGGTGTACGCCTTCACCGTCCCAGCCGATCTTGTGCAGGACGGCGGCGAGATAGATATCGACGTAGATGTGATTCATGACGCCGTAGCCGAACCAGGCGGGGCCGCCGCCGTTGAAGAACATGTTGCCCCTGCGCCGCGTCCAGTTTGCGTCGGCAAGCTTTACCAGTTCGTCTCGTGGCAGGTCGCTTGGGCGCACGCCGAGCAACTGCAGGTAGGTAAGCACGGTCAGATCGGCCCGACCTTTGTTTCGTTCGAGGTACTGATCCAGGAGCTTCGTGTGATGCTCGTCCAACGGCTGGTCGTGCAGCATGTGCGCAATGCAGCACTCGTAGCAGGGCCAGCGGTGCTGCCGGTGATAGTCCTCGTCCTCGAAGGCAATCGCCGTCTTGTGGCCCATCAAGGACAGCATGGCGTAGACGTCCGGTATCGCGGCAATGTTCTTCGGTAGCTGATGCTCTCGGGCCAGGGCGCTCATCCGCTCATAGGCGGCTATGCCTTTCTCGAAGTCTGGACGGGGATCAAGGCCGTGTCGCCAGTGCAAAAGCCCAAGGTCGGTATGACTACGTGCAAGTTCTCCACAGTTCTCTGCGACCAGAGAGTGGTTTTTGTTCTCTATATTTCCGAGTATTATGCTATCGACCATCTCAATGTATTCGAGACAATTGGCTTCATTTATATAATACTGTTCCGCGGCCGTGCGCGGCTGTTCGTGCCGCCCGGGCTGCTGGGCGTTGCCTCGCAGACTCCGGCCCATGCCCAGAAGGAAGCGAAACAATCCATTCATCGTGGCGGTTCCCGTCGAAACGGAGACATATGCCGGCTTCGCCGGAACATCTTCCCAGGGGCCCTTTATCCCGCGATCGCCGCCGCGCCGGTTTCGCCTGTCCGGATGCGCAGGACCTGTTCCAGGTCGAGGACGAAAATCTTGCCGTCGCCGATCTTGCCTGTGTTGGCGGAGCGCACGATGGCGTCGAGCACGGCCTGGACCACGTCGTCGGGGGCGGCGATCTCCAGCTTGACCTTGGGCAGCAGCTTCACCTCGTACTCGGCGCCGCGATAGACCTCGGTCTTGCCCTTCTGTCGGCCGTAGCCGCGCACCTCGGTGACGGTCAGCCCCGATGCGCCGGCCTCGGTCACGCCGTCGAGCACGGCGTCCAGGCGGCTGGGCTTGATGACGGCGATGATCATCTACCTGGCGGGACTCCGGTCGCGCGGGCGGTAAGGCTGACCGCCAAGCTAGGGCCAAACGGCCTCGCCCGCCAAGGGGTCTTGCTGCATTGCGGTATCCGGTGTCCGTCCGGCGGGCGCCGGCGGGGCGGGAACCAGGGTTCCAGGGACGAACACCCGGGCCCTGGCGCGCACGCCCCTGGGCTTGACGGCGAAGGTCTGCTTGACCGCCTCCATCAGGATCAGTCCGGCGAACGGCGGCCAGAGCCAGGCGCCGATCTGCTCGAAGCCCTCGGCCCAGGAGGCGGTCCAGGCGAACGGCGGGGCATAGAGGGCGCGGGTCCAGCCGGACGGCTCCAGGTCCGCCTCCCGCAGCACCTGTTCCAGCTGTCGCCGGCTCCACGGACGGCCGTGGCCGAAAGGCGTGCCCTCGGCGTTGGACCACAGGCCGTTGCGGGCGGCCACGGCGACGATCACCCGGCCGGACGGGGCCAGAACGCGGCAGACCTCGCTCATCAGGGCCGTGGCGTCCTCGGCCTCCTCCAGCGCATGAACGCACAGCACCCGGTCGAACAGGGCGTTGGGCAGGGGCAGGGCGGTCTCGTGGCCCAGGCAGGCCAGGTTGCGGCCGTCCGCCGGCCAGACCTCGACTCCCTGGGTCGCCGGCATCACCGCCACGGTCCGGCGCGCCCGGTCGCGGAATCGTTCGAGATAGGGGGTGGGATAGCCGACACCGAGAATGTCCAGCCCGCGCGGATCGCCCCAGGCCTCGGCCACCTTGCGGCCGACCATCTCCCGCGCCGCCCGCCCGCGGGGGGAGGCGTAGAAGGCTCGGAGTTCCAGGACGTCGCGGCGCATATGGGTCAGATAGCCTGCATTGTCTGGTTTGCGTCCTTCGACACGCCGCTGTGCGGCTGCTCAGGATGACGTGGTTTGGGGAAATGCAATAGACTACGTCATGGTGAGCAGCGCCGCAGGCGCGTGTCGAACCACGCAACCAAGGTTCCGCCATGCCCCTGCAAGTCCACCAGTTCCCTTGCCTGTCCGACAACTACGGCTTTCTGGTCCGCGACGAGGCAACCGGCCAGGCGGCCTGTATCGACACCCCCGACGCCGACGCCATCCTGCGTGAGTTGAAGGCCCTGGGCTGGACCCTGACCCATATCCTCAACACCCACTGGCACCCCGACCACGCCGGTGGCAACGCGGCGATCAAGACGGCCACCGGCTGCCGGGTGATCGGCCCGGCGGAGGTCGAGCGGATCGGGACGGCGCCGGACCGGGTGGTCGACGACGGCGACGTGGTCATGCTGGGCCAGACCCGCTTCGACGTGATCAACACCGGCGGCCACACGCTGGGGCACATCACCTTCCACGACGCCGCCCACGGCGCGGCCTTCGTCGGCGACACCCTGTTCGCCCTGGGCTGCGGTCGCCTGTTCGAGGGCACGCCGCAACAGATGTGGACCAGCCTGCAGAAGCTGACCGCCCTGCCGGACGCCACGACCGTCTACTGCGCCCATGAGTACACCGCCTCCAACGCCCGCTTCGCCCTGTCGGTGGACAAGGGCCCGGTGCTGAAGGCCCGCGCCGACGCCATCTTCGCCGCCCGCGAGAAGGGCGAGTGGACCGTGCCCACCAGCATCGGTCTGGAGAAGGCCACCAACCCCTTCCTGCGCGCGCCGCTGCTCCGGCCTGACATCGCCGACCCCGCGGAAGCCTTCGGCGCCGTGCGGGCGGCCAAGGACGGGTTCAAGGGATGACGGCGGGTGAGGTCATCGCCCTCCTCGGGCTCGAACCCCACCCTGAGGGCGGCTGGTATCGCCAGACCTTTCGCGACGTCGCTCCGCCGGAGGGGCGGGGCGCCTCCACGGCGATCTATTTCCTGCTGGAGGCCGGTCAGGAGAGCCGCTGGCATCGCGTCGACGCCGCCGAGGTCTGGCACCACTACGCCGGGGCGCCGCTGATGCTCACCATCGACAAGGCGGATCACCGGCTGGGCCCGGAACTGACTGTCGGCGAACGGCCCCAGGCGGTCGTGCCCGCCGGCGTCTGGCAGAAGGCGCGATCGCTGGGCGACTGGACCCTGGTGGGCTGCACGGTGGCGCCAGGGTTCGAGTTCACCGGCTTCGAGATGGCCCCCGTGGGCTGGGCGCCTATTTCGCCGTAACCGCGGCGATCCTCTCGGAGGAAGGCCGGCCCGCCATGCCGAGGCTGGGGGTCACGGCGATCAGCAGGGTGCCGGCGCGCAGGATGACGTCCGGCCGCCGGCCCTCGACGATCACCACCCGCTGGATCCTGGCTGTCCGGGCCGCGCCGTCGGCCCTCTGGGTCAGCCGCTCGATGGCCACGATCGAGAGCACGGCGGCGTCGGCGATCAGGGTCGAGGAGGCCGGCGTGGCCTCGGACTCAAAGCTGATCCGGTGCCTGGCGAGCCTGCTGGCGCGGACGCTGGCGCCCAGCAGGATGCGCAACAGCTCGCCCGGGCCGATGGCCTTGAGCCGAATCGGGCCAGCCGCCCCGGCCAGAGATGCGGCGGCGCCGGCCGGCCGCTTGCCGGTGAACAGGGTCAGGCCGCCCACACGGGTGGCGCGCAGCAGCACCTCGCCGATGTCGTTCTTGTAGATAATGTCGCCGCGCGGGCCGACTGTCGGCTGCAGCACCCAGATCTCGGGACTGCTCTCGAACCGCATCAGGGTGCGTTCGCTCGAACGGTCGAGGATGAAGCCCTCGCCGGTCTCGGAGACATAGCGGGCCACTGGCGGCGGCGGCGCCTGGCGCTGGCTCTCGCCGCGCTTGTCGCCGAACAGGAAGTCCTTGAGCGACGCATCCTGCGCGACCGCCGGCGCCGCCGTGCAGAGGCACAGCAGCGTCAACGTCGCCGCGGCAATCGCCACGACCGCAGGAAACCGGATTTCGGTACGCGCCATCCCCCCAGTCCTGCACGCCGACTGGGGCGATTCTTGGACGGGTTCGGGGAAGGGGGCAAGGCAGCGACCTGTCCTCCCCGCGAAGTCGGGGAGGGGGACCGCCCGAAGGGCGGTGGAGGGGGCAGCGCCAATACCGCCGGCCCCATCCAAAATTCCGGTCACTCCGGCGACGCCGACGCCGACCCCTCCACCATGCTTCGCATGGTCCCCCTCCCCAGCGCGCTTCGCTTGTGGGGAGGATCGAGGGTCAGCTCGCTAAATACTGCCCGCCGTTCAGCGTAAACGTCGCGCCGGTGACGAAGCCCGCGCGTTCGCCGGCCAGGTAGGAGACCATGTCGGCGATCTCCTCGCCCTTGCCCAGGCGGCCCACCGGGATGCCCGCGATGATGCCGGCCAGGACGTTTTCCGGCACCGACGCGACCATGTCGGTGTCGATGTAGCCGGGGCAGATCACGTTGACGGTGATGCCCTTCTTGGCGTTTTCGAGCGCCAGCGCCTTGGTGAAGCCGATCAGGCCGGCCTTGGCGGCCGAGTAGTTGGTCTGGCCGACCTGGCCCTTCTGGCCGTTGATCGAGCTGATGTTGACGATCCGGCCCCAATTGCGTTCGCGCATGCCTTCGATGACCGGACGGGTCATGTTGAAGGCGCTGTCCATGTTCACGCGGATGACCTCGCCCCACTGCTCGTAGGTCATCTTGTGGAAGAAGCCGTCGCGGGTGATGCCGGCGTTGTTGACCAGCACGTCGATGGGGCCCAACTCGTCCTCGGCGACCTTCACCGCGCGGGCGCAGTCCTCGAAGTTGCCGACATTGCCCTTGACGACCATCACGCCGAGCTCTTCGGCGGTCTCGGCGGCGGCCTTTTCGTTGCCCGAATAGCCGGCCGCGACCTTCATGCCGTCGGCCTTCAGCCGCTCGACGATCGCCTTGCCGATGCCGCGGGTCCCGCCCGTGACGAATGCAACCCTGCTCATGCGTTTCTTCCCTGCTCTTTTTTGTAGGCCGCCGTCCTTGATGGGCGGCGAGTTTCCGTAATCGCTAGACCGCCTCGACGCACATGGCCACGCCCATGCCGCCGCCGACGCAGAGGGTCGCGGCGCCCTTCGTCGCGCCGGACCGCTTCATCTCGTGCAGCAGGGTGGTGAGGATGCGCGCGCCCGAGGCGCCGATGGGATGGCCGATGGCGATAGCGCCGCCGTTGACGTTGGTCTTTGCCGGGTCGAGGCCCAGCTCGCGGACCACCGACAGGGACTGGGCGGCGAAGGCCTCGTTGGACTCGATCAGGTCGAGGTCGGCGACGGTCCAGCCGGCCTTGTCGAGGGCCTTCTTCATCGCCGGGATCGGGCCGGTGCCCATGATCTCCGGCTCGACGCCGGCGCTGGCCCAGCTGGCGATGCGGGCCAGCGGGGTCAGGCCGCGCTTCTTCGCCTCGGCCGCGGTCATCAGCACCATGGCCGCCGCGCCGTCGTTGAGACCGGAGGCGTTGGCGGCGGTGACCGTCCCGTCCTTGGTGAAGGCGGGACGCAGGCCAGCCATGCTTTCGTAGGTGGCGCCGTGACGGATGAATTCATCCTGATCGACCACCGTGTCGCCCTTGCGGCCCTTGATGGTCACCGGGACGATCTCGCCGGCGAACTTGCCGGCCTTCTGGGCGGCCTCGGCGCGGTTCTGCGAGGTGACGGCGAAGCGGTCCTGGTCTTCGCGGGTGATCTGCCACTTGACCGCGATGTTCTCGGCCGTCTGGCCCATGTGGTAGCCGTGGAAGGCGTCCCACAGGCCGTCCTTGATCATGGTGTCGACAAAGCCCAGGTCGCCCATCTTCTGGCCGTTGCGGATGTTGGCCGCGTGCGGCGACTGGCTCATGCTCTCCTGGCCGCCCACAACCACGATGCCGGCCGAGCCGTCGGCGATCTGCTGGGCGCCCAGGGCGACCGCGCGCAGGCCCGAGCCGCACAGCTGGTTGAGGCTCCAGGCCGGGCTTTCGACAGGAATGCCGGCGTTGACGGCGGCCTGGCGGGCCGGGCCCTGGCCGGCGCCGGCCTGCAGCACCTGGCCCATGATCACCTCGTCGACGTCGCTGGCGGCGATGCCGGCGCGCTCGACGGCGGCCTGGATGGCGATCCGGCCCAGCTCGTGCGCGGGCAGGCTGGACAGAGCCCCGTTGAACGAGCCCACCGGCGTGCGGGCGGCCGAAACGATCACGATGTCGGTCATGGAATTCTCTCCGTCGTTCCCTGCGCGGCGTCCCGGCGGATACGAGCCCGGAGCGCTCATTTTTCGTTGCGAGGCCGCACCTTGCATAAACGTATCGTGTTCGTCGACTTCTCATTTTGCAGTGCAATATGCTGCGCAGCAAAACGACCCTTCCGTCATGCCTTTGCATCCGCGATAGTGCGGTGCGAAAAAGCGCGGGAAAGCGTTCTTCAGGGAATGGAAATGTCCGAGAAGCCCCAGACCGGCGAAAATGCCGCCGGAGAAAAAAACGGCGGCGACCGCGTCGTCATCAAGAAATACGCGAACCGCCGCCTCTACAACACCGCGTCCAGCTCATACGTCACGCTTGAGCACCTGTCCGACATGGTCAAGGAAGGCGTCGACTTCGTGGTCTATGACGCCAAGACCGGCGAGGACATCACCCGCCCGGTCCTGACCCAGATCATCTTCGAGGAAGAGAACCGGGGTGGCGGGCAGAACCTGCTGCCGATCCAGTTCCTGCGCCAGCTGATCGGCTTCTACGGCAACCAGATGCAGGCCTTCGTGCCCAGCTTTCTGGAAATGAGCCTGGCCAATTTCGCCAAGCAGCAGGAGCAGTTCCGCGGCCAGTTCGGCGTCATGACCCCCGGGGCCGGCCTGACCGGCGCGGGCCTGGGCGCCTATGAGGAGCAGGTACGCCAGAACATGGCCCTGTTCGACCGGGCGATGAAGATGTTCTCGCCCTTCGGCGGCTACGGCAATCGCACCGAAGAGGGCGACGCGCCGGCGGCCAGGGCGGCGGAGCCGGCCCCCGCGGCCGGGAGCGACGAGGCGCTGACCGACCTCAAGCGCCAGATGGCCGCCATGCAGGCCCAGCTGGAAAAGCTGGCCAGCAAGGGCTGACCACTTCTTTACGATCAGTGGGATAGGCTGGCGGCCATGACCGGTCCCGTCGATCCCGTCCGCGCCTTCGAGCGCCGCCAGACCCGCCGCCGTACTGAGGACGCCGGGCGTCCCGCGGGGGCGGACGGCGGCGCCAATGTGCCCGCCATCATCGAAGGCGCCCACGCCGAGGACATCGCCGATCCCCCCGCGGCCGAGGGCTATTCGACCTTCACCGCCCAGGTCTACGGCCAGACCGGCCAGAAGCGCGGCCTGCGCGGCGGTCAGCCGGTGTTTGACGCGGCGAGAGCGGCTTACCTGGAGACGGAGTACTCGGGGCCGGACGATCGCCGGCCGCCGAAGGGGTTGATCAGGAAGACGGAGATTTAGCGCCCCGCCCATCCGCGCGAACGGATGCTGATACGCCCTGAAGGCCTTGATGGAATGGTTCGCTCCGGACGGCGACCTTGGTCAAGGACCGCTTCGCGGCCGCGCAGCGGCGAGCCCTTCGGGCTCGTCCTTGACGAAGGTCCCGCCGGAGCAAGAATGCTCAT
>JACRBD010000160.1 GCA_016234625.1 Caulobacterales bacterium | reverse complement strand
GCCATTGTCGCTGACGCACCTCCACCCCCATCCCCGGCCCTTCCCCCCACCTGGGGGAAGGGAGTGATCGTGCCAACCGCCTCGAGCTCAGACCGCATCGTCCGCCACGACCTCGGCGCGGGTGCGGCCTTCCTGGAGGAACCTCGGCTGATGCGCCCGCTGAGGGCGGCCGATGATGTCGCCCAGGTCGGCCAGATCGACGAAGGCGTCGCACTGCCGGCGCAGATCGTCGCTGACCATCGGCGGCTGCGACTTGACCGTGGAGACCACCGTCACCCGTACGCCCTTGCGCTGGACCCCCTCGACCAGGGCGCGCAGGTCGCCGTCGCCGCTGAACAGCACCAGATGGTCGGCCTTGCCCGCGATCTCCATCATGTCGACGGCGATCTCGACATCCATGTCGCCGCGCCAGCGCTTGCGGCCTGAGGCGTCGGTGTATTCCCGGGCCGGCTTGGTCACCACGGTGAAGCCGTTGTAGTCCAGCCAGTCGACCAGCGGCCGCAGCGGGGAAAAGTCGTCGCCGCTCTCGGCCAGGGCGGTGTAGTAGTAGGCCCGGATCAGAACCCCGCGCTTGCGGAACTCGTCCAGCAGCTTGCGGTCGTCGATATCGAAGCCCAACGCCTTGGCCTGGGAATAGAGGTTGGCGCCGTCGATGAACAGGGCGAGCCTGTCGGTCGGATAGAACGTCATCTTTTCAAATCCTTGAACGCAATATCTCAATCAGTGTCGGACGAATCCGTCGTCATCGCCCTGGGGAGCAATCTAGCCGGGGCGCATGGCGCCTGCGAAGCCCTGCTCGAGGCGGCGCTGGCGACTTTCGCCGCTCATGGTTTGACGGTGACGGCCCGGTCAGGCTGGTGGCGGTCGGCGGCCTGGCCCGATCCGACGGCGCCGGCCTACGTCAACGGCGTGGTCCTGGTCGAGACGGCGCTGACGCCCCGCGAAGCCCTTGAGGTCCTGCACGCCATCGAACGCGCCTTCGGCCGAGAGCGGCACGAACCCAACGCCGCCCGCACCCTTGATCTGGACCTGATCGCCCACGGCCGGCTGGTCCTCGACGAGCCCGGCCTGCATCTGCCCCATCCGCGCGCCCATGAGCGGCTGTTCGTCATGGGACCACTTGCGCGGATCGCGCCAGACTGGAGGCATCCGGTCTTGGGGGAGACGGCGGCGGCGTTGGCTGGGCGGGCGACGGTCGGCACGGACGCACGGCCGGTCCGAACCGCTATCCCGCCGACCGGATGACATTGCCCCTTTGGCCTTGATGGAATGATGCGCTCCGGACGTCGGACCTGGTCAAGGACGGGTCCTTCGGACCCGCCGCTACGCGGCCGCGAAGCGGTCCTTGAGCAGGACCGCCGCCGGAGCAACACTGGCCTTCAAGACATCGGGGCCAGTCCGCCATGGCCGCGCGGCTTGGCGACGGCGCCCGACTACATCCGCGAGCGCGGCCGTTGCTTCGCTGACACCGACTTGACGTACATTCGCCCCTTGCGGCCCTCGGCCGGCGGAACCCTGGCGCCGGATAGGGCGCGATCGATCAGCCCGGCGATCTTCGGATCGTCGAGGTCGTCCGGCCCTTTCAGCCGTACGTGCCGCACGGTCGATCCCGCGCCCTTCAGCAGGCCGTCAGGATCGTCCAGCCTCGCGCCCTGCAGGAAACACAGGGTGATGTGGCCGGGCAGGGCGAGGAGCGACAGGATGGCGTTCGACGGCCGCTCGTCCGGCGAAAAGCCCATCACCAGGCCGTTGTAGTTGTCGTAGATCATCGCGTCGGCGGCCGGCAGGCGGTCCCGCAACCGCCGCATCGCCGTCCGAGCCTTGTCGGCGATGTCCGGGTCGTATTTGGCCAGGAAGCCGGCCAGGGCGGCTTCCGGATCGGGCCAGGCGTCGATCATGATCGCGTTTCCCTTGAACTTTGATCCCGTGGCGATCTCCCGCGCCCTTGCGGCGTTGCACAATGGCGCGCAAAACGCTCTGTACCCCGGTCCCACCGGAAGCTGAGAATCCCAACTGGCCCGCGTCACCGTCGAAGATTGCGTCGAGAAGATCCCCAACCGCTTTGGTCTGGTCCTCGCCGCCGCCCACCGCGCCCGCGCCATCTCGGCCGGCTCGGCGATCATGGTCGACCGCGACAACGACAAGAATCCCGTCGTGGCCCTGCGGGAAATCGCCGACGACGTGGTCGACAACGACGGCCTGCGTGAAGGCCTGATCGGCGCCCTGCAGCGCGTGGACGAGCGGACGGAAGCCGAGGAAGAGGCTGAAACCATCGCCCTGCTGTCGGATCCGACCCATATGCAGATGAGCGAGCAGGAACTGATCCGCGCCCTGCAGAGCGACCGCGACGGCGGTCAGGAGGAGCGGTACTGAGCCCCGATGGCACAGACCCGCTAGAGATCCTAGAGGCGACGCCCCCAGCCGCCGCCCCTCCCGAAAACACGCCCCGGACCCCGACCGCCGAGCCGGTTGACAAGCTGGCCCGCACCGCCGTCGCCAAGGCGCCGGCGCCCAAGTTCCTGCGCCAGTACGAGCTGATCGAGCGGGTCCGGGCCTATGACCCGACCGCCGACGAGGGCCTGCTGAACCGGGCCTATGTCTATGCCGTGCGGATGCATGGCTCACAGACCCGGGCCTCCGGCGATCCCTATTTCGCCCACCCCATCGAGGTGGCCGGGATCCTCACCGAATATCGGCTCGACACGGCCTCCATCGTCACCGCCCTGCTGCATGACGTGATCGAGGACACCTCCGTCACCCGCGAGGACATCGAGCAGCTGTTCGGCGCCGAGATCGCCGAGCTGGTCGAGGGCGTGACCAAGCTCTCCAAGCTGGAGCTGGCCGCCGAGCACGCTCGCCAGGCGGAGAACCTGCGCAAGTTCATCCTGGCTATCTCCAAGGACGTGCGCGTCCTGATGGTCAAGCTGGCCGACCGGCTGCACAACATGCGCACGTTGGGCTTCATCGACAAACCGGCCAAGCGCGAGCGGATCGCTCGCGAGACCCTCGACATCTACGCCCCGCTGGCGCGCAACATCGGCTGTCACCGCATCTGCACCGAGCTGGAGGAGCTGGCCTTCGAGCACCTCAACCCGGTGGCCCGCAACGCCCTGCTGCGCCGGCTGGAGGCCATGCGGGTCGACCAGGGCAAGGCGGTGCAGCAGGTCAGCGGCGACATCGGCCGCATCCTCGAGGCCGAGAACATCCCGGCCCGGGTGTTCGGCCGCGAGAAACATCCCTTCTCGATCTGGCGCAAGCTGCAGCGCAAATCGATCGGCTTCTCGCAGATGAGCGACATCTACGCCTTCCGCGTGATCGTCGACAGCGAGGAGGACTGCTACCGGGCGCTGGGCCTGATCCACCGCCAGTGGCCGTGCGTGCCCGAGCGGTTCAAGGACTTCATCTCCACGCCAAAGCGCAACAACTACCGCTCGCTGCACACCACGGTGATCGGGCCCAAGGGCATGCGGGTGGAGATGCAGATCCGCACCGAGGTGATGGACCGGGTGGCCGAGGACGGGGTGGCGGCTCACTGGCGCTACAAGAACAAGTCCTACGGCTTCGACCGCGAAGCCATGGAGGCCGAGGGCGGGCGCGACCCGCTGGCTAATCTGCGCCAGCTGGTCCAGATGCTCGAGCATGGCGGCGACAGCGAGGACCTGGTCGAACACGCCAAGATGGAGCTGTTCCTCGACCAGGTGTTCGTCTTCACCCCCAAGGGCAAGCTGGTCACCCTGCCGCGCGGGTCGATGCCGCTGGACTTCGCCTACGGCGTCCACACCAACGTGGGCGACACCACCGTCGGAGCCAAGATCAACGGCGAACTCAAGCCGTTGCGCACGGAACTTCAGAACGGCGACGTGGTCGAGATCGTCCGCGGCCCCAAGCCCGCGGTGCTGCCGGACTGGCGCTCGCTGGCCGTCACGGGCAAGGCCCGCTCGGCGATCCGCCGGCACATCCGCCAGACCGAGAAGGAAGAGTTCCATCGCCTGGGCGTGGCGGCCATGGACCAGGCCTTCGCCCGGGTCGGCAAGACCCGCTCGGGGGTGACCCTGCGCCCGGCGCTGGAGCGGTTCGCCGTGGCCAGCGAGGACGAACTGTTCGACGCCATCGGCCGGGGCCGGATCACGCCGGCCGAGGTGCTGGAAACGATCTTCCCGGGCCTGAAGGACAGCGAAAAGGCCGCCGTCAGCGCCCGCCGCCGCATCGTCGATGGCCGCGAGGCGCATGATTTCGTCATTGGCGACAAGGTTCGCACCGGGTCGATGATCCGCTTCGCCACCTGCTGCCGGCCGGTCCCGGGCGACCGCATCGTGGGCATTTCGGTGGACAAGGCCATCGAGGTCCACGCCATCGACTGCCCGACCCTGGAACAGTACGACGACCGCCAGGACCTGTGGCGCGACCTGCACTGGACCGCCGAGGCCGAGCGCAACACCGTCTCCCGCACCCGGCTGCGCGCCACCATCCGCAACGCCCCGGGGGTGCTGGGCGAAGCCTGCACCATCATCGGCGAGGTCGGCGGCAACATCGTCAATCTCAACATGCACTATCGCGGCGACGACCATTTCGACGTCGATTTCGACCTCGACGTGAAGGACGCCCGCCACGCCACCAACATCGTCGCCGCCTTGCGTGCCAACCCGTCGATCGAGACGGTGGACCGGGCGCGGGGGTAGAGCTCGCTCGGGGACGTGCACTTCAGTGCGTGCCCCTTGCAGCTTCACGGTTTGGGTTAGCGGCCCAGCGCCCTGAGAGCCGCCAGCGTCGCGCTCGTCAGGCGCTCCGGCAGGGTGTCCAGGGGGAACCAGCCGCAGCCGCCCAGGGCCTCGGGCTCCAGCACCGCCGGCTCGCCGACACAGTCCTCCACCAGATAGACCGGCGCCACCCAGTGGCGGCCATCGCCCAGGTCGATGGTGTCGGCGACGCACAGCAGCCGGCCGGGCGTGATGGACAGGCCAAGCTCCTCGGCGATCTCGCGGGCGCAGGTGGTGCGGGTGTCTTCGCCCCAGTCGACCTTGCCGCCCGGCAGGCCCCAGTGGCCGGCCTCCGGCTGTCGCCTGCGCAGCACCAGCAGCAGGGCGCCGCCGCGCAGGATCGCCGCGCCGCAGCCGACGCGGGGGTGGTTGGGGTCGGGGGAGGTCATTCACCGGTTCCTATCCCGCTCCGCCGACCAATCCAATCACCCGTCATCCTCGGGCTTGTCCCGAGGACCCCTCGTTCCGCCGCAGGTGCGTCCTTCTACACGCAGCCTGCGGCTGCTGCTCAGGATGACGTGCACTTGTATTCGTAATCCTGAGCAGCAGCCGAAGAGCGCGTGTCG
>JACRBD010000159.1 GCA_016234625.1 Caulobacterales bacterium | reverse complement strand
GGTGTTGACGGTGCTGGCCCGCTCCGAGGACTCCGCCATCGCCGCCATCGCCCGGCTGATGGAGGCCGGCGCCCAGAGCCGCTCCAACTATGTCCAGCTGGCCGACAAGGCCGCCGCCCTCTATGTGCCGGTGGTCCACACCCTGGCCGCCCTGACCTTCGCCGGCGGCTGGGCCCTGGGCCTGGGCCCGCGCGAGGCCCTGTTGCGGGCCGCGGCGGTGCTGATCGTCACCTGTCCCTGCGCGCTCGGGCTGGCGGTGCCGGCGGTGCAGATCGTCGCCTCGGGTCGGCTGTTCCGCAAGGGCGTGCTGGTCAAGACGGGCGCCGCCCTGGAGCGGCTGGCCGAAATCGATCACGTGGTGTTCGACAAGACCGGTGTGCTGACCGAAGGCCGCCCGACGTTGCTGGATGCGCCTTCCCATCTGGTGGCCATGGCCGCGCCGCTGGCCCGCGCCTCCCGCCATCCGCTGGCCCGGGCCCTGGCCGACGCCGCGGGCTGTGGCGAGGCGGCGACCGATGTCGTCGAGACCGCCGGCATGGGCGTGGCCGGAATCATCGACGGCCGGCCCGCGCGACTGGGCCGGGCGGCCTTCCTTGGCGTCGGCTCGCGGCATGCCGCCGAGACCGAGCTGTGGTTCGGCTTCGACGGCGACACCCGCATCCGCTTCACCTTTGAGGACAGCGTGCGGCCGGCCGCCGCCCAGGCCGTGGCCGACCTGCGGGCGCTGGGCCTGACGGTCGAGGTTCTCTCCGGCGACGTGGCCGGTCCGGTGGCCCGCGCCGCCCGGGAAGCCGGTGTTGGCCAATGGTCCGCCGGCCTGACACCCTTCGGCAAGGTCGAGCGGCTCGACCAGCTGAAGGCCGAGGGCCGCAAGGTGCTGATGGTCGGCGACGGCCTCAACGACGCCGCCGCCCTGGCCCGCGCCCACGCCTCCATGGCCCCCGGCTCGGCCGTCGACGCCAGCCAGAACGCCGCCGACCTGGTCTTTTCCGGCCAGGGGCTGGATGCGGTGCCCTTCAGCGTCCGGGTCGCCCGCGACGCCCGGCGGCGGGCGCTGGAGAATTTCGCCTTCTCGGCCTTGTACAATCTGGTGGCCGCGCCGGCGGCGATGTTCGGCCTGATCAACCCCCTGGTGGCGGCGGTGGCGATGTCCGGCTCGTCGCTGGTTGTGACGCTCAACGCCCTGCGGATGAACCTGACGGGAGGCCGGCGATGACCATCGTCCTGCTGCTGGCGCCGTTCTCGCTGATGATCGCCGTCACGGCCCTGGCCGCCTTCTGGTGGACCATTCGCTCCGGGCAGTACGAGGATCCGAAGGGCGACGCGGCCCGAATCCTCGACGATCACCTGCGCGAAGGGCCCGGCGACGGCGCTTGATACAGATCACGGCGGCCCTTCCGGGCGAGGGCAAGATGGCCGCCTTCTCCCGGAACCCTTGTATGACCACCGCTTCCGCCTCCCCCAGCTCCTCCGAATCGCCGCGCGACGCCCTGCTTGCGCGGTACGACGGCAATGCCCCCCGCTACACCAGCTACCCCACCGCCGTGGAGTTCTCGAGCGCGGTGGACGAGGATGTCGTGGCCGGCTGGCTGGGCGAGATCGACCTCGCCGAGCGGCTCTCGGTCTATGTGCACATCCCGTTCTGCGAGCGCCTCTGCTGGTACTGCGGCTGTAACACCCGGGCGGTGCGCAACCCGGCGCTGATCAGCGAATATGTGGCCATGCTCGCCGAGGAGCTGGCCCTGGTGGAGGCCGCGCTGCCCGGCCGCCCGACGGCCGGCGCCATCCACCTGGGCGGGGGCACACCCAACAAGCTGTCCCGCGACGACCTGGGCGCCCTGTTCCGGTCCCTGCGGCATGTGTTCAAGGTCTCGCCCGGCGCGGAGATCGCCGCCGAGCTGGACCCGTCGGTGCTGACCCGGGAATGGGTCACGGCGGCGGCCTACCACGGCCTCAGCCGCGCCAGCGTCGGCGTGCAGGACCTGTCCCCGCATGTGCAGGAGGCGGTCAACCGCCACGAGCCCTTCGAGGTGGTCGAGCAGGCCGTGGGCTGGCTGCGCGAGGCCGGGATGCGCTCGATCAACTTCGACCTGATGTACGGCCTGCCGCGGCAACGCATCGAAGACGTCCTGTCGACCCTTGACCGGGTCCTGACTCTGCGGCCCGAGCGGCTGGCCCTGTTCGGCTACGCCCACGTGCCCTGGGCCAAACCGCACCAGAAGCTGATCAACGACGCCGACCTGCCGGGCGCCACGGAACGGCTCGACCAGAGCGAGGCGGCGGCGGTCAAGCTGACCGGCGAAGGCTATGTGCGGATCGGCCTGGACCACTTCGCCCTGCCGGACGATCCGCTGGCCGTGGCCCTCGCGGAGGGACGGCTGCGTCGCAACTTCCAAGGCTACACCGCCGACCCGCACATGACCCTGATCGGCGTCGGCGCATCCTCGATCAGCCGCCTGCCCCAGGGCTTCTGCCAGAACGACGCGTCGGAGCTTGGCTGGCGGCGGCGCGTCCAGGAAGGCCGGCTGCCCGTGGCGCGGGGCGTCGCCCTGACTGACGAGGACCGCTTCCGCGGCGAGATCATCGAGACCCTGATGTGCCGGCGCGCCGTCGATCTGGCCGCTGTCTGCGTCCGGCACGGCCGGTCGATGTCGGACCTGGCCGACGAACAGGCGACGCTGAGGGCGATGGACGCCGACGGCGTCGTGTCCCTGACCGGGGATGCGGTCCAGGTGACCCCGCTGGGCGAGCCGCTGATCCGCACGGTGGCCAGGGTCTTCGACCGCCGCAGCGGCGCCCAGTCGCGATTCTCGCGGGTCCTCTAGTCTTTTGTTTTGACGCGCGTTTTTCCCGAAAACCGGTTCCCACTTTTCGGAACGCGCTAGGCCCGCTTCCGCCGCGGGTCGCGCACGGCGACGACCAGCGTCAGCAGGGCCGCCGCAAGCAGGCCGAGGGACGCGCCGAACACCACGCTGTAGCCGAGCAGGTCCGCGATGGTCCCGCCGACCAGCGGACCGATCGTGGCGGTGACCCCTTCGGCGGTCGCCGAGATGCCGATGCGCATCGGCAGGTCGTCCCGGTGGCCGAACTCGAGGATCATGGTCTGGGAGGCCATGCCGTAGCCGGCCGAAGCGGCGCCGAGGCCGCAGAAGGCCAGGAAGACCGCCGCCGGCGCATCCAGGGTCATCAGCGCGATCGTCGCGGCGATCCAGCCGGCGATGGCCAGCAGCAGCACCAGCCGGAAGCCTGACCGGTCGCCGAGATAGCCCCAGACGATGTTGGACACCGTGTCCGCGCCGAGGAAGGCGAGGGACAGCAACCCCAGGGTCGCGCCGTCCAGATGCATCGTCGCGCCGACATGCAGGATGTAGAACGGCGTGGCGATCCGGGCCGAGGTGGCCAGCATCTGCACCACCAGGAACCAGCGGTAGGCCGGATCGGCGGCGATCAGACCCGGAATGTCGCGCATCCGGTCACGCATCCGGACGGGCTCGCGGATGGTCGGCGGAATGGGTTCGCGGATCTGGAATTGCAGGAACCACAACCCCGCGCTGGTCAGCAGAAAGGCCAGGATGAAGGTGGTCGAGTAGCCGTTGCCCAGGACGTTGGTCTCGATCAGGTACTTGCCCGAGACATAGGCCAGGACCGCCGCGATCAGCCCGCCGATCGCGTTGCGCCAGGCCTGCAGCCGCCCGCGCAGGCCGATCGGGATGACCTTCGACATCAGCAGGGTGAAAGCCACCCGCTGGGCGCCCATGAACACCCCGAACAGGAACAGGAACAACAGCAGGGTGACGACCTGCGCGCGGTCCTTCAGGAACCAGCCCGACAGGGCCATGCCGAGGATCGCCAGCCGCCCCAGGCTCCCCAGGACGATCGCCGCCGGCATGATCTTCAGCCGGTGCTCCATCTTCGCCCCGGCGACCAGCGGCGAGATGATCGAACCGACCTGCTGCAGCGCCAGGCCCAGGCCGACGATGGTGTTCGAGCCCGAGATCAGGTGCAGGTAGGCGGGCATGAAGGTCGGCGCGTTGATCAGCCGGAAGCCCGTCATCCCGAGCATGCCGTGGACGAAGTTGCCGATGTAGTTGCGGCGCAGGTTGTCCCAGATGAACGTCTGGAACACCTCTTCCCGCGCGGCGGCGTGCCCCGGCGCG
>JACRBD010000164.1 GCA_016234625.1 Caulobacterales bacterium | reverse complement strand
GCAGCGGTCCACGCGGCCTGGTACGAGGCCATGGTCGCCGACATGACCGCCGCCATCGCAGACGCTCCGGTCGACGCCGCGGTGCGCAGCCTGTTCGCCAGCGGTCGGGGCCATCTCGTCGGCACGTCCGGGGCGATCACCAGCCTGGCCGGGCTGCACCTGGACCTCCCGCGCTATGACCGGGGTCGCGTCGACGGCCTGTGGATGACCAGGGGCGAGTGCGAGGCGACCACCGATCGCCTGCTGGCCTGGACTCCGGCCGAGCGGGCGGCCCAGCCCTGCATCGGGCCGGACCGGTCGGACCTGGTGCTGGCCGGCGCCGCGATCCTGCAGGCGGTGCAGGAGCTCTGGCCCTGCGAGCGGGTGCGGGTGGCCGACCGCGGCCTGCGCGAAGGCATCCTGATGAGCCTGATGAGCGACGAGCAGCCACGCCGCCGGCGACGCAAACGGGGCGGCGGCGGCCGGAAACCTGTACAAGCCCCCGCATGAGTGACGAAGAGCCCCCCAAACGCCGCATGGTTCGCCTGCCCACCGGCGGCAACGACGGCGTCGGCCGCGGCAAGCCCGCCCGCCTGAAGACCGCCAAGGGCCGCCGGCCCTCGTCCCAGGCCTGGCTGGAGCGGCAGATCAACGATCCCTTCTCGGCCGAGGCCCGGGCCATGGGCTATCGCAGCCGCGCGGCCTTCAAGTTCACCGAGATCGATGACCGGTTCAAACTGGTCAAGCCGGGCAGCAAGATCGTCGACCTGGGATGCGCGCCCGGCGGCTGGGTGCAGATGGCCATCAAGCGCGGGGCCGGCAAGATCGTCGGCATCGACCTGCTGCCGGTCGATCCGCTGCCGCCGGCCGAGATGATCCAGATGGACTTCACCGACCCGGCGGCCGGACCGCTGCTGATCGAGATGCTCGGCGGACCGCCGGACATCGTGCTGTCGGACATGGCCCCCAACACCGTCGGCCACCGCGAGACCGACCACCTGCGCATCGTCGGCCTGATCGAACTGGCCGCGGCTTTCGCCATCGATGTGCTCAAGCCCGGCGGCTCGTTCGTGGCCAAGGCTTTTCAGGGCGGCGAGACGGCCCAGATCATCCGCGACCTGAAGAAGCACTTCACCCGGGTCCAGCACGTCAAACCCAAGGCCAGCCGGGCGGACAGCTCGGAGGTGTTTCTGGTGGCGACGGGGTTTAAGGGTTAGGCGAGCGCCCGCCGGACTTCGTCGACCTCGATGGTCGTCCATTGGCCGGCGTGAACAACGTGAAGTTTGCTGGCCTGCCCCCGCACGAGTCCGTCCCGTGCGGCGGCGAGGGCTTCGAACGGGATCTGGCCGACGAGCGTCGAACCGGTTGTTCCGAGCCTGACCAGGCTGAGCAACGTCGGGTCGTCATACGTGCCCGCCAGCAGGACATGGTCGCGATCGATGGCCATCGCCGTCGCGCCCGCCACCTCGTCATTCGTCCAGACCTGCGCCTGTTGCCCGCCGATCCGGACAATCGGGAAATCAGGATGGTAGCAGGACCACATCCGGTCGCCGTCGAGCGTCAGGGCGTAACAGTCCAGCATCCAGGGGGCGGAGACCGAGGCGTTGAGGCCCCAGATCAAGTCTCCGGCGGCCGAAATCTGGACAATGCCGTGTCGCGAAAGAGGACCGCCGCCGCCGATGCCTTCATCGAAATAGCCCACCCAGATTGAACCGTCGCGCATGCACCGGAGGTGTTCGATGCCGTCGCCGAGCGGGAACTGGACCTCTCGCGCGTCATCCGGATCGAACAGGCTCGCGTTGGCGTCGCCCGGCCGGGCCCTGCAGGACGCGACCAGCCAGCGTCCATCCCTGAGGCGATCGAAGACCGGCGCGAAGGTCATCGGGACCTCGACGGCGCTGCTTTCGACCTCGCCGTCGAACGCGGAAAGCTGGAAGCGGCCGTTCCAGTCCAAGCCTACATCGGGCTTGAGGCGCCATTGGCGATAGGCCTCATGGAACCTGGCCTCGACACGCATGACGCCGAGCGAGCCATCAATGAGAACCGCATACCGGAAATCGCGCCAGCCCTCAGGCTGGATCGGCAGGTTCACTGTTTGGCCGGTGAGAGTGGCGTCGCGCATCCGCGGTCAGCCCCGCGCCGCCCGGTACATCGGGATCAACCCCGGATGATCGCCCGGCTTGATCAGGCCGATGACCTCGAAGCCGTGGCGTTCGTACAGCGGGACATTCTTGGGGCTGGAGCTCTCCAGATAGGCTGGCAGGCCGTCGGCGTCGCAGCGGGCGAGACCGGCCTTCAGCAGGGCCGAGCCGAGGCCCTGACCCTGCCGCGAGGGATCGACGCCGATCATCGACAGGTACCAGTGCGGCTCGGTCGGATGGAACTGGTCCATCAGCTCGCCGACCTCGGCCAGAACGCCCTGCCGCTCCGGCGCGACCGCCTCGCCGACCAGGGCGCCGATGGCCTCGCCGTCCCCCTGAACGCCCGGCGCCAGCCACAGGGCCGCCGCCGCGCCACCGTCGGCCACCCAGGCCGTGCCCGCCGCCAGGGCGCTGCCGGCCATGGCGGTGGCCAGCCGGTTGAAGTGGCGCAGGAAACCGTCGGCGGTCGGGAACATGTAGCGGACGGCCGGGTCAGTGCTGAAGGCGAGGGCCAGGATGTTCATCACCGGGTCGCGCTCGACCGGGCCGTCGGAGGGAACGGCGATGCTTACGGTGTAGTTCGACATGGTGCGCTCCCCGAGGTGGCCCAAACCTAACGGGGATCGAGGGGCCTTCGCTAGGGTTCAGCCCATCGATCCAGCGAATGACTCTCTCAAAATCCCGCTCATCCTCGCGACAGCGAGGACCCAGGTGTTTTTGAAACAGCGGCTCACCTTTCGGGTTGGCCAACTGCCTTGCCTGAACCGTGAGCTGCCGCGTCCAAAAACCTGGGTCCTCGCTGTCGCGAGGATGAGCGGAATTTTGCGGAGACGGGCCCGGCTAGGCGCCAAAAAACCGTGCCAGCCTGACCGCCGTCCGCTCTCGCCAGCGCTCCCGGGTCGCCGCCGAGCCGCTGTCGATGTTGTAGAGCGCGTTCCAGCTGACCCGACAGCCCCTGGCCAGGTGCTGGGTCAGGCCGCGGACCACCTGTTTGCGGCCGGGTTCGCCCATGGCCAGGCGGATGAACCATTGCGGCGAGCCGTGGGTGGTGGCGATGGCGAAGGCGCGGATGTTGTCGAGCATCCCGGTCCGGATGCTGCCGTCCGGCTTGATCTCGAAGGCCACGCCCGGCTGCCAGACCCGCTCGACCCAGCCCTTGATCATCGCCGGCATGCCGTACCACCAGGTGGGATAGATCAACAGCAGCCCCTCGGCCGCCCGCAGTTCATCCACGTGCCGCGACAGTTCCGGCGCCGAACCGCCGCCCCGTCGCGAGTCTTCCCACTGTCGCCGCGGCATCACCGGGTCGAAGCCTTCGGCATGGAGGTCGATGACCTCCACCGCATGGCCGGCGGCGGTCAGCCGCTCGACGATCGCGGTCTTGAGTCCGGCGTGGAAGCTCTCCGGCGAGGGATGGCAGCAGACGGCGAGGATTCTCACTCCGGCCTGGCCTGTTCGCTGCGCAGATAGAGGCCGACGGCGAACAGGCTCTCGGCCGCCGGATAGACCGCCTCGTCGGCCTGGACGAATTTGGCCAGGTCGCCGCTGCGCCGCAGCAAGGTCTTGACCAGCCGCCGGGCGTCCTCGCGTTCGCGGCTGCTGAGGGTCGGGTCGTCCATCATCGCTACCGCCGCCGCCAGGCTCCAGGGATACCAGAGGAAGGTGCTGCTCTCGGCCTGGAAGTCATCGACCCCCTGCAGATAGCGGTCGGCGTCATGCGGGCGGTCGTTCTGCTCCACCGGCCGGTGGGCCAGACCCTTGCGGCCGCCGCCGCCGACCAGGGCGGTGTGCAGGAAGTCGGCGCGGGCGGTGTCCAGGTCGTCGTTGGCGACCAGGAAGGGGAACTCCTCCCGGGCCCGCTGCAGCACATAGAGCACGTGGGCGGTCAGGCCGACGAAGCTGCCGTTCTGGCTGGCGATGGTCGGGTTGGGCCACCAGCCGCTGATGCCGGTGCGGCTGGTCTGGCGGTTCTTCAGCAACCAGCGAACGCCCTGTTTGATGTTCTGGTCGTATTTCCAGGTCGTCCGGCCGCTGATCAGGCTGTTGTTGCGCGCCTCGACCAGGGCCCAGACGGCCATCAGGGTCGAATAGGTGCGCACATGGCGCGGGTTGGTGGTGCCGCCGATGGCCGCCCAGCCGCCGTCTTCATGCTGGCGCGAGGCCAGTTCGGCCAGATCCCGCTCCAGCCGCTTGACCACCAGCCCGGTCTCGTCGGTGCGCCAGATACGGTGGTTGGCGTCGAACTTCAGCGAGGCGAGGTTGGCCAGGATGACCCAGGCGTTGATGTCGGTGACGCCCTTCTTCGAGCCGGGCATGTAGCCCCAGCCGGTGACCGGGTCGCGGTAGCGCTCGATGTATTCCAGGCCGGCGCGGATATCCCGGCCCTGGGTCTCGATGTTGGGATGGGCGTAGAGCACGCCATAGAGCACCTGGGCCGTGGTCCAGGGCTGGACATCGGCGGCGGTGCCGTTCTGCGAGAAGCGGATGCCGCCCAGGTTCGGTTCGGCCAGCTCCTGCTGCGACATGGCCAGGGCCGTGAACTCGGCGGCCTCGGTGCTCATCAGCCGGGGCACGGAGATCGGCTTGATGGTCTGGAAGCCGAGAAAGCCGACCACCGGGAAGCCGATGGCCGCGACCACCAGGAAGGCGATCACTTCCCGCCGACGGCGCATGCGGATGAAGGCCTGCCAAAGCCAGTAGCAGAGCACGCCATAGCCGATCATCGCCCCGATGGTGGTGGTGGCGATGGCCATCTCGTGGGCGCGGAACAGGCCGCTGAGGCCGAGGTATTTGGTGATGAACTCGCGGATCTCGTCGACGTGGGTGACGATGGCCGAAATGTTCGACAGCACCACCGCCGCCCCGCCCAGGAAGACGTACAGGGCGCTGATCGGCCGGGGCAGGGCCTTCTGCTCGGCGGTGGTCGTGTTTTCGCTGCTCACCCGGTCCCCCTCGGATGGTTCTGTGTAGCGCGAAGGCCGGTCGTCGTTCCGGACATTCGCGTCGAGGCGGCCATATTGCGCGCGCTGCCGCTTTCGCCATCACCCGGAAAGGGGGGTCGCTTAAGGCCGTCTGTCGGCGACAGCCGTTGACAGCGCCCCCCTTTGCCACGATACCGCGCCCGCAAAACGGAGACTCCCATGGAGATTCGCGAAGGGCTCACCTTCGACGATGTTTTGCTCGAACCCGGTCCGTCGGAAGTGATGCCGACGCAGGTATCCACCGCCGCCAGGTTCACGCGTGAAATCGGTCTGAACATTCCGCTCGTGTCCGCCGCCATGGACACGGTCACCGAAAGCCGGCTGGCCATCGCCATGGCCCAGGCCGGCGGCATGGGCATCCTGCACCGCAACCTGACGGTCGACGAACAGGCCGATCAGGTCCGCGAGGTGAAGCGGTACGAAAGCGGCATGGTCATCAACCCGCTGACCATCAACCCCGACACCACCCTGGCCGAAATCCGCGAGATCAAGGCGAGGCGGAAAATCTCGGGATTTCCGGTGGTTGAGCCGGGTAGCGGCAAGCTGGTCGGCATCCTGACCAACCGCGACATGCGCTTCGAGACCGACGACCGGCTCAAGGCCAGCGAGCTGATGACCCGCGAGGGGCTGATCACGGTGCGCGAAGGCATCGACTCCGGCGACGCCCTGAGCCTGCTCAAGACCAACAAGATCGAGCGGTTGATCGTTGTCGATGACGCGGGTCGGGCCGTCGGCCTGATCACCGTCAAGGACATCGACAAGGCCACCGAGCATCCCCACGCCGCCAAGGACGACAAGGGCCGCCTGCGGGTCGGCGCCGCCTCGACCGTCGGCGACGCCGGGTTCGAGCGTTCCATAGCCCTGGTCGAGGCCGGGGTCGACGTGGTGGTCATCGACACCGCCCACGGCCACTCGAAACAGGTCGCCGACGCTGTCGCCCGGCTGAAGCGCGAGACCAACCGCGTGCAGATCGTCGCCGGCAACATCGCCACCTACGACGCCGCCCGGGCCCTGATCGACGCCGGGGCCGACGCGGTGAAGGTCGGCATCGGGCCGGGCTCGATCTGCACCACCCGCATCGTCGCCGGGGTGGGCGTGCCGCAGCTGACCGCCATCTCGGAGGCCTACCGGGCCGCCCGCGACAGTAACGTGCCGGTGATCGCCGACGGCGGCATCAAATACTCGGGGGACCTGGCCAAGGCCATCGCCGCCGGGGCCAGCGTGGCCATGATGGGCTCGATGTTCGCCGGCACCGAGGAGGCGCCCGGCGAGGTGTTCCTCTACCAGGGCCGGTCCTACAAATCCTATCGCGGCATGGGCTCGCTGGGGGCCATGGCCCGCGGCTCGGCCGACCGCTACTTCCAGAAGGACATCACCGACACCTTCAAGCTGGTGCCGGAAGGGATCGAGGGCCAGACGCCCTACAAGGGGCCGATCGCCCCGGTGATCCACCAGCTGGTCGGCGGCCTGCGGGCGGCCATGGGCTATGTCGGCGCGCCCGACATCGTCGAGTTCCAGAAGCGGGCGAAGTTCATCCGCATCACCGGCGCCGGCCTGCGCGAGAGCCACGTCCACGACGTGATGATCACGCGGGAAGCGCCCAACTACCCGAGCGCCGTCTGATGCGCGGGATCAATTGGGGGGACTTTCGATGACGTTCGAGCTTTGCATTCTGGCCTGGACCCTGGTCCTCGCCTTCGTCCAGGTCCTGTTGTTCGATATCGCCCGCACCGGTCAGTATGGCCTCAAGTGGAACACCGGCGCGCGCGACGAGGAGATGCCGCCGCTGTCGCCGATGGCCAACCGGCTGCAGCGGGCGCAGAACAATCTCTACGAGACCCTGCCGCTGTTCATCGCCGCCGTGCTGATCGCCCATGTGGCGGGCAAGACCAGCGACCTGACCCACAACGGCGCGCTGCTCTTCCTGGTCGGCCGGATTGTCTATGTGCCGCTCTACGCCTTTGGCGTGAAGCAGATCCGCTCGCTGGTCTGGCTGGTCGCCACGGCCGGTCTGCTGATGATTTTTTGGGCCATCCTGGCTCCCTGATATCGGGTGTTTGATTGCGTGACGGCGGGCGGTTAGCGGCGGCGATCCAGGTCCTCGAGGATATCGAGACGCGCCACAGACCTGCCCGCATGGCGCTCAACGGCTGGGGCGAGTCCGCGCGATACGCGGGCTCGAAGGACCGCGCCTTTGTCTCGGGTCTGGTGCTGGACGTGCTGCGCAAGCGGCGGTCGCTGGGCTGGATGATGGGCGCGGACAGTGCGCGCGCCGCCGTGCTCGCCGCCGTCCGGTTCGGCTGGGGCTGGACGGTTGAGCGGGTCGCCGAGGCGGCGGGCGATAGCGAGCACGGCATCGGCGGGCTTACCGAGGTCGAGGTGGCGTCACTGACCACGCCCAACATCGCCTCTGCTCCCGCGCCGGTAGCCGGCGACTATCCCGACTGGCTCGAGCCGCACATCACCCGGGTGTTCGGCGAGGGGAGGGCCGCCGAGATGGCCGCTCTGGCCGAGCGGGCGCCGGTGGACCTGCGGGCCAACAGCCTGAAGACCGATCCGGAACGGGCGGCCAAGGCGCTGCACCCGTTGCACGCGGTCCCGGCCGGCGTCCTGCCGAACGCCTTCCGCATTCCCGCCCCGGCGGCCACCGACCGGGCCGGCTCGGTCGAGACCATCCCCGCCTTCGGCAAGGGCTGGTTCGAGGTGCAGGATCTGGGCAGCCAGATCGCCGCCGCCTGCGCGGGAGATATCAAGGGCAAGCAGGTGCTCGACTTCTGCGCCGGGGGCGGGGGCAAGACCCTGGCCCTGGCCGCGGCCATGGGCAACACCGGCCAGCTCTACGCCCACGACAGCGACGCCCGGCGGATGGCCGACATCATCCCGCGCGCCACCCGCGCGGGGGTGCGCAACCTGCAGATCCGATCGCCGGTCGAGCCTGAGCCGCTGAAGGGCATGGGAGGCAGGATGGACCTGGTGTTCGTCGACGCCCCCTGCACCGGGGCGGGCACCTGGCGGCGCCACCCGGACTCCAAATGGCGGCTGTCGCCCGAGCAGCTGGACCGCCGCATGGCCGAACAGGACCAGGTGCTGGACCAGGCCTGCGCCTATGTGAAGCCGGGCGGCCGGCTGATCTACGTCACCTGCTCGATCTTCGCCGAGGAGAACGAGGACAGGATCGCGGCGTTTCTGGCGCGGACGCCGGGCTTCGCCGTGCGCCCGGCCGCCTTCGCGGCGGTAGCCGACTACGCCACCCCCGAAGGCTTCCTGCGCCTCACGCCCCTCACTGCCGCCACCGACGGCTTCTTCGTCGCCCTATTGGAACGCACCGCATGACTCCCGCTCACCAGCCCGTCCTGATCGTCGATTTCGGCAGCCAGGTGACGCAGCTGATCGCCCGCCGGGTGCGGGAGGCGGGCGTCTATTGCGAGATCCATCCGTTCGACAAGGTCGAGGCGTTGGTCGACAGCTTCCAGCCGGCGGCCATCATCCTTTCCGGCGGCCCCGCCAGCGTTCTCGAGCCGGACAGCCCGCGCATCGGGACCAAGCTGTTCGACCTGGGCGTGCCGATGCTCTGCGTCTGCTACGGCGAGCAGCTGCTGTGCGACGTGCTGGGCGGCCGGGTCGAGGGCGGCCACGCGGGCGAGTTCGGTCGCGCCGAGCTGACCATCGCCAGGGACCACCCCCTGTTCCAGGGCCTGGCCGGCGTGGGCGAGCTGGAAACCGTCTGGATGAGCCACGGCGACCGCGTCACCGCCATCCCCGACGGATTCGAGATCATCGCCACCTCCACCGGCGCGCCCTTCGCGGCCATCGCGGACGACGCCCGCAAGATCTACGGCGTGCAGTTCCACCCGGAGGTGGTGCACACGGTCAACGGCGCGAAGATCTACCGCAACTTCCTGTTCAATCTCGCCGGGCTGAAGGGCGACTGGACCATGGCGGCCTTCCGCCAGGAGATGATCGGCAAGATCCGCGCCCAGGTCGGCAAGGGCCGGGTGATCTGCGGCCTGTCGGGCGGGGTCGACAGCTCGGTGGCCGCGGTGCTGATCCACGAGGCCATCGGCGACCAGCTGACCTGCGTCTATGTCGACACCGGCCTGATGCGCCACGGCGAAAGCGAGCAGGTCGTCTCGCTGTTCCGCAATCACTACAATATCCCGCTGGTTCATGTTGATGCGGCTGATCTTTTCCTCGATGCGCTTGAGGGCGTCAGCGACCCGGAGACCAAGCGCAAGACCATCGGCAAGCTGTTCATCGACGTGTTCGACACGGAGTCGGCCAAGATCGAGGGCGCCGAATTTCTCGCCCAGGGCACCCTCTATCCCGATGTGGTCGAGAGCGTTTCCGCCCGGGGTGGCCCCAGCGCCGTCATCAAGAGCCACCACAACGTCGGCGGCCTGCCGGACTACATGAAGCTGAAGCTGGTCGAACCCCTGCGCGAGCTGTTCAAGGACGAGGTCCGGGCGCTCGGCGTCGAGCTGGGCCTGCATCCGGACTTCGTCGGCCGTCACCCGTTCCCCGGACCGGGCCTGGCCATCCGCATCCCCGGCGAAATCACCCGCGAAAAGGTCGCCGTGCTGCAGCAGGCCGACGCCATCTATCTCGACGAGATCCGCAAGGCCGGCCTCTACGACCAGATATGGCAGGCCTTTGCGGTGCTGCTGCCGGTCAAGACTGTCGGCGTCATGGGCGACGCCCGCACCTACGAAAACGTCCTGGCCCTGCGCGCCGTGACCTCAACCGACGGCATGACCGCCGACTTCTTCGAGTTCCCCTGGGAGGTCCTTGGCAAGACCGCGACCCGGATCATCAACGAGGTGAGGGGCGTCAACCGGGTGGTCTATGACGTCACGTCCAAGCCGCCCGGGACGATTGAGTGGGAATAATTCGGGCCTTTCGCGACCTTTCGAGATCACTTCCGAATATGCCAGTAAGGCACTGACAAAAAAGTGAATTCTGTCGATGTCCTTCGGAGCCTTTCGGAGGCTCTCGAATGCGTGATGCCGTCACATCTGACGGTATCGTCCTCGTTGCCCATCAGGACTCGTCCCCATACCGTCATCCCACAGGCGGCGGCCTGACGGTATGGGATCGCTATCAAGTCTTTGATTTGAATGCGAAAATTGTCGCCGGAAATCGCCAAAACCGCCTGACGGTATATTGGAGTGATCTGGCGATGCTTACCGACGGTGCCTTGAAGAATCTTCGTCCAAAATCAAAGACTTATAAATGTACCGACAGGGACGGTCTGTACGTCTGCGTTTCGCCCGGCGGCGGGATTTCGTTCCGCTACGACTATCGCTTCAGCGGACGCCGCGAGACCGTGACGCTGGGCGTCTACGGCCCCGCTGGGCTGTCCCTGGCTAAGGCTCGGGAGAAGCTGATCGACGCCAAACGCCTGATCGCCGAGGGCGTCTCGCCGGCCTTGGAGAAGCAGCGCGCCAAACGCCGGCTGAAGGAGGCGCGCAGTTTCGCCCATGTCGCACAGGGGTGGATGGACAAGGCGCCCATGGCCGACAGCACGCGCAACATGCGCCGGTCGATCTTCAATCGCGAAGTGCTACCGCACTGGCGTACCCGGCTGCTCAGCGAAATCACGCCGGACGATATCAGGGCGCACTGCAAAACCATCGTCGATCGCGGGGCGCCGGCGACGGCGAT
This sequence comes from Caulobacterales bacterium, assembly GCA_016234625.1. Classification (GTDB taxonomy): domain Bacteria; phylum Pseudomonadota; class Alphaproteobacteria; order Caulobacterales; family Caulobacteraceae; genus Caulobacter. Next base: position 22,897 of record JACRBD010000164.1, on the reverse strand, counting down.
CCACGTCCGCGACATCGTCAAGCAGATCTACGCCTACGCCATCCTTCACGGCGAGAAGATCGACAATCCGGCCGATGGCGTTGGGCCGGCGTCGATCGCCACTTTCCGTCCGCGGGACCGGTCGCTGTCGCCGACCGAGATCCGGATCATGCTGGGTCTGCTTGGGGATGTCGCGACGCTTCCGACGATCCGCCTGGGCCTGAAATTCATTCTGCTGAGCATGGTGCGGAAGAGCGAGCTCCAAGACGGGACCTGGGACGAGGTCGACTTCGAGGGCGCCGTCTGGTCGATCCCGAAGGAACGGATGAAGCGGTCGCGGCCGCACAACGTCTATCTATCGACCCAGATGCTGGACATCCTGATCGCGCTGAGGACCTGCGCGGGCAACTCCCGCTACATCCTGCCATCGCGCTACGACGCCGATGCGCCGATGTCGCGGGCGACCTTCAACCGCGTGACCACCGCGATCGCCGAGCGGGCGCGGGAAAAGGGCCTGCCGCTGGAGCCCTTCACCGTCCACGACTTGCGGCGGACCGCCTCGACGCTCCTGCACGAGATGGGCTTCAACTCCGACTGGATTGAGAAATGTCTCGCTCACGAGGAGCGGTCATCGCGCGGCGTCTACAACAAGGCCGAGTTCGAGATGCAGCGCCGCCATATGGCCCAGGAGTGGTCCAACGCCGTCGAGGCCTGGGAGGGAGGGCGGCCCTACACCCCGGTCCTGGTCATTCCGGAAACGGCCGGAGCTCGCTTCGATCCTCGCCTCTGACCGGCCGGGTGCGGCGCCTGTGGACGTCCGGCGGCGCGGCGCGGGCGATCGGATTGGTTCGGCGCAGGGCCAGCCACGCCTCGACCTCGGCGAGGTCCCAGACCACGCAGCGCGGGGTCAGCAGGAAGCGCTTGGGGAACTCACCGCGCTTTTCCATTTCCCAGATGGTGCTGTCGGCGAGCGGCACCATCTGGTGGAGTTCCGGCTTCTTGATCGTACGCTTCAGCGGCGGATTGGCATGGGGCATCGGTCTCTCCCAAGGGGCGACTCAATGGAATCCGAAAGGCGCCGACGATATAATCCGGAAGCTATCGGAGGGGAGCCGACGACCGTGAGTTAGCGGGTTGCAGATTGGGTCGACCTTCAGGTCTGGAGGGGATTTGTAAGCCGGCCGCGCTTGGCGGGATCCAGGTCGTCCGCTTCGCGGCACGCCCACTCCGCCCAGTCCTTCAACTCGAGGATCATGCCGCTCGTTGGCGTGGCGGCCAAGCCTGACAACCAATGTCATCTTTGGCGTCGGGCTCGCAAGTTTGCATGGAATTTAAACCAAAATCATTGCATCATACCGGATCGCTTCCTCCGTAGGTCGCGAAGGGATTTAATGATGTCCGCGCTCAACGACGTGAAAAGGCGACTGCGGCCCGGTCAGGTCTACCGTCGCCAGGATTTCGAGAAATGGTCCAATGCCGTGGATCGGCATCTGCGCCAGCTCGTGGAGGAGGGGCGTCTCGAGAAGGTCTCGGGCGGTCTCTATCTGGCGCCGCGAAGGACGCGGTTCGGAAAGGTCCCGGCCAGGCCGGAGAAACTCGTCGAGAGCTTTCTCAAGGACGACCGCTTCCTGATGGTCTCTCCCAACGCCTTCAATGGCCTCGGGGTGGGCACGACCCAGCTCTACAACGAGCCGGTGGTCTATAATCTCAAACGCCACGGCCGCTTCGACCTGGGCGGCCGCGTCTATGATTTCCGCAAGAAGTCTTCGGTCCCGGCCAAGCTGACCGAGGAGGTCCTCCTCGTCGATCTATTGCAGAACCTCGACCGGCTCGCAGAGACCCGCGCCGAGGTCCTGCCGCGCGCCCTGGATCGCGCCCGGCGCATGAACGCCGCGCGCCTGTTCAAGGCGGCGCGGGATTTCGGATCGGTGCGCGTCGAGCGGCTTCTCAGCCGGGCGCTGGAGGCCGCGTGAGGTGGTGACCGTCTGGCTGCTGCCGTTTGCGGACGGCGGTGTCGGGGCTGGAGGCGCCGGAAGGCGAAGCTCCGGCGCCGGATGGCGACGCCTATCCGTTCGCGGCGGAATAGCCGCCGGTGGAATAACTCGCCGCGCGCCCTTGGGGCGCGCGGCCTTCTTTGCTGGAGGGCGCCGGTCTACCGTTACGCGCGCGAGTCGCGCGCCCGGCTTGCCCAGGCTTTCCCGTTCGGCGAGACTCCCCCCGTGAAGAAAAGCCTCGATCACCTTCCGACGCCCAAACGAGCCGAGCTGCTGCGCGTCGTTGATGAGCTCAAGCGATCGTTCGCCGAGACGATGTCGACCAAGCGCGCGGGGCGCCTGAAGAACGGCCGCATCCTCAAGATTGTCCTGTTCGGATCGTATGCGCGCGGCGACTGGGTCGAGGACCCGGTCGGGCGTTATTTCTCCGACTTCGACATCCTGATCGTCGTTGATCACGAAGACTTGGCCGACAGCGAGTATTGGGACGCGGCGCTGTGGCGGACGACGCCCGGCGTCTCCAGCCGCCAGCGGACCCCGGTCAGCTTCATCGTCCATAGCCTCGACGATGTGAACCGGCAGCTGGAGCGCGGCCGCTCCTTCTTCATCGACATCCTCCGCGAAGGAATCCTGCTGGAGGACACGCCGGGCGCTGCCCTCGTCCGGCCGGGCGAATTGTCGCCGAAGCAGGCGCTGGAGGAGGCGCAGGAGAGCTATGAAGACTGGTTCTCGTCAGCGGCGTACTCCCTCACTAGGGCGGCGAACAGCGCAAGGGATGGTGAACCCAACTATGCGGCTTTCGATCTCCACCAAGCCGCCGAGCGTCTATACCACTGCGTACTGCTGGTGCTGACGCTCTACAGTCCCAAGTCTCACAACTTGGTCTTCCTCCGCCGCCGATGCGAACCGCTAGACGAGCGGCTTCGCGCGGTATGGCCACACGAGACCAAGTTCGAGAAACGCTGCTTCGAACTGTTGCGGGCGGCCTATGTGAAGGCGCGCTACTCGAAGCACTATCGGATCACGACCGAAGAACTGGCCTGGCTGACGGACAGGGTCGAAGTCCTGAAGGACACCGTGCAGATCGTTTGCAATCAGCGATTGGACGATTTGCAGAAGGCAGTGTCGTGATCTGACTCAACAGAGACCTTCAGAGCGTCCGCTAAAAGCAGGGGCCGTGCCGGCCCGCCGAGGCGAAAATCTGACTCAAAGCGCCTGCTGGCTCTGTCCAATCCAAGGATTGCTGCCACCCTCGCGTATGGGTAGCGTCGTTCTGCGGGAGAGACTCGCCCGGGGGTCTCCAAACCATGGCGGCGACATACGATCGACAGCTGCTGGCTTTGACGGCGACGGATTTGGAAAAGTTCGTTCGCGACTGGGCGCTTGAGAAGAAGGCCGGTTACTTCAAGGTCGAGGTATTCAGCGGCTCCGGTGATCGAGGCCGTGACGTCGTCGGCTTCGTCGATCAGACGCTTCATGAGGGCGGCTGGGACAACTTCCAGTGCAAGCAATACGGCAAGACGCTTCCGACCGCCTCGGCCTTCCATGAGATCGGCAAGATTCTATACTACGCGAGCCTGGGTGAATTCACCCCACCTTGAGCTTTCTCGTTCGTCGCGCCAAAGGGTGTGAATCGTAACCTGCAGCGCCTTCTGTTCAAACCGATCGAGTTCAAACAAGCCTTCATCGCGGGCTGGAACGAACATTGCAAGAACACCATCATCGACGGCGCCAGCGTGCCTCTGACGCCGGAGTTGACGGCCTTCATTGAAGCCTATGACTTCTCGCGTATCGGCCGCATCGGCCTAGATGACCTTCTCGGCGATCCCGCTGCCAAGCCGGTGCTCTACAAGTGGTTCGGTGCCGATCCCGGGCCAGCGCCGTTGGGGGCCACGCCTGATGCCGTCCAGGAGGACGAGCTCCCTTACATCGGCCAACTGCTCGTGGCGTACTCCGAGCGCGCCGGCGCGCCCATCGCCGATCATCAATCCGCAGCCGGCCACCCGCAGTTCGGAACCCATCTGGCCCGGCAGCGCGAACGCTTCTACGACGCCGACGCCTTCAAACGATTCTATCGCGACAACACCGACGCCGCCGCGATCGAGGCGTTCGAGAGCGACATCTATCATGGCGTGGTGGACACCTGCGACGGGCCTCACGCCGATGCGCTGAGCCGGGCCGATGCCGTGATGTCTCAGGCGGCGGCCGTTCAGCCGAGCGGCGTCCTCGCTCAACATTCGCGTGTGAAGGCGAAGCAGGGGATTTGCCACCACTTCGCCAATGAAGCGGAGCCGAGGCTGCGATGGCAGAAGCCATGAGCGCCGCCGCGCCCACCTTGTTCAACAGCCCGCTCGAAACCGGGGTAAGGGCGATCGTGGTCCTGAACGCGGCCTATCCCCGCGCGTTCGATGTCACTGAGATCGCCTGGTTCGACCATCTCATCGTCCACACCGGCGATATTGGTGGACCGCAGAGCCTCCATCCCGATGTACCGCAACGGAGCGGAGAACTGCTCGTGCGCCGTCGGCTGGTGGAAGACAGCCTGTTGGCTATGCGCCGACTTCACCTGGTGGAATTCGTACCCGACGGCGATGCCGGTTTGCTTTATCGGGCGAGCGAGGAGGCTGTGGGCGTGATCGAGTTGATGCGTTCGCCCTATTCGATCGCCTTGCGGGAGAGGGCCGAATGGCTCGCTTCCAATGTACTCTCGAGGTCCCGACTGGAGCTGGAGCACCTAGTTGCCGAGCGGATCGGGCGCTGGCGGATCGAATTCCATGGCGGCGACGTCGCCAGCGAGACCAGCGCCGATGTCTGACCGGATCGTTCTGCGCAGCTTGACCTTCACCGGACCGGACAAGGCGTCGGCGGCTCTGACGTTCGGCGACAAGCTGACTCTGATCTGGGGGGCGTCCAACACGGGCAAGTCCTTCACCCTGAAGGCGCTGGACTTTATGTTCGGCGGCTCAAAGGCCCTGCCGGACATCAACGAACGCCAAGGCTACGACACTGCGTGGCTGGCGCTCACACTCCCGAAAGAGGGCGACGTAACGCTGTCGCGTGCTCTGAGCGGTGGGGCCTTCTCACTTCATCAGGGACACGTCACCGCGCCCGCCGCCGGCGAGACCGCTCGGACCCTGCAGCCAAAGCATGACGCCGTTTCAGATGGAAATCTGTCAGCGCTGCTCCTGACCGAGGTCGGACTGCGCGGCAAGGAAGTCGCCACCAATGCGTTTGGCCAGAAACGGCCGCTGAGTTTCCGCGATCTGGGCCTGATCTATCTGGTCGATGAAACGAGCATCCAGATCGAACGATCGCCGATCGAAGGTGGGCAGCGTGACGCGCGAACGACCGAGCGAAGCGTATTCCGGCTCTTGCTGACGGGTCTGGACGACAGCGCGATCGTGGCCGTTGAAGATCCAAAGACCTTCAACGCCGCCAAACAGGTTCGGCTTGAGGTCGTCGACGATATGATCGCCGAGATCGAGGCCACGATCGAGGCGGACTATCCGGACGCCGAAGATCTCGAGGGCCAACTCAAACGATTGGAAGGATCCATTGATGCGGCGAGCGCGAGCTTCGCCGCTCTGCAGACCTCGATTCGCGGTCTCATGGCCGAGAAACAGACGTTGGCGCGAGCCATTCCGAATGCGGCGAGCCGGCTCGACGAAGTGAACCTTCACATCGATCGTTTTGAGCAGCTTCAGGAGGTGTACGCGTCCGACGTCGCCAGACTGGAGGCCTTGGAAGAAGCGGGCTTCCTGCTGGGCCTGTCCGCTGAACGGCAATGCCCGTTGTGCGGAGCGCCGCCGGACGCCCAAGTCCATGCCCATGACCATCAGGACATTGCGTTGGTGAGAGAAGCGGCTCTAGTTGAGATCGCCAAGATCCGCCGGCAGTCGGAGGATCTGGCAGGCACTCTCGCCACCCTCCGCGACGAGCAATTGCTTCTCGGTGAGGAACTGCCCCGCCTGACGGACCGGCTCGGCAAACTTGAGGCCGATATCGCCGACCTGACGCCCCAGGCCGCTCAGTCGCAATCGGACCTGGGTCAGATCGTGGCTGCGCGGGACCAGGCTCAACGCGGCCTCGCCCTTCTGGCGCAACTCGAAGAGCTCACGCGACGTCGTGACGGCTACGAAGGCGCGAAGGCGACGCCCAAGGCGGACAGGCCTGTTTTGGCCGTCGCTGGCAGCATCACCCATGAGCTCGCCCAGATTGTCAGTGGCGTGCTTGAGCAGTGGGGCTTCCCCGGCGAACACCACGTATCGTTTGACGACGAGACCTACGATCTGAAGATTGACGACAAGGCTCGCGTGGCCAACGGCAAGGGCGTTCGGGCCGTCACCCATGCTGCGTTCAAGGTCGCCCTTCTGTTGTTCTGCCGTGAGAAGGGCCTGCCTCACCCGGGTTTCATGGTCCTGGACACGCCGCTTCTGACCTATCGCGATCCACTGAAGACCCCGAAGTTCGGAGAACTCGAGGACGACGAGCGCGCGCTGGCGGCGACATCACTTAAGGACCGCTTCTTCGACCATCTCGCTTCGCTGGAGATCGACGCCCAGTTCATCATTCTGGAGAATGTCGATCCCCCGGCTGGACTCGAAACTCGGGCTCACTTGGAGGTCTTCTCGGGCGGCGACGGACGGCGGGGGCTTTTCCCCACGTAGTCGTCGGGTTTGCGGCGACATCGGATGTCCGCTGTCACAGCCGAAAACGCCTTGCTCAGTCAGCGGAGCTCAGAGATCCTCCGCAACATCCGCCTCCAAGAGGCCTTCATCCACCAATTTGGCTTCTACACAATCGACAAGGTGATCGATCGTATCGTAAGCCGCTTCAACGCGTGCCTTGGTTAGCGTTTCGGGCAACTGCTCACCATGCGCGATGCTGCCCCGAAGACTCACGAAGTTCTGCAGCTTCCCCGACGGCACACCGAGCGGGTTCTTATGCCAAACCCAGTTGTCCTTGATGTCTTCAACGCCTAGCACGGCCTTGAATAGCTCAGTAATGGGGCCAGGCTTTGGGGTGTTCAACGCAGCCACCCGGCCTCGAGCGAGAGATCTGGTTAGTTCCTTCCAGCCGTCGCCGGCCACTGACTGCCAGGCATTTTCGACTTTGCCATCCCGAATGTGTCGCTGGGTGAGCTTCTGGAGCGAGCGGAGCATCTCGGTCGGCGTCGTTGCCGCCTGGAGATCGCGCTCGACGCACTCCATAATGACGGTCTCGATGTAAATCTCCCAGGCCGCGCAGAGAAGTACCGCTGCGGACTTGTTCAGCGACTGGAAGTGTCGGCCACGTTTTCCTTGTCCTTGCCCGCCCGCGTTCTCATGGAACCAAAGCACATTTTCCACGTCGTCGAGCGCTAGCTCGAAGGAGCTTTGGGCAGCTGATGGCATCGAAACTAGCTCGCGCGTTGGTTGAGGCTCTTCCCCATGGCCCCAAAGCTGGCCGAATTGCAATGCCTGGCTGTGGTGGATCGGCGGCGTTTCGAATGTTCGCCGGTCGCGCCTCTGCCAATGTCCGTTCTTGGCGGCATGCAGGCCTCTGAGACCCTCCACGCCGGGTACGCGGATTGGGACTCGTGTTTTCGCAGCGCTTACCTGGCTTCGTTGTTGCGGGATGCGCTTTTTCGATGGGGCGCCGAGAACCGCTGGCGTCGGGTTCAAGGACCTGCGGTGGGCCCGTTAGGCGTTGTGTCGTTCGAAGGCCGTATGCTGCGCCGATCAGCGCTGGAACGGCTGTGATCTCGCATGTACCCCGCCCCGCTGAGGGGAACAACCGAGGCGCAGGTTTGTCGTCCCGCCGCCGCGCCAGCCTGCGCGGCCTCTCTATGGCCTGATCTGACCGAAGCCCGGCCGGCTTCCGCAACCGTCCGTTCGGCTTTCTTCCCCGGCCTGCGGCCTTCCTCGCGAAACAAGAAAGCCTCTCTCCCGGTCCTCCGCTCCGCTGCGGGGGGTCGCTGGGCTCGCCCTGCGGGCCGTCCGGCCTCCGGTCCGCCGATCGCCATCGAGGCCGCGGCAGGCGTGGCCCGAACAGCAAGGAGAGACTTCCATGGCCACCATCGGCGCCTTCACCCAGCAAGCGGACGGCAGCTATAGCGGTTCGATCAAGACCCTCACCCTCAACGTCAAGGCGGCCCAGCTGCGGGCCAACGAGAAGACCGACGAGAAGGCCCCCGACTTCCGCATCTTCTCCGGCCAGACCGAGTTCGGCGCCGCCTGGAAGAAGACGTCCCGCGAAAACCGCGAATACCTGTCGGTCAAGCTCGACGATCCCAGCTTCCCCGCCCCGATCTACGCCTCCCTGGTCGAGATCGACGGCGGTCACAGCCTGATCTGGTCCCGCTGACTGAGCCGCGGCGGCGCCGCTGAGGCGCCGCCGCCCTTCCTCAAAACCCATTTCATCCGGAGGCCGCCATGTCGCGCCCCAACGAACCCGCTCGTCCGGACCTCTACAGCCGGATCACCGACAAGATCATCGCCCAGCTGGAGACGGGCGTCCGGCCCTGGACCCAGCCCTGGACATCGTCCGCCAGCGTCAGCCGCCCGCTACGCCACAACGGCGAAGCCTACAGCGGCATCAACGTCCTGCTGCTTTGGTCCGAGGCCATGTTTCGCGGCTTCCAGTCGCCCACCTGGATGACTTTCCGCCAGGCGCTGGCCCTGGGCGGCCACGTCCGCAAGGGCGAAACCGGCTCGACCGTGGTCTATGCCAACACCCTGGCGCGCGCGGAAACCGACGACGCCGGCGAGGAACAGCTGCGCCGCATCCCGTTCCTGAAGGCCTACACCGTCTTCAACGTCGAGCAGATCGATGGCCTCGGCGAAGGCCATGCGCCGGAGCCCGCACCGGCCGTCAATCCTGACGCCCGGATCGCCCAGATCGAGGCCTGGTTCGCGACGCTCGGCGTGGACGTTCGCCACGGCGGTGGCGCGGCCTTCTACGTCCCGTCGATGGACCATGTGCAGATGCCGGCGTTCGAACAGTTCCACGACGCACAAAGCTACTACGCCACCCTCGGCCATGAATGCGTTCATTGGACCGGACACCCGTCGAGACTGGCGCGCGACTTCAGCCGCTCGACCGAGGCCTATGCCCGGGAAGAACTGGTCGCGGAACTCGGCGCCGCTTTCCTCTGCGCCGACCTGAAGCTGGCGCTGGAGCCGCGTGAGGACCACGCCGCCTACCTCGGTCACTGGCTGACCGTCCTGCGCGGCGACAAGCGCTTCATCGTCTCGGCGGCCGCGCACGCCCAGAGGGCCATCGACCATCTCCGTGAGCTTCAGGTGATCGATCAGGCCCAATAGAAGGAGTGGCGACGCCTGTTTCAGGCGTCGCCCTTTGCCGGCCGCGCCAAGATCATCCGGTCAGGCGGATGCACCGCCGGGAAACGGTCGAACTCTGAGCGCCAGTCGTCCATCGCCGGCGAGAGCCACCGGGTCATGTCGCGAATGGCTTGGTGATGTTCGGGCAGGTTCCAGTAGAGGATCGGCTCATGGTGGGCGATCCGGTTACGCAGAAGCCGCACCTTCGTCAGGCGGGTCGTGAAATCCTTGCGCGCCAGAAACCGTCCGTCACGCATGGCGATGCGGTGAAGGATCTGCTTCCAGAGATCGTCATGTTCGCGACCGAACATTGACGTCCAGAAGCTGAAGGTCAGGGCCGCCACGATGCGGCCGTCCTCGATGGGCTTTCTTTCCGCGATGAGCTCGGCGACGGCCGAGGCCACCTGCTCGTTTTGCCGATCAGTGAGCAGGCCGGCCTCCGGATGGAACCAGCCCGGGCCATGGGCGTCGGACAGGATGGTGTGAATGCGGTTGCGCAGGGCCACTTCCAGCGCCTGTAGGGAGACATAGAGGGCCTCAGAGACCTGGGTGTTCAAGGTATAGAGGTCGACCGCCTTCTGACGATCGCCATCGGCCCAGGCGACATAGCGAGCGAAGCGTTCGAGGGAGAGCGCCGCCTCCACCGCGTCGGCGTTGGCGAGCACCCTTGCAACAGGGTGGGTCATGGATTATCTCTACCAGCGTACACCCCGGGATCGCCTCTGCTGAAAAGCATGCCCCCGGGGTAAATCAATTTCAGCCCCTGTTTTTACGACCGTCGCCGACCCACCGGGGTCGAGATGCGACGCTTGGCGGCTTCCCGCTCCTTCCGAGCTTCCGTGAATTCCGGCTCCAGCTTGCGCACCCGCTCGATCAGTCCGTCCAGGTGATAGATATTGGAGTTCCAGTCACCGGATGCCATCTTGCGCAATTCACGCCGTACAAGGCCGGCGATCTCGAGCTGACGCATGTTCGTCTGGATCGTCTTGGGCTTCACGCCGATACGCGTCGCCAGATCGACCTTCGACGGAAACGGCGCACGGCCAGGGTCGCGGTAGTAGTCCAGCAACTGGACCAGGATGTTGAACTGCATCGCGGTCACCCCCAGCCGGCTCTGCGCCTGGATGAGAATAGACGGAATGCCGGCGTACCCGTGGGCGAGCACGGGCTTGCCCCAGATACGCTCGTGCGACGAGACGGTCTTGTTCGGCGTCTTGGTCGCCGGAAAGGCGACCACCTTCAGATCGGCGGCTTCGGTCATAGGGAAACTCCTTCGATCCGAAAGCTAGGGCCGGGGACCGCGCGGAACAAGGCGTTCAGTCTGCGCAGGTGGGTCATGAAAACGACCGACCTGACTATGCGTGATTACGCTCGTTCGCCTTTGGGCTGATTCCCGTTACGGTGCTTATGTGGCGATCTCGGGGGCCAGGTGGGGTTTGATACCACCAGGCCGCTAGGGTCTGAAAATGACCCACCTCGATGGGGCGCCCATTTGGAGGCGACATGGCCAGAGCGCCGCGCGGACAGTCTCTGGAACGCTGGGAGATCGCCCTGATCAAGACGATGCTAGCGCGTGGAGGCTACAATGACCAGGAGATCTTGGCCCATTTCACGCGACCGACCCGATCGGTGAACCACCGCGCAATCGCTGAAATCAGGACGGCGACGAGGCACCGAACGGTAAGACCGGCGTCCACTGACGAACTCGACGAGTTTCTTTCGGCCTGGCCCGAGATCGATCCGGAAACCGGCCTGAGCCTGCGGGGCGACGAGCTTCTGATCAAGGCGCGCGAGGCGATGATCGCCGCCGTCCACCTGTTCAACGGGGCCGGCCTGACCTTCCGGACAGAGCTGTTCATCGTCACCACAGTGATCGCGTGGACCTATCTGTTGCACGCTTGGTTCCGGCGCGAGGGGATCGACTATCGCTATCGTGAGGCCGACGGCTCCGTTCGCAAGACCAGGCAGGGTGAGGATTGCTACTGGGAACTCGGCTACTGCCTACGGCATGCCCGTCGTCCCGTGCCGCAGGGGGCGGTCCTCAATCTGGAATTCCTGCTGGAACTCCGCCACGAGATCGAGCATCGCTCCACCAGCCGGATCGACGATCAGGTCAGCGCCAAGCTTCAGGCCTGTTGCCTGAATTTCAATGACGCCATCAAGGACTGGTTTGGTCCGCAATACGGGCTGGAGCGCCGCCTTCCGATCGCCCTTCAGTTCGTCACTTTCAGTTCCGACCAGCGCACGGCCCTGAAGCGAGCATCGACCCTTCCGCCGCACATCGCCACGATGATGGACACCTTCCATCAAGGCTTGGACGATGCTCAGCAGGCCGACCCCGCGTTCGCGTACCGCGTTGCCTTCGTGCCCAAGGTCGGCGGGCGAGCGTCCAATGCCGATCTGGCAGTCGAGTTCGTGAAGGCCGACTCCGCCGAAGGAGAGGCGATCAATCGGGTTCTGCTGAAGGAGGTTAACAGGCGGCGCTACACGCCATCCGAGGTCTGGGGTCTCATGCAAGCCGAGGGCTATCCCCGATTCAATCGGGCGAGGCACACGGAGCTCTGGCAGCAACTCGATGCGAAGAACGTGGCCAGAGGGTTTGGCCAACCTGGCGACTATCGGAACACTTGGGTCTGGTTCGATTCCTGGGTCGAGCGCGTGCGGGCGCACTGCCAGGAGCAGGCGGACCGCTACAGGTGACCCGCCCGGCTGGGGCGCCCTTCAGGGCGGCGGGCGAGCGGCCGCTTTTGCGGTCGCCGAGGGGAGGGCGGGGAACACCGGAGGCCTACGGGGCGGAGGGGTTCGCGGTCTAGGGCAGGATAGGCTTTGCGCCGGCAATGTCTGACAGGCCCCCTCCGCAATGGACCGCATCACGCTTCGCCTTCCGCCCGACCTGATCCGCCGGTTCGACACCGCCGCGGCCGGTCAGGGCGGGCGCTCGCGTCTGCTGCGTCGGCTGATGGAGGGGGCGGCGCAGGCGTCCCTGCCGACGGCCGAGCCGGCCCGCGTGGCGGCATCGAGCGGCAAGCTGACCCTTCGTCTGGCCGAGGCCGACCTCGCCCTCCTGGAGGCCGAGGCGGGCGCCCTGGGCCTGTCGCGGACGCAGTGGGCCGTGGCGCTGATCCGCAGGCGCCTGCATGGACGCCCACAGCTGGGTCGGCCCGAGGCGATCGCCTTCATCGCGGTGCAACGTGAGCTGCGGCGCATCGGGGTCAACATCAATCAGATCGCCCGGGCGCTGAACACCGCCGTGCTGGAGGGCTCGGTGCTCGACCTGGAAATGGCCCAGCTGGGCGCCTTCCAGGCCGAGATCCGGGATCACCTCGGCGGACTGCGTCAGGCCTTCGAGGGCAACCTCGCCTACTGGGCGGCCGAGCCATGAGCGAATTCGTTCCGCCGCGGGGGTTCGAGGAGGCCCTGCGCCCGCCGGTCGACGTGCGGCGCGCGCGGATCACGCCGTCGATCCTGCGGCCCTCCCGAGGGACAGGCGAGGCGTCCGCGCGGCTCGCGCAGGTGGCGCGGCGGGCGCCGGAGGTGATGGTCAAGATCACCGGCCGGACCCGGGATGGCGGGCATCTGCAGCGCCATCTCGACTACATCAGTCGCAACGGCGCCCTGCCGCTCGAAGGCCCCGACGGTGAGCGGCTGAAGGGGCGGAGCGAGGTGCGCGAACTCACCCGCGACTGGACGGAGGAATTGGCGATGGAGCCCGGGCGGCGCCGCGACGCGCCGGTCTCGCTGTCGATCGTGCTCAGCATGCCGGCCGGCACGGAGGTGTTCCGGCTGCATGACGCGGCCCGGGCCTTTGCCGCCGATGTCTTCGGCGACCGCTTCCCCTATGTCTTCGCGCTCCATGATGAAGGACGCCATCCGCATGTCCACCTGACGGTGCGCATGCTCGGGCGAGACGGCGAGCGGTTGAACCCGAGGAAGGCCGACCTGCAGGCTTGGCGGGAAGGGTTCGCGCGCGCCTTGCGCGATCGGTCTGTCGAGGCCGAGGCGACGCCGCGACGGGCGCGGGGCGTGGCGCGCAAAGCGGAGCGGACGCCGGTGCGCAAGATGCGCGAGCGGTTCGTGGCGGGAAAGGGCGCTCTGCCCAAGGTGCTCGCGGCCGCGTATCGCGAAGCGCTGGAGACCGGCGGCGGGGACAGACCCTGGCTGGCGGCGATCCGGGCGCGGGAGTTGGCGGTGCGCCGCGCGCTGGTCGCCGAGGCGCTGCGCCTGGGCCGGTCGGAGCGGGCCGAGGATCGGGCCTTGGCGGCTCTTGTGGAGCGCTTTGTGCGTGAGAGGCCTGTCCCGGAAACCCGGGACCAGGCGTTGCGCCGGACGGCGGTGGAGCGAGATCGGTCGGGGCGGACCCGGTAGCGGCCGACCCCAGGCGATTTGGTTTGTATCCGGAGAACAGCTTTCCGGCTTGTGCGGCCCCTAGGCCGCGTCGGTTCCGGCGGCCTTGGGGGTCAGGTCCAGACGCAGGGCTCGCTCGACGCTCGCGGCGGCGGACTCGGAGACGCCGGCGGCGTCGGCGTAGGTGCGCCATTGGCGCACCCCCTCGGCGATCTCGGCGACGATGGCCAACGCCCGGCGGCGCTTGAAGCCGCAGTAGGCGCCGAACTCGACCAGGTCCTCGACGGTGAAGCCGTCGCGCTTGCCGTTGAAGGTCATCTGGTGGCTGCTGGTCCAATCGCCGGTCGGATTGTAGGCGTAGACGACGTCGAAGGCGGGCGACAGCCGCCAGGTCCCCGACTTGTCCATCAGGAAGGCGATGTTCTTCACATGGTCGTCCTGATTGCGGATGAACAGGTTGAAGACGGCCCGACGAAACTGCTGCTCGACGTCGACGGCTTCCAGGCGCAACAGGCGGATGGTCTCGATCGCCTGTTCGTAGCTGTAGGCGCCGGCGGCGTTGAAGTCGAAATGGCGCAGCGCCGCCAGCGACTGCATGTGGAGCTTCTGGCCCTTGACGGTGCGGTCGAAGCGCCGGGTCATGAAGTGGCTGCGGCCGCCCTCGTGGTGGAGGCGGCACTCGGCCATGTCGATGCCGACGTCGATCGCCATGCGCGAAAAGGCGTATTCGATCAGCCCGAACCCCTGCGGATCGGCGAGTTCCTTGTCGCGGTTGTTGGAGACGCCGTCGAACTTCATCAGCCAGTAGGTGAAGCCGGCGTCGGCCGGCGTCTGGCCCGAGCGGAATTCGCCGGTCGTCTCGTTCCAGGCAAGGACCGCCTTGGCCCGGGCGCCGCCGGCCGAGGTGCCCACGCGCAGGATCTCCTCGAGGGTGTCGCGGTCGTCCGTTCCGGAGAGCACGCCGTTGATGTTCCGCCGCATCGACAGCACCTGGTTGGCGAGGTCGACGAGGGCGTCGATCTGCAGGCGCCTGGAGCGGTGCGCCGCCTTCATGAGGGTCGGGTGGAACTCCAGCGCCCCCATGCCGCGGTTGCCGATGTAGCAGAGGCGCTCGACCGGATTGAAGGAAGCGGCGTCCCGGCCCTGGCCCGCCAGCCAGGCATCGATCAGGGCGTTGCCGTACTTGTCGGGCAGAGAGTCGGCCAGGAGGCCGGGGAGGCCCTTGAAGGCCTCGCGGGGCAGTTCGGGGAAGGCGTAGGGCGCCGAACCGGGCGGCATCACCAGGGGCGAGACCGCGATGCCGCTGGCGGCGAATTCCGGCGTGTACTGGAAGACCGCATAGCCGCGGTCCTCTAGCCAGGTCACCGCGCCGATGTCGCGGGCCCACAGACGGATAGTGGCGTCGGTCACGCGTCGTCACCCCAGGACCAGGGCGTGGCCGGCTCCCCATGCCCCGTCCCCGTGGCCCGCTTGCGCTCTGCGCCGGCGGTGTTGCGCACGCGGTCGACGGGACGGACATCGGCTGGCGGAGCCAAGGCGTCCAGCCGGTCGCCGAGGTCGAGGGCCTCCAGCACCCGGATCAGGGTGTCGAGCGAGGCGTTCTCGCCGCCCTCCAGCCGACGCAGGGTGTTGAGCGACACCGCGGCGCTGTCAGCCAGCTGGCGCTGGGTCAGGTTGCGGCTTAGCCGCTGCGCCGTCAGGCGTTCGCCGAGGCGATGGGCGCGGTCGAGAATGGCGGACTCGGGTAGGGGCATGTAAAAACCCGTATATGGGTGTGTGATGGTTGGTGGGGCTACAACTGCTCATATATTGGTCTTTATTAAGGTTGAGTCAACACACTTTGCATAAGAACCTTTATATGGGTTGTTATGGCGTTCATTGATCGTAATCACCCATATAAGGGCGATTGTATGGATATATGACAAGAGCGCGTAAGGCGAACCAGCAGATGGCGTTAGGCGTCGTTGCGCCCGTCAAGGCGTCTTCATCGCATGCGCTCGCGTCTGCGATCGAAAGGCGGACCGTCGCGGTCGAGGCCGGCGCGGCTCCAGGCGCGCGCAATCAGGCGTGTCTGGGCGGCGGGATCGGGGATCAGGCGGGCCACCACGACCGCCGCCCGGGCCAGGCGTTCGGCCAGGTCGGGATCGGAGCGTTTCGGCGGGCGCGTCTCCTGGCCGGCGGCCTGACGGTCGCGCTCGCGCGGACGGTGGCCGCGCACCTCCAGGCCGAGGGCCTGGGCCTGAATCCACACCTCCCGCCGGAAGGCGTCGTCGCCCGCGACGCGGATCTGTTCCCAACCGCGATGGCGGGCGATCTTCAGCATGTCGGCGACGGCGTCGGGATAGGCCTGGGCCGAGACCAGCGAGCGGCCGCGATCATGGAACATCGGCTCGGCGACGCGATGGTCGCGAAAGTAGCGCTCGGGGCGGCCCTGGCGGTCGCGCTCGACCAGATAGCGGTCGAGCACCGCCTCGGGCACGTCGCCCTTGGCGGTGGAGCGCGGCGTCCGGCCGGCGGCGGGCGCGGGACCGACTCGGTTGGATGCGGCGGCGGCGCGGCTCATGGCGCCCGCTCCGGCGCCGCGTCGACAACGCGGTCCAGCCAGGCGCCGACCTCACGCTCATCGGCGCCGGACGCCGGCGGCGGCAGGCCCTCGGCGGCGAAGGCGCGGGCGATGGTGTCGAAGTCCATGGGATCCTCCTCAAGGACCGGCGCGGCGGCGATGGACGGGGAGGGCGCCGGGGGGATGACGGGCGTGGGTCGCAGGCGGCGGCGGAATTCCCGATCGCGGTAGTAGGCGATCTTGCGGCCACGGGTTGGGGGCAGGCCCGCCTTGAGAACGAGCAGGACGTCGGCGGGCAGCTGCATCAGCTCCTGGGGCAGCATCAGCGCCCGGCGCTGGTCGGAAACGCTGGTGCTGCGCCGGCCGGGCGCGAGGCCGGTCGGCCGGCTGCGGCTGTGGCCGGGCGTGGTGTAGTAGCCGAGCCGCTCGCTGAGATCCTGGGCCACCTTCAGCTCCTTGGGCGCGAACACCACCTCGACCCCGCAGTTGGTCAGGATCTCCTCGGCGACGTCGGGGCCATAGAGGGCGCGCAGCTGCGAGGGGCTCTGGATCACCGGCAGCAGGCGAAGGCCATAGCCGGCCGCGAAGGAGAAAGCGTGGGCCAGCACTGGGGCGGGGCCGAGGCGCGCGAACTCGTCGAGCAATACCAGGACCGGTCGGTCGCCGGGGGCGGGCAGGGCGCGGCTGTTGAGGTCGACCAGCTGCTGGAACAGCAGGGCGTAGAGCGGCTGGACCCGCAGCATGTTGTCGGGCGTGGCGCCCAGGTAGAGGGAGAGGCGGCCCTTGCGCAGGTCGCGAAGGTCGAAATCGGAGGCGGCGGTGGCCGCATCGACCCGGGGATTGAGCCACAGCCCCATGCGGGTGGTGATCGACTGGCGCACCGAGGCGAAGGTGTTCTCACTCGCGCTGGTAAAGTCGAGGAGGGCGGCGACCATCGGGGCGGGCAGGGGGCGACCCTCCCGCGCGCGGGCGGCGACGATCCGGGGCAGACGCGCGCGGGCGTCGCCGGCGGTCAGCTGGCGGAAGATCTCGCCGAGGGTGAAGGGATGATCGGCCGTGGCGGCGACGTAGCCGCCGACGCCGATGAAGCCGATCCGCGCCGCCTCGGCCCAGAAGGGATCGGCCCGGTCATGGCCGGGGAACAGCATCGCCGCCATGCGCTGCAGTTCATCGAGCACTTCGACCGGATCGCCGCGGTCGACATGGCCAAGGGGGTTGAAACGGGCGGTGCGACCATCGCGCGCCAACGGGTCGAACAGCAGTACGGTCTGGCCGGCGGCGGCGCGAAAGCCGGCGGTGGCGGCGAAATTCTCGCGCTTGATGTCGAGCACCACCACCGAGCCCGGCCAGGCCAGCAGGTTGGGGATGACCACGCCGACGCCTTTGCCGGTGCGGGTGGGCGCATAGAGCATGACGTGCTCGGGGCCGCCCGAGATCAGCAGGCCGCCGCCGGCGCGGCCGAGCAGGATGCCCAGGCGGGCCCGCAGGCCGGCGGCGCGCTGTTCGTCCGAGGTCGACCAGCGGGCGGCGCCGTGCAGGGGACGGCGGCGGCCCACGACCACGGCGACCCCGACGACCAGCAGCAGCAGGCCATGGGCGCTGGCGGCGATGCGCAGCCAGCGGCGGACGTTGGGATCCTCACGGTAGTACCAGAACCAGGCTGGCGCGCGGGTGAGGTCGATGTCCGCCTCCAGCCGGCCGAGGCCGGCGAGGGCGACCAGCGCCGTGCCAACGGCGGCGGTCGCCAGCAGCGCCACGAGGGCGAGGGCGATCAGGGCGGCCCTAGCCGCCGGGCTGGCGCTTTCGAGCCGGATCATGCCAGACCTCCGTCAGCCGAAAGACGCCATCGACCTTCTTCATCTGGACGACCACGTCGATCAGCAGGTGCAGCAGGGCGCGAATGTCGTCGCGCGGCAGGTCGCGGCCGCCTTCGGACTCCCGCACCAGCAGGGTCAGCTGCTCGAAGGCGAGGGCGGCGGAATCGGCGTGCACCGTGGTGATCGAGCCGGGATGGCCGGAGTTGACGTTGCGCAGGTAGAAGAAGGCGGTTCCGTCGCGCAACTCCTGCAGCAGGATGCGGTCGGGCCGCATGCGCAGGGCGCTTTCCAGCAGCGCCTTGGCGGTGACCTTGGCCAGGCCCTGACCGTCCTTGGAATAGATCAGGTGGACGACGTTACGGTGCGGCACGACCAGCTCGCGGGTGTCCTCGATGGTCAGCAACCGCTCCTGGTCGGGGATCAGCGCCACGAGGGCCTTGGCGAAGGTGGTCTTGCCCGAACCGGTCGCGCCCGAGATCAGGATGTTGCGCCGGGACCGCACCGCCAGGGCGAAGAAGCCCGCCCAGTCCGCGACCTCGCGCCGCCGCACCAGCTCGGCGTCGGTCCCGTCCTGGTCGCCGCTCCGCGCCGACGCCACCTGATCGAACAGTCCGGCGGCCCGGAAGTCGTCCAGCCCCAGCTGGCGCCGCGAGGGCTTGCGAATGGTCAGGGAGACCGCGCCGGCCGGGGTCGCCGGCGGCAGGACGATCTGGCAGCGCTCGTCGCCGGGCAGCACGGTCGAGCAGATCGGCCGCTCCTCGCCGACGTCCTGTTTGGTGAAGGCCGCCGCCGCGGTGGCCAGGGTGCGCAGCCACGCCTCGGTGAGCTGCGGCGCCTCGTGCCAGACCCAGCGGCCAGCATGCTCGACCCCCACCTCGCCGGGCCGGTTGATGACCACCTCGGTGACGTCGTCCGGCTCGAGGAAGGTGCGGATCGGTGCCAGGTAATGGTCGAGGACGGCGGTATCGTCCATCAGCGGGCCCGCAGCCGGTAGACGCCGGCGAAATCGAGGTCCTGGGCCACGAAGATCGACACCTCCGCCCCCTGCGCCTTGCGCAGGGTCGGCGGGATGTCGATCGAGCCCTGCAGGGCGACACCGGCGGCGTCCGAAGGCAAGCGGGTCGTGCCGCTCGCGCCGTCCTCGCCGATGGCGGCCTGGACGCCGTCGTCGACGACCGAGAGCAGCAGGGCGCCGCCGAAGCGCTGCCAGAAGTAGGTGTCGACGTCGCCGTCGAAGCCGGCCCGCCCCAGCGCGTCGGCCGCCGGCGAGGCCAGGGTGACGGTGACGCCGGTCGGGGTCACCGCGCGGGTCCATAGCACGAAGAGGCGACCCTGGCCCTGCTGCAGGCCGCCGCGGTATTCGCCCAGCACCCGGGTGCCGCGCTCCATCAGCACCACGGCGCCGTTGTCGGAATAGATGTCCTTGGGGATGACGCAGCTGACGTAGCCGGGCGTCGAACTGTCCATCGCCGTCTGCAGGACGCAGGGCAGGGCGGCGCCGGCGACCAGCAGCAGGTTGCGGTCGGGCAGCCGACCGGCCCGCGCCCGGGCGACCGGGCCCGCCTGGCGCAGGGCGTCGAGCGACGTCGGCGGCGCGGCTGGCGCTGTCGGGACCGAAGCCGCCCCCACGGAGACCGGCGCCGACAGGGCCGGGCGGCTGTAGGCCAGCACCGGCGCCCGCTGGGCGCTCTCCAGCAGCGTGCGCCTCGCATCGGTCGGGGCGGGGCCAGCCTCGGCGGCGCGAGGCTCCAGCGCCGGGACCTCGGGACCCGGCTCGCTCCCGAGACCGGGGGCGAGCGGGTCAGTGGCGGCGTCGGCCAGCCGCGGCGGGAGCTCGCGGCGCGCCGGCTCGAACGGGACCAGCTGGCGAGCCGGCGCGTCGGGCTCGGCCGGGTGCTCGGCGGCGCCGTCGCGGTCCCAAGTGGCCAGCAGGAAGACGCCGCAGCCGGCGGCCAGGGCGGCTAGGCTGATCCAGCGCCGCTGACCACCGAGGCGGCCGGCGATCGGCGAGATCGCCCGGTCTGCCTCCGCCGGAGCGGTTCTGACCGGACCGTCGTCGGCCGCGGGTCTGGGGTCTTCGGCGGTCATGGGCGGCCTCCCGCGGGGGCGCGCTCGACCTGCGGCGAGGCGGTGGCGGTCTCGCCGCCGACGCCCCTAGGATCGAACGCCTCGTTGAAGATGCACAGCACCTGGCGGCCGCGCCGCAGGCGCATTCCGCGCTCGACGCCGTGGATGACGACGTAGTCGCCGCGCACATCGAACGGGACCAGCCGCTCGCTGCCGTCCTCGGCGACGGCGAAGATGGCCGGCACGACCTGGGCGCCGGGGAAACGCAGCACCGTGAAGCGGCCGTTGTCGGAGACCTCGCTGGGCTGCAGGTCGGCCGAGCCCTGGACGGAATAGGCCAGGTTGCGCGGACCTTCGACCGCGCCCTGCTGCAGGGCGAGGCTGACCAGACGGGTCTCGACCGCGGCGGCCGCCGCTTCCACCGCCCGCAGGGCCCGCGCCTGTTCGTCGGCCGGATAGCGGAAGCGGATCTGATAGGCGGGCGTCCGGCCGCGGGCCTCGCCGGCGGCGAGTTCGAAGGCGTAGTGCCGGACCTGGCCGCCGCGGTCGGTCACCACCAGCAGGTTGGTGGCCTGATGCCGTTCCCGGGGCTTGAGGAACAGCACCGAGCCCTCGGCGGCGACTTCCCAGGCGACGCTGTCGCCGACCGCCACATGGCGGATGGTCTCGTCGGGCGCGAACACGATCTGGGTCGCCGTCCGGTAGGCGCCGGTGATCCGGTAGATCGCGTCCGGGTCATAGTCGACGATACGGATGCGGGGATCGGGCACCGGTTCGCCAGCGAAGGCGGCGGGCGCGCCGAACACGGCCAGGGCCATGACGAGGGCAGGAAGCAGACGGTTCATCGGATGACCTCCGGATCGGCGCGGTACGAGGTGACTTGGAAGCCAAGCGGATTGCGCAGGCGGTCGGCCTCGGCCATCGGCGCGCGGGTGTAGGTGAAGGCGATGGTGGCGATCCAGTCGCTCTCGACGACCTGCTGCGCCCGCCGCTCCACGCGGTGGAAGCGCACGTTGGCGACGCCGCCGTTGATGAAGCCGATCGCCCGGAGGGAGACCACCGCCTCGGCCTCCGGCCCGTAGAGATTCTGCGGGCTCTGCGGGTTGGAGCCGCGGTAGAGGTCGGCCCAGCGCCGCTGCTCGGCGCCACCCGACAGGATCGAGACCAGGCGGAAGCTATCCTCGGCCGCCGCGTCCAGATAGCCCTCGCGGGCACGAACGTACTGGGCGAGGAAGAATTTACTGATCGCCTCGTCATAGGTCGCCGGGCCCTCGCCCCCGCCGAGGCCGCGCACCACATCCACGGCCCCCGTCGCCTGGTCGACGCGGATCACGAACGGTTCGGTGGTCTTCAGCGGCGTCAGCGCCGCCACGGCGGCGACCGAAATCGCCGCCAGGGCCGCAGCCGCCGCGGCCGCCGTCCAGGCCAGGCGGCGCGAGCGCAGGGCTTCGGCCAGACGGTCCTGGTCCCAGCGCCGGGCCTCGGCGAAATAGGTCTTCAGCTCGGGAGCCGGAACGCCGGTCATGTGCAGCCTCCGCCGGACGGAGGCGCGGCCTCGGAAGGCTGCGGCGGCGGCGCCGGGGCGGCGATCAGCGTCGAGCCGTGTGGATTGGCCGGCCGGCGATGGCGGCCGTCGCAGACCGGGGCGTCATCGCCGCCGAGGCTGGCGCACCCTGTCAGGCTCGCGGCGGTCGCGGCGAGCATCAGAAGGCGGGGGAGGGTCATGAGCGGGCTCCGGTGGGGCGAATGGATCCGCCGCCGCGTGGCGGCTGCCGACCCGCTTCCTGCGGTCCGAGGGCGCGGCCCGAACCGCTGGTCCCGAGCGCGGCGGCGTTGGCGAAGTCGGCCAGGCCGGCGCTGGCCCCGCCGGCGATGCCGGCGGCGATGGCCGGGGTCTGCAGGAAGAAGATCGCGCCGAGCAGGCACAGGGCGATGAAGATCAGGCCGCCGATCATCGGGTCGCCGCCCTCGATCGCGCCCCACTGGTCGCGCACCAAGGCCAGGACCAGCTGGAAGATGACGATGATCAGGGCGAACAGGACCAGGTAGTTCACCGCCTGGCTCAGCCAGCCGAAGAAGAAGCGGCGGGTGGCGTCGAACAGGGCGCAGGCGATGAAGATCGGCCCGAGCGTGACCAGCAGGGCCAGGGCCAGCTTGGCGACCAGCACCACGCCGAAGCCGAGCGCCGCGGCCAGGGCGCCGATGATGAACACCGCCGCCGAAACCACATAGGGCGCGGGATTGAAGGCGGAGGCGTCGCGGCTGATCTTCTCGCCGAGGTAGGCCGCATAGGCGAAGAACTGGTCGAAGGCGGCGCCGACGCTGGGCGTTCCAGCCCCGCTGATCGCCTGGGTCAGGGCGTTGGGCAGGTCGGTGAACAGCGGCCGGGTGACGAAGTCGCCATAGGCGGCGGTGGTGGCCAGCAGGTAGATGAAGACCAGCTTGATGCCGCGGATCGCGAAATCCATGATCGGTTCGCTGATCGCGCCGCGGAAGATGGCGTAGCCGTAGAGCACGATATAGAGCACCAGGGCGATGCGCAGCGGCCCTTCCACCTGGGCGATCACCGACGACAGCCGGTCGCCGAGGAAGTCGTTCAGCCGCGCGTCGATGAAGTCGTAGCTCGGCTCGAAGACCCGGAACTGCATGGCCGCCCCTCCTTTAGAAGGCTCGCCGGTAGGCGGCCATGCGCTCGCGCCGGCCGGCCTCGGCCAGACCGGCCCGGGCGGCCGCGCAGTCGCCGCGCCGGGCGCCGGCGTCGCAGGCGGCCACGACCGCGCGGGCCGCGGCCGGATCGGCGGCGAAAGCCTC
>JACRBD010000156.1 GCA_016234625.1 Caulobacterales bacterium | reverse complement strand
GAAGCGGGTGATGCCCTGCGCGGTGGAGGTCAAGGCGGGAACCTACGGGCAGGCCACGGATGTGTTCGCGGGCGTGCCGGTGGTGATCGGCGCGGGCGGCATCGAGCGGATCGTCGAGATCGGCCTCGACGCCGAGGAACAGGCAGGCTTCGACCGCTCGGCCGACGCCGTTCGCGCGCTGGTCAAGGTGGCCCAGGGGCTGATGGCCCAGTAGGGCGTTGCGTTTTTTTCATGGCGCATTGAGCGCCCGCGCCATGGTTGGCGCGTGAGCCAAGCCCGCGGAGGCGGGCGCCCGGCGCCTGAGGGCCAAGGAGAAGAGAAGACATGAACATCCATGAATACCAGGCCAAGCAGCTGCTGGCGAAGTACGGGGTGGCGGTGCTGAAGGGCGGCGTGGCCTACACGCCGGCCGAGGCGGTGCAGGTGGCCAAGGAGCTGGCCGCCGAGATGACCAACCCGGTGTGGGTGGTGAAAAGCCAGATCCACGCGGGCGGGCGCGGCAAGGGCCGCTTCACGGACGATCCGGCGGGCAAGGGCGGCGTCCGGGTGGTGAAGTCGGCGGACGACGTGGCTGCCGCGGCCGAGGCGATGCTGGGCAAGGTTCTGGTGACCCACCAGACCGGTCCGGCCGGCAAGGAGGTCAAGCGGGTCTACATCGAGCAGGGCTCGGACATCCGGCGCGAGCTGTATCTCGGCATGCTGATCGACCGCGCCACGTCCCGCGTCACCATCATGGCCTCGACCGAGGGCGGCATGGAGATCGAGGAGGTGGCGGCGCACAGCCCAGAGAAGATCCTGAAGGTGGCGATCGACCCGGTGCAGGGCTTCCAGCCCTATCACGGCCGCCAGCTGGCCTTCGGCCTGGGGCTGGAGGGCAAGCAGGTGGGCGCGGCGGTCAAGTTCATGGGGGCGATGTACAAGGCCTTCATCGAGCTGGATTTCTCGATCGTCGAGATCAACCCGCTGGTGGTGACCGGCGACGGCGACGTGGTGGCCTTGGACGCCAAGATCAATTTCGACGACAACGCGCTCTACCGCCACAAGGACATCGAGGAGATGCGGGACGAATCCGAGGAGGATCCGGCCGAACTCGAAGCCGCGCGCCATTCGCTCAACTACATCAAGCTGGACGGCCAGATCGGCTGCATGGTCAACGGCGCCGGGCTGGCGATGGCGACCATGGACATCATCCAGCTGTACGGCGGCAGCCCGGCCAACTTCCTGGACGTCGGCGGCGGCGCCACCAAGGAACGCGTCACCACCGCCTTCAAGCTGATCCTGTCCGACCCCAACGTCGAGGGCATCCTGGTCAACATCTTCGGCGGCATCATGCGCTGCGACGTGATCGCCGAGGGCGTGGTGGCCGCGGCGCGCGAAGTGTCCCTGAACGTGCCGCTGGTGGTGCGGCTCGAAGGCACCAACGTCGAGTTGGGCAAGAAGATCCTGTCGCAATCGGGCCTGCCGATCATCGCCGCGGACAATCTCGCCGATGCCGCCCTGAAGGTGGTCAAGGCCGTCAAGGAGGCTCGCTAGAACCGCGTGGAACGCGGTTCCAGCTTTTCGACAAGCCCTCGCCGGGCGCAAGCTCCGCTTGCTTGGCCCCCGCCTCAATGGCGGGTCTCCGGAGCCCGGCGAGGGCAATACAGGACTCAATCGGAGCACTGAATTATGGCCGTTCTCGTCGACAAGAATACCAAGGTGATCTGCCAGGGCTTCACCGGGGCTCAAGGCACCTTCCATTCCGAGCAGGCGATCGCCTACGGCACCCGCATGGTGGGCGGCGTGACGCCCGGCAAGGGCGGCACCCGGCACCTGGACCTGCCGGTGTTCAACACGGTGGCCGAGGCCAAGGCGGCCACGGGCGCCAATGCCACGGTGATCTACGTGCCGCCGCCCTTCGCCGCCGACGCCATCCTGGAGGCGGTCGACGCGGAACTGGACCTGGCGGTGTGCATCACCGAGGGCATCCCGGTGGTCGACATGCTGGCGGTCAAGCGCGCCCTTCAGGGCTCGAAGACGCGCCTCGTCGGCCCCAATTGCCCGGGCGTCATCACGCCGGGCGAATGCAAGATCGG
>JACRBD010000158.1 GCA_016234625.1 Caulobacterales bacterium | reverse complement strand
CTGTCAATTCCTCAAATCGGGGGTTCGGGTGATGATTCACCGCCTTCGCCTCAGAGACGGACAGGGCCGGTGGAGGCTCTCTCGACGACCTTGAAGGGGACAGCCCGAAACCCGGCCTCGGTGGCGCCGCGCCCGGCCTCGATGGCGTCAACGAGCAGCTCGACCGCCTGGCGGCCGATCAGCTTGATGGGCTGGTGAATGGTCGTCAGCGGTGGCCAGATGATCTCCGACACCGGCGTGTCGTCGAACCCGGAAACGGATAGCTGATCGGGAATGGCGAGCCCCTGTCGGTGCGCCGTCAGCATTGCGCCGGCCGCCATATCGTCATTGGCGCACACCAGCGCCGTGATGTCGCCTCGCGCTGCAAGGATCCGCTCCGCCAGGAAGACCCCGGAACGGAAAGTGAAATCCCCGCATTCCGCGACGACCTCCACGCCCGAATCAGCGTCCGTCACCGCACGCATCAGACCTCTGAGCCGATAGGTCGCCGACACGTGCCTTTCGGGGCCGTTGATGTACCCCAACTTGCGATGACCCAGGCCAATCATGAAACGTCCGATTTCGAATCCCGCAGCCTCGTCGTCGACGCCAATCGTTGCCGCGACCGCGCGGATCGCCGGCCCGCCGGCGATGCAGACCACGGGAGATTTCCTGCGAACCAGGGCCTGCACCAGCTCGACGTCATCCGAAAACGGCGGCGTCAGCATCATACCGTCTGACCTGCCGCTCTCGACCAGATCAAGCAGGCGCCGGATATACCCCTTATCGTTGGGATCGAGCCCAAGGGTGCTCAGGGCGAACCCGCGCTGGACACAGCCACGCATGGCGCCCAGTTCGAGTGCCGAGTGGTAATAGGAATTGGGCTCGGCATCGAGGACGGATTCATGCACCAGGGTCAGTTGCCGCGCCGCGCCGCCCGCCAGAAACCTGGCCTGTGGGTTGACCTTGTAGCCGAGGGCCTCGACGGCCCGACGAACGCGCTCCCGAACTTCTGGCCGCACGTTGGGTCCGTCATTCAGGACGCGTGAGACCGTTACTCTCGCGACGCCGGAATAGGCCGCCACATCGTCAATGGTCGGTCGCTTCATCGGCGGCATGTCGATCTCCGTTCGCCATGCCTGCCAGCCGCCTTCGCCAAGCTACATAGCCCCCACACCGGAACTGACACCTCGCCGTCAAACGCCGGAACCAGTGTGGCGCTGCCACGGTCGGGGCGCGTCACCAGATACTGCGCCGCCGTGAGGCTCGCAAGTAAACGCGCGGCCCTACGTCCCCTCGCTGTCCGTGGAGACTCGCGCCGTGCGGGACGAGCGGCTGTAGACCAATTCAAACAGTGGCGAGGTCAGGAGGGTGGTGACAATCGCCATCGTCACGAGCATGGCGAACAATCCCGGTCCAATAATTCCCTTCTGAAGGCCGATGTTGATGATGATCAGCTCCATCAGGCCGCGGGCGTTCATCAGCGCGCCCACGCCCATCGCCGTGGCGTTGTCCTGGCCGGTCAAACGGGCCGCCGCCCAGCAGGCGACGCCCTTGGCCACAATCGATCCGGCCAGGACCACAAGGGTCGGGATGAACAGATCCGCGCTGGCGACCAGATCAAGCCGCGTGTTGAGCCCCGAGTAGGTGAAGAACATCGGCAACAATGCGATGACCGTGAAGGGCTCAAGCTGGGCCTTGACCTCCTGGGTCAATCGCCCTCGCGGCATCACGCACCCGAGGATGAAACCGCCGAACACGGCATGAATGCCCACGGCGTCCATGGCGAAGGCTGCAATCATGAACAGCGCCAGAATCACTGCCAGGAGGCCTGGACCCACCCCGCTATCCCGCTCAGCTCTGACGCTCAGCGGGGCCAGCAGGCGGGGCCCCAGAGTCAGCATGAACAGGACGAACGCCCCTCCCCCAACAATGGCCTTGATCGCCACGGCGGGGCCGCCGCCAAAGGTGGCCAGCACGATGGCCAGGACCGTCCAGGCTCCCGCGTCGTCGATCGCCCCGGCGGAAAGGGACAAGGCGCCCAGGGGCGTGCCACTCAGGCCGCGTTCCTTGATGATCCGGGCCAGCATGGGAAACGCGGTGATCGAGATTGCGGCGCCGGTGAACAGGAGGGCCTGGTAGCTGGTCACGCCCTGGCCGAACAAGCCATTGGCCAGCAGCCATGGCGAAATGAGCGCCGCTACCGCGAAGGGCGCCGCCATGCCCGAGACGGACACCGCCACGGCGCTGCGGGCCTGGCTGCGGAAAAGATCGCTTCGAAAGTCGAGGCCCACGAGAAACATATAGAGCCCGACCCCCAGTTGGGCTCCGACGAACAGAACCGACCGCGAATCCTCGGGGAACAGGGCTGCCTGCAGGTCAGGGGCGATCAGGCCGAAGAGCGAGGGACCAAGCAGGACTCCGGCGATCATCTCGCCCACGACCTGCGGCTGCCCCAGAAAGCGCTTTGCCAGCCAGCCCACCAGCCGGCTGACGCCGATAATGATCGCCATCTGCAGAAAGAACCGGACGCTGAGCTCGGCGGGGGTCATGCAGGCGTCTTATGTCCCGGCGCTCAACGGGAGGGCCGGGTCGTCGAATCGCGCACCGTCAGGCAGAAATCGAACACTCGCCCAGGCGGGTGACCAGCCGGGAAGTCGCGGGCCTCGCCGGTGATCAGCAGGTCAGCGGCGACCGCCGCCATTTCCAGGATCGGCTGGCCAATCGTCGTCAGTTGCGGCCAGACCGTGCGGGCGGCCGGCGTGTCGTCGAACCCCGCCACCGAAAGGTCCTCGGGCACCGCGATCCGCCGCCGTGTGGCGGAGGCCATGACGCCCAGCGCCATGTCATCGTTGCTGGCGAAGATCGCCGTCGGCCGATCCGCCCCGGCCAGGAGCCGCTCGCCGGCTTCGAAGCCCGAGCGAAAGGAGAACCAGCCCTGGACGATTCGGTCGTCGCGCGGCGCGATGCCGCGCTCAGCCAAGGCTTGAAGGAACCCCTCCTGCCGCAAACGGCTCGCCCCATGATCCGGGTGACCTTTGACAAAGCCGATGTCCACGTGACCAAGGTCGAGCAGATGATCAGTCATCGCTTGCGCCGCAGCCCGGTCGTCCATGCCGACCCAGGCCGCGCGCCCCTTCTCGCGGTCGGGCGCGATCCGGACATAGGACGCGCCCACGGACTCCAGGACCGACAGAACCCGCGGATCATCGCAGATCGGGGGGGTCAGGATCACCCCGTCCAGGCGCAGGGTGGATACCGCCTGCTCGACCACGCCTTCCAGGTCCACCGCATCGGCCGCGACTGGTTCGATGGTGAGGTGATAGCCGCTTTCCCGGCACCGGCTCACGGCGCCACGTTGAACGTCGCTGACATAGGCCGGACTTGGGTTGTCGAAGAAAAGTCCGATCAGAAACGACCGCGAACCGGCAAGGCTGCGCGCCGAGAGGTTCGGACGGTAGTTGAGGGCCCGCGACGCAGCGAGCACCGCTTCGCGCGTTTCCTCTCGAACATTCGGCTCACGATTAAGTACGCGCGAGACAGTCTTGATCGAAACCCCCGCCTCCCTGGCGACGTCGGTAATGGTGGCTGTGGTCAATTCCGTTCCGGTCCGAAGGTCAGCCGCCCACAGGCGGCGAGATTGGCGCATCGAGCAACTCGGCCGCCCTCCTGCGCGATGAAAGCCCGAACATTGTGATCAGCACATAGCAGACAACCGGAGCCAGAAGCGCAAGCCCGAGCCCGACGCGATCCGCCAGGGCGCCGGTGATGACCGGAATGATCGCTCCGCCGACGATGGCCATACACAGCAGGCTGGAAACCTGCGGCGTGTCGTCGCCTCGCCCTTCAATGGTCACCGTGAAGATGGTCGGGAACATGACCGAGTTGAATAGCCCGATCGCCACGATCGCACCGGCGGCGACCATGCCTGAACTGAAGCCGGAGATCGTCGCCAGCGCCGCGGCTGAAAGGGCGCAGAAGGCCAGCACGGAACCGGCCCGCACCTTTTGAAGGACCACCGAGCCGATGAACCGCCCGACCATCGCGCCGCCCCAGTAGAGGCTGACAATCTTCCCCGCCTCGGCGGCCGCCAGCCCGAGCGTGCGCTCCTGCATCAGGTAGTTGGTCATCAGGCTGCCGATCGAGACCTCGGCGCCGACATAGAGAAAGATCGACAATGCGCCGAAGGCGATGTGCGGGTGGCGGAGCAAACCAAGGGCGCTGCCAAGACTCGCGGGTTTGTCGGCGCTCGGGAAACGGGTCGAGCGTCGGACCATCCAGAAGACCGTCGCCAGGACAATCAGTCCGGCCGCGATCCCGAGAAAAGGCAGCTGGACCGATTGGGCCTCAGCCTGCCGCACCGCCACCAGGGCGGCCGGAGACAGTTTGGTCGGGTCCGGCGTGGCGACCCCACCCGCCAGGATCAGGGCCGAGCCGATGAAGGGCCCTACCGTCGTGCCGAGCGAATTGAAGGCCTGGGCCAGGTTGAGACGGCTATGAGACGTCTCGGCCTTGCCGAGCAGCGCCATCAGGGGGTTGGCGGCGACCTGCAGCAGGGTGATGCCGGCCGCCATAATGAACAGCGCGGCGAGGAAACCGGGATAGACGCCCATTCGCGCCGCCGGCGCGAACAGCAGACAGCCCGCCGCCATCACTATCAAACCGATAACAATGCCCCGTACGTAGCCGATGCGGCTGAGCAGGATGCCCGCCGGGACGGAGAAGACCAGATAGGCCAGGAAAAAGCAGAACTGCGTCAGCATCACTTCGGCGTAGCTGAGCGCAAACAGGCCCTTGAGCTTCGGAATCAGGGTGTCGATCAGGACTGTTGCGAAGCCCCAGGCGAAAAACAGCATCACGACAAAGGGGACGAGCCAGCCCGCACCCTTGATGGGCTGCGCGCTGGTGGCCGCTGCGCCTGCTCTTTCCATGGCGAATGTTCCTCCCGCGCACCCGGTCAGCCGGGCGTCATTCCTGAAGCCCGAACGCTAGGCGGCGGTGACAACGCTGTCAACTTCCGGGCGCTAGCGCCTGAGCGCGACGGCCTGTTCCGCCAGCGCGGTGATGGCGTCCCAACGCCCGGCGTCAACGAGGGACGCAGGAGCGACCCAGGCCCCGCCGACGCAGGCGACATTGGACAGGGCCAGCAGGTCGGCGGCGTTGTCCGCATCGATGCCGCCTGTCGGGCAGAAGGTCGCCTGGGGAAACGGACCCGCCCAGGCCTTGAGCAAGGTCGCCCCTCCCATCGGCATGGCCGGAAAGAACTTGAAGGCCGTCACCCCCGCCTCCAGCCCAAGCATGACCTCCGAGGCTGTCGCCACCCCCGGCAACAGGGGCAGGTCGTGTGGCGTCAACAAATTCGGCGTCAGGCCGGGGCTGACCGCGAAGGCGGCGCCGGCGTCGGCGGCGCGATCCCGGTCGGCTGTGGTCAGCACGGTGCCCGCGCCGACCGTCGCGTCAGCCACATTCGCCGCGATCAGGCGAATGGCCTCCAGCGCCGCGGGCGTTCGCAATGTGACTTCCAGGACCGTGAGTCCGCCGGCGGCCAGAGCCCGCGCCAGCGGAACCGCATCGGACGCCCGATGAATCGTCAGGACCGGAATGACGACCGCGCCACGCATCAGCCGGATCATCGCCCTAGCCCTTCTTCAGCAAGGCTTGAATGCCATTGGCGGCGCCCAGCAGCGCGGCGTGCGGCCGCATGATCACACGCGAGGGTATCCGAGCCATGTAGGGCTCGAAACGCCCCTTGGCCTCGAACCGCCTCCGGAACTCGCTGAACCTGAGGATATCGAGGATGAGGGGTGGGATGCCGCCGGCGATAAAGACGCCCCCTCGTGCCCCCAATCCGAGCGCGAAGTCGCCGGCGACCGAGCCAAGAATGGCGCAAAACCGATCGACGGTACGGCGACAGTCCAGATCCCCGGCGAGCGCGAGGCCGGTAATGTCCTCCTGCGCCGAGATCGACGGGCTGCGCCCCTCTATGTCGCCCAGCGCCTGGTGCAGGTCGCTCAGCCCCTGCCCTGACAGGACGCGCTCGACCGACACGCGCCCGTACTTCCTGGCCAGGTGCCGGAGGATTTCCACCTCGACATCGTCCCCGGGCGCGAAGGCGACATGGCCACCCTCGGTCGACAGGACCGCCTCTCCCAGGTCATCGCGCGCCATCGCCGAAACGCCAAACCCAGTGCCGGGCCCTACCACCGCGATCGTTCCGTCGGCTTGACCATCGACTTCAGGCCCCAGGACGCATACGTCCGCATCGCCGAGCAGGGGCGCGGCAAGCGCGAGCGCCGCGTAGTCGTTGAGGAGCCGCGCCGCCCCAAACCCGAGTCCACGAAGGCCAGTCTCGGACAGGGTCCAATGGGAGTTGGTGAACTGGATGGCGCCGGCGTCTATCGGCCCCGCCACCGCCATCACCGCGCCAGCCAGACGGGTGGTCAAACCCAGCTCGCCCAGATAGGCCACAAGGGCGTCGGTCGCGCAGGCGAAATCACGCACCTTGAAGCCCTTGGCCCGCGTAACCTCGACACGCCCGGCAGCGAGGTCAACCAGACCGAACCGGGCGTTCGTGCCGCCAATGTCGCCGACGACCGCGAGGCGAGAGATGTCTGTTTGTTCAAGGCTCATGAGAACAGCACCGATGCGCCGGCCTCGGCCGAGCCTATGCTGGCGCGGAAGGCGCCGAAGAGTTCACGACCGCAGCCCATGCCGCCTAGCGGCTTCACGGCCACAGGACGGCTCAGGAGAACGGCTTCATCCATCAGCACCTCAAACACCCCGCGGTCGCAGTCGAGCCGGATCACATCGCCGTCCTTGACGCGGGCCAGCGGGCCGCCGGCCGCCGCCTCCGGCGTGACATGAATCGCGGCCGGCACCTTGCCCGACGCGCCCGACATTCGCCCATCAGTCACCAGGGCCACACGCCGGCCGCGGTCCTGGAGAACACTCAGAGCCGGAGTCAGGCTGTGCAGTTCCGGCATGCCGTTGGCCCTTGGCCCCTGGAAGCGCAGCACGGCCACGAAATCCTGGTCGAGTTCGCCCTGCTCGAAGGCGCGCAGAAACTGGTCCTGGTGGTCGAACACCAGAGCGGGAGCCTCGACGACACGATGATCGCCCGCCACGGCCGAGACCTTGACCACCCCGCGCCCAAGCACGCCCCTAACCAGCTTCAGGCCGCCCTCCGGGCTGAACGGTTCGGCGACCGGACGCAGAATCAAGGCGTCCAGTGTCCTGGGCGGGGGCTGTCGCCAAACCAGTGCGCCCTCCCCATCGAGCGCCGGTTCCAGCGCGTACCGGCGCAAACCCGGGCCCGCTACCGTGACCACGTCATCATGCATCAGTCCGGCGTCCAGCAACTCGCGGATGACAAAGGCGGCGCCCCCCGCCGCCTGGAAATGGTTCACATCGCCGGCGCCGTTGGGGTAGACGCGCGCCAGCAGCGGCGTCACGGCCGAAAGGGCGTCGAAATCGTCCCAGTCGATGAGAATCCCGGCAGCCCGGGCGATCGCAACCAGGTGAATGGCGTGATTGGTCGAGCCGCCGGTGGCCAGCAACGCGACCACACCGTTGACCACGGCCTTCTCGTCGATCACCCGGGCGAGCGGCGCGCTGCCCTCTTCCGCCAAGACGATGGCGCGGTGCGTGGCCGCCCGGGTCATCGCCTCGCGCAACGGCGACCCGGGGTGGGCGAACGCGGCGCCGGGCAGATGCAGGCCCATTGCCTCCATCAGAAGCTGGTTTGAATTGGCGGTGCCGTAGAAGGTGCAGGTGCCCGGCCCGTGGTAGGCGGCCTGCTCGGCCTCAAGCAGTTCCTCGCGGGAGGCCTTCCCCTCGGCGAAGCGGCCGCGAACCTCCGCCTTTTCAGGATTGGACAGACCCGAGCTCATCGGACCGGCGGGAACGAACAGGACCGGCAGATGACCGAAGCTGAGCGCGCCCATCAACAGCCCCGGCACGATCTTGTCGCAGACCCCGAGGCACAGGGCCGCGTCAAAGGCGTCATGGCTCAGCGCGATAGCCGTACTCATCGCGATGACGTCGCGAGAGAACAATGAGAGCTCCATGCCCGCGCGTCCCTGGGTGACGCCATCGCACATGGCCGGCGTAGCACCCGCGACCTGGGCCGTCGCGCCGACTGAACGAGCCGCCTCCCGGATGCGCGCGGGATAGTCCTCGAACGGTTGGTGAGCCGACAGCATGTCATTGAAGGCGGTGACAATTCCCACATTCACCGTCGAGGCCGCCCGGGCGCGCAGACGGTCCCCGACCGGCGAGGCGGCAAAGGCGTGCGCCCAGTTGGCGCAGGACAGCCGTCCACGGCCGGGGCCTTGCTCGCCAGCCGCCGCGATGCGGTCGAGATAGGCGGAGCGACTCGCTCGACTCGTGGCGACGATGCGCCGGGTCACCTCGGCGACGACGGCGTTCATCAGGGGGGGATTCATGGCGCTCTCATCACTCATTCCAGTGGCGCCCCTCACGCTCTGTAAGGGCATGCGCCGCCGAGGGCCCCCAGGATCCGGCCGGATAGCTGCGGAGCGGCGCGCCGCCCTCGGCCCAGCCGTCGGCGATCCCGGCCACCCAAGCCCAGGCCTGCTCCACCTCGGCGCGGCCGACGAAGTGGGTGGAGTTGCCGTCCAGCGCGTCGAGCAGCAGCCGCTCGTAGGCGATGCGCCGGTCCGGCTGATGGACGCCCCCGCCCGAAAGGCTCAGGGGCACGGCTCCCAGTCGCATGCCGTCGCGGCTCAGTCCCTGGGTCTTGTTCATCATCAGAAGGGAAATATCCTCTTCCGGCTGTAGACGAATGACCAGCTGGTTGGGCGTGAGATCGCGGGACCCCTCGCGACCGAATACCGAATGCGGGACGCTCTTGAACTGGATGACGATTTCGGTGCGCCGCTGCTGCAGGTTCTTGCCTGTCCTTAGGTAGAAGGGCACCCCGGCCCAGCGCCAGTTGTCGATATGAGCCCGGATCGCCACGAAGGTCTCGGCTCGGGTCGGCGCACCGCGCTCCTCGACATAGCCGGGCATCGGGCGGCCCTCGACAATGCCGGCGACATATTGCCCCCGCACTGTGTCGAGCGCCGCCTCGTCACGACCGATCGGACGCAGACTGCGCAACACCTTGACCTTTTCGGCTCTCACCGCGTCGGGATCGAGGTCCGACGGAGGCTCCATGGCCACCAGACAGAGCAATTGCAGCAGATGGTTCTGCAGCATGTCCCGCAGGGCGCCGTATTCGTCGTAGTAGGGCCATCGGTCACCGACCGCCTGCGTTTCGGCGATGGTGATCTGGACGTGATCGATGGTGAGATTGTTCCACAGCGGCTCGAACAAGGTGTTGCCGAACCGGAGTGCGATCAGGTTCTGGACCGTTTCCTTGCCGAGGTAATGATCCACACGCAGGATCTGGTTCTCGCTGAAGGCCTCTCCGACCATGTCGTGCAGGG
The DNA here is from genome assembly GCA_016234625.1 of Caulobacterales bacterium. Taxonomy (GTDB): domain Bacteria; phylum Pseudomonadota; class Alphaproteobacteria; order Caulobacterales; family Caulobacteraceae; genus Caulobacter. The sequence goes on along the minus strand of JACRBD010000158.1, from coordinate 5,780 downwards.
CCCGACAGCTATCGAGATCGCGACCCAGCGGCTTTTCAAGCACGATCCGGGCATTTGGCGTGGCAAGCCCGGCCGCCTTCAAGGCCTTGCAGGCCGGTCCGAACAGCGATGGCGATGTGGCGAAGTAGTAGAGCGGGGCCGCGCCCGGCGCGATGAGATCGCCTAGGGCCCGCACGGATTCCGGGTCCGTGATGTCCAGCGCCACGTAGTCCATTCGTTCCAGAAAGCGAGCCAACGCCGTCTTGCTGTCGCCGTTGGCCAGGGTGCGCGGATGCTGGGACAGGGATGCCGCCATTCGATTGCGGAAGGCCTCACTGGGCTCCGGGGTCCGGGAGACCCCGGTCAACCGCACGCCCTCAGGAAGCAGCCCGTCGAGCCCAAGGAAGAACAGCGACGGGAACAACATTCGACACGCCAGGTCGCCCCCGGCGCCCAGCAGGAAAAGGTGTTGGGCTGTCCCAGCTGCGCGCGCGTGCGGAGATTGATCGTCGCTTTCTAGCATTCCACCCCTCGATGACAACGTTGTCATAGCGCGCGTCAATTGACTTGGCTAGAGGGAGGATCGGCGCTGTTCGTTTTTCCGACCCGATTTCTACGGGCCAGATAATTGATTGGAAGCGCTTCCAGTGTGTAGTGTCGGGCCGGGCCGCCCTCCGGGGCGGGGGCCGGCGGGTTTCACGGAAACCAGGGCAACAATCCCGGATCGCAGGGCACCGGCGCGACCAGACGTGCGGGTTGGAGGACAGCTTACAATGGCCGGAAGCGTGAGACGTGCGGTCGCCGCGTGGGTGTTGGTCGGTGTCTTGTCGGTCGCCCATGAGGCGAGATCCCAGGCTCCGTCCGCCGGAGTCGTGGAAAACCCCTGCCCGCCGCCTCTGGAACGGCCAGGCGCCCTGAACAGGGACCTGGAAATGATGCTTGATCCGTCGAAGACGAGCGCGGATCCGGCTCCCTCGAGACCGCAGGACACGCAAGCCTACTATGACGAACTTGGTCGGCGCGCGGCGAGCGACTGGCCCAACCTGTGCCGCTACCGGGATGACAATCTGGCGGTCCGCGGCCGAGCACCCCATCGTCCGCGCGTCGTCTTCATCGGCGACTCCATTACGGAATTCTGGAGCGTGGCAGACCCGCTGTTCTTCGACGCCGACGTCATTGACCGCGGAATCAGCGGACAGACCACGTCGCAGATGTTGGTCCGGTTCCGCGCCGACGTCGTCGCCCTGCGCCCCGCCGTCGTGCACATCATGGCCGGCACCAATGATATCGCCGGCAATTCAGGGCCCATGACGCTCGCGGATATCGAGAACAACATCATGTCGATGGTGGAAATCGCCAGGGCCAACGGGATCAAGGTCGTTCTCGGCTCAGTCCCGCCGGCCGACGCGTTTTCCTGGCGGCCCGGCGTCGCGCCGGCAGGGACGATCCGCAGCCTGAACGACTGGCTGATAGCCTATGCCGAGGAAACCGGGGCGACCTATGTCGACTACTACACGCCGCTCGCCACGCCGTCTGGCGCGCTGAGGTCCGACTTCAGCCAGGATGGCGTTCACCCCAATCGCGCTGGGTATGCCGTAATGGAGCCACTGGCGCGCAAGGCCGTCTCGATGGCCCTCGGGATCCCGGTCGGTCGGGGAAGGTGAAGGCCAGACCCACTCCTGAGCTCAGGCAACGGCGGTCGCCGCCGCCCATGTCCGATGAGCCTGGGTTCGGAACGGGCGGAGGGTGGCGCGGCGGATCAGGTGGGGCTGGAGGTTGAACACGGTGTAGACGGCGGCGTGGGTGGCGAGAAACTTCGGGGCCGAAGCCCTGGACTTACGCTTCTGCTGCTTTCGCTCCCGTCGTCGGATCGGGAAGTGCGAGTTTTCGGCCCGCGGCCGTTTACCTGACAGCATCGCCTGGTCTGCCCCCGGCGCGGCAAGACGCCAGCTTGTCCATGGTGATGGCCTCGGGGGGATTGCCCTGATTGCGAAGCCGTTTCCGGAGCCGGTTCAGCGCCGCCCTCCCGCGCCATGCAGCTTGGCAAGGGCGTCGAGCAGGTCCTGGCCAGGCGGCTCCGGCCAGGGGTCGCCGGGCGCGGCCTGTTGCATCGCCAAAGTCAGCCGTTCCAGCGCCTGAAGGCGCTGCGAGACGCCATCGACGTCCTGCAGGCGGATGATGAAGTCCCGGTTCAGGGCCGACCCCGCCAGGTCCGCCAGGTCGCCGATCAGATGCTGCAGGCCGTCGATACGGTCCTTCAGGTCGGCCAGTTCGGCGGCGACGACGCCCAGCACCTCGTGAAGATCGCCGGGCGTCCTGTCGTCGGGATTCTGGGGCGTGGGGCGGGGCAAATCAGGTCTCGAAGATCTCGACCGGCCGGTTGACCGGGGGCGCCGCGACGTCGGCGTCGTCCTGCCGGAACAGGCGGTCGTCGCCGTGGATCGCGAGTTGGCGCGCCCGGCCGGTCGCCGGCCAGAATTGCAGCTTGCGGGCCATGCGGCCACGCACGCTTCCGGGCAGAAGCTTGATGCCCTCATGCCGCAGGTAGTTCTCGGCGAAGGTTGCGTTCTGGCCGCCAACGTCCGGCAGGTGGTCTGAAATTCGCCCGCCGCCGAACAGTTTCGCCTGCAGGTCGCTCCTGAGCGCACCGGCTCGCAGCAGCCCGTTGATGAGCAGTTCCATCGCATGCGCGCCGTAGCGCACCGCGTTCGGTCCGGAAGCTGATTCACCGTGCGGCAGCAGGAAATGGTTCATCCCGCCGACCCGGTTGACCGGATCATAGATGCAGCAGGCGATGCAGGACCCGAGCGTGGTGGTGACAACCACGTTGGGATCCCCCGAGACATAGAACTGCCCCTGGATGAGATGAACTCTCGTTTCCGCGCCGGGCACGTCTTCCCGAATCCTCGACAGGCGCGCCATCAGGTGAGCTTGCCCAGGACCGCCTCGATCTTGTGGCGCAGGCCATCGATCGTGAACGGCTTGACGATGTAGTTGTTGACGCCAAGCTTGATCGCCTCCTGGACCAGAGTTCCGTCGGCCCGGCCGGTGAGCATGATGAAGGCGGTCTTCGCCGTCATCGGGCGGCTTCGCACGGCCCGCAGCAGGCCGATTCCGTCGAGTTCGGGCATGTTCATGTCGGAAATGATCAGGTGCTTGGCGTGCACCGACAGGATGCCCAGCGCCTGAAGCCCGTTCTCGGCCTCGACGACATTCAGGATTCCGATCTCGGCGAGACTGGCCCGGACCAGGGCGCGCACCGAGCGTTGGTCATCCACGATAATCGTACTGATGGTGGCCGCGGCAGGCATCAGCGATGCTCCTGGTAGACGTTGTCGGCTGCGTTACGGCCCCTGCCGGTCCTGACCGGCGCCGGGCCCGCCCGCTGGTAGGCCGTAAGGCCGACCAGTCGGAAGTCAGCGGACTCCGCCGGCAGGCGTTCGGCGTGCCCGACATAGATGTGGCCGCCCGGGGACAGCAACCCGGCCAGTTTTCCCAGCACCCGCCGCCGGGTCTCGATGTCGAAATAGATCACCACGTTGCGGCAGAAGATGACCTGAAACGGTCCCTGCATTGGCCAGGCCCCGTCAACCAGGTTGGCCGACTTGAAAGCGACCAGCGACCGCAGTTCGGGGCCGACCTCCCAGTTGGAGCCGCCGTGGTCGTCCGGCCGCTCCCGCATGAAGGTTTCCCGCAGACGGCGATCGACAAGGGTCACGGCCGAGCCCGGGTACAGCCCGGCCCGACCCCTGGCGAGAACCTGGGTGTCGATGTCCGTCGCGAGGATCCTGATATCGAACCGCGGGGCGTCGGGCATCGCGTCCAGAAGCGTCAGACCGATCGAATAGGGTTCCTCGCCGCTCGAACAGCCGGCCGACCACAGGCGCACGCGCCCGCCCTGGCGGGCCTCTTCGATCAGGCCAGGCAAGACCTTGTCCCGCAGGTGTTCGAAGTGATGCTTCTCGCGGAAGAAACGGGTGACGTTGGTGGTCAGGGCCTCAACCATCAAACGCCGCTCGGCGGCGCCGGCCTCGCTCGCCACGAAGGCGCAGTACAGCCGAAAGGTCCGGATGTTGAGTGTCCGCAACCGGTTCGCGAGGCGGGAATAGACGAGGGGCATCTTGCCCGTGTCGAGAATGATGCCGCACTCGGTCGCCATGATCCGGGCGATCCTGGCGAAGTCCGCCTCGCTCAAAGGGAACTCGCGCCTGGTGAAGTCCGGATCGGAAGGGCCGGGCGGGTCAGGACGAATGGGCTGGGTCACTGGCCTCACCCGTTTCCGGCAGGATTCTTTCCGCCGCCAGCAGCCCGGCGACCCGATCACCGATCGTGACGAGATGCGGGGCCAGCGAGGCGACGATTGAACACCCTGTCTCGGGTGTCGGTTGCAGGTCGCCCTCGGAGACCTCGACGATGTCACAGACCATGTCGACCAGCAGCCCGACCAGCCGCGACCCGGAACTGACCACGATCACCGCCGGGCGGGCATCGCAGTCGATGGCGGTCATGCCAAGTCGCAGGGCGAGATCGACAACCGGCAGGATCGTTCCACGAAGGTTGATCACCCCCCGCACATAGGCCGGCGACGCCGGCAGGCGGGTCTCCGGTGTCCAGCCGCGGATCTCCCTGACCCGGTGGGCGTCGATGCAGAAGTCCTGGGCGCCGACCCGGAAGGCGATCAGGTCCCGGGTGGCCGGGCGGACGGGCGCGAGGCTGTCGATCTCAAGCATGGGCGGCGACACGTTCGGGCGGGGCCGATCGGACCTTCTGCGCCCCGACCAGCGCATTGATATCCAGGATCAGGGCCACCTTGCCGTTGCCCAGTATGGTGGCCGCGGCGACGCCGGTCAGGCTGTGATAGTTGGCCTCGAGGCTTTTGATCACCACCTGCCTCTGGCCGATAATGTCGTCGACAAGCAGGCCCAGCCGCTCGCCGGCGTCGTCCTCCACCAGCAGGACGATCGACTGCGCGTCGAGCGACGCCGTGTCGCGATAGTTCAGCGCGGCGCCAAGGTCGATCAACGGCACCTGGCTGCCCCTGATTGTCAGCAGCGTGGACGACGAGCCAAGCGGACGCACATCCGAGGGCTTGGGTTGCACCGACTCCAGCAGGGCCGTCAGCGGGACCACCATGCACTCGCCGCAGACCGTCACGAGCATGCCGTCCATCACCGCCAGGGTGAGCGGCAAGCTCAGGGCAAAAGTGGCCCCCCTGCCCTCCTGCGACGATACCGAGATGCGGCCCCCGAGGGTCTGGACGCTCTTGCGGACGACATCCATGCCGACGCCACGACCAGACAGGTCGGTCACGGCCTCGGCGGTCGAGAACCCGGGCTCGAACAGCAGGTTATCGATCGCCTCGTCGGACAGAATCTCGTCGGCGTCGATCAGCCCGCGTTCGATGGCGATGGCGCGCACCCGGGGCCGATCAATGCCCCGGCCGTCGTCGGTGATCTCGATGACGATCCGTCCGCCCCGATGGGCGGCGCTGATCCGGATCACTCCATCGGGTGGTTTGCCGGCGGCCATCCGCTGTTCGGGCCGTTCAAGGCCATGGTCGATCGAGTTACGGATCATGTGAGTCAAGGGGTCGGTCAGCCGCTCGATCACGGCCCGGTCGACCTCGGTGTCCTCGCCCTCGGTCACCAGACGGACGGTCTTGCCGGTGATCGCCTCCATTTCCCGGACCAGGCGCGACATGCGCTGGAACAGCGCCTTCACCGGCTGGGCCCGGATCGCCATCACGCTTTCCTGGATGTCCCGGGTAAAGGCGCGCAGGTCATCGATCGCTTCGAGCACCG
>JACRBD010000157.1 GCA_016234625.1 Caulobacterales bacterium | reverse complement strand
TTGGCCTGATCGTGCGCATCATCATCCCGCTCGCGAACCAGATCCATGGAGCGGATGCCGTTACGTCGATCGGCGCCATCGGGCAGGAACCAGAAAACGTCGGTCGACTGCCTCTGGGTCAGGGACCACATCACGGCCGCGAAAACGCAGCCGGCGCCGGCCGCCGCCATCACCGGCCAGATGCCGTGGGCGTCGGAACCGGTGATCAGGGCCAACTGTTCGGCCAGGGCCTTCCGGCTTGGCGACTTGATCGCCATCTTGCCGACGAAACCCAGAACCAGATGCGCCGCGCCCGAAAGCGACAGGGCCACGGCGATCGCGAACAGCCGCGGCTGAACGAACAGCCCGACGGCGGCTCCCAGGATCGCGGCGGCGACAATCAGGATCATGGACGGAATCATCGCGCCGGAGGGTGAATTTTTCGCTCACCGGGATTGAGCCATATCGCCGCGGCCTTCCGTCGGGTCACGGTTGCCGCGCACGTAAGGCGGCGCATACTGGCGAAAATCACATAAGACTTTCGGGAGCGCGCCATGGATTTCGCCCTAGACCCCAAGCTGGTCGCCTATCTCGCCGAGCTGGACGAGTTCATCGAGACAACCATCAAGCCCCTGCAGGCCAAGGACGACAACGACCGGTTCTTCGACCATCGTCGTGAGCACGCCCGCACCGACTGGGACAACGACGGCCTGCCCCGCCACGAGTGGGAAGAGCTGCTGGCCAAGGCGCGCAAGCTGGCCGACGACGCCGGCCACTACCGCTACGCCTGGCCGGAGGAGATGGGCGGCAAGGGCGGCTCGCAGCTGTCGATGGCGGTCATCCGCGAGCACCTGGCGGCCAAGGGCCTTGGCCTGTTCAATGACCTGCAGAACGAGCACTCGATCGTCGGCAACAACCCCTTCGTGTTGATGTTCAAGGAGTTCGCCACACCCGAGCAGTACGCCCGCGACGGCGACAAGCTGCTGAACGGCACGCTGCGCGCCGCCTTCGGCCTGACCGAGCCCAACCACGGTTCGGACGCCACCTTCATGGAGACCACGGGAGTCCGTGAGGAGAAGGACGGCAAGCCCGGCTGGCGCATCAAAGGCGAGAAGATGTGGACCACGGGCATGCACGTGGTCAGCCACGTCATGGTCTTCGCCCGCACCAGCGGCAAGGACGGCGACGCCCTGGGCATCACCTGCTTCCTGGTCCCCCGCGAGCAGATCAGGATCGAGGAGTGGATGTGGACGTTCAACATGCCCACCGACCACCCGCGCATCTCGTTTGACTGCTGGATCCCCGAGGACAGCTACTGGGGCGTGGTCGACCGGGGACTGGGCCTTGGCCAATCCTTCGTGCACCAGAACCGCATCCGCCAGGCGGCCAGCTCGCTCGGCGCGGCGGTCTATTGCATCGAGGAGAGCGTGAAATACGCCCGCATGCGCAAGCCGTTCGGCAAGGCGCTGAGCGACAACCAGGCCATCCAGTTTCCGCTCGTCGAGCTGTCTACCCAGTGCGAAATGCTGCGCCTGCTGATCCGCCAGACCGCCTGGCAGATGGACCAGATGGACCACAAGACCATCGAGCGGGAGATCTCCGACAAGGTCTCGATGTGTAACTACTGGGCCAACCGCCTCTGCTGCGAGGCCGCCGACCGGGCCATGCAGGTGCACGGCGGCATCGGCTACAGCCGGCACAAGGCCTTCGAGCACATCTACCGCCACCACCGCCGCTATCGCATCACCGAGGGCTCGGAAGAGATCCAGATGCGCAAGGTGGCGGCCTTCCTGTTCGGCTACCTCGGTCCCAAGCGGCAGGCTTTCAAGGCGCTGGAAGAGGAGTGGGCGGCGGGCCGCGCCGCCGGCAAGAACGACCGCGAACTGGGGATGTAGGATCATGGCCCATATCGAAGGCGGCTGCCTCTGCGGCCAGGTGCGGTTCAGCGGCGAGGCCGAGCCGGCGTTCCAGGCGATCTGCCACTGCAAGAACTGCCAGAAACAGGCGGGCTCGGCCTATTCGGTGATCGTCGGCGTGCCACGCGGGGCGCTGACGGTGACCGGGACCCTGAAGACCTACCACGACACCGGAGACAGCGGCGGAACCGTGGATCGCCTCTTCTGTCCCGAGTGCGGCTCGCCGGTCCTTTCGGACGCGCCGGCCAGTCCGGCCCTTGTCTTCATCAAGGCCGGCACGCTCGACGACGCCAGCTGGGTGACGCCGCAGATCCATATCTGGACCGAGAGCGCCATGGCTTGCACGACGATTCCAGTGGGGATTCCGGCCTTCCCGAAAAATCCGGGATAGGCGGGTTCTCCCGCTGGGGGCCAATCTCCCCTATATGTTCCTTCACGGCCGCTCGGGCGGCCGATTGAAGGGGCCATCCATGACCATGTTTTCGCGCCTTGTCCGCATCGTTCCCGTGCTCGCGATCGCCGCGAGCCTGGCCGGTTGCGGCATCAACACCATTCCCACCCGCGACGAGGCCGTGAAGGCCGCCTGGGGTGACGTGCAGAACCAGTACCAGCGCCGCGCCGACCTGATTCCGAACCTGGTCGCCACGGTGAAAGGTTACGCCGCCCAGGAGAAGGACGTGCTGACCGCCGTCACCGAGGCGCGCGCCAGCGCGACGCAGGTGCGGGTCGACGCGTCGACCATCACCAACCCCGCCCAGTTCCAGCAGTACGCGGCGGCGCAGGACCGGCTGAGCGGCGTGCTCGGCCGCCTGATGATGATCCAGGAGAGCTATCCGGAGCTGAAGTCCAACCAGAACTTCCTGGCCCTGCAGAGCCAGCTGGAAGGCACCGAGAACCGCATTGCCGTGTCGCGCCGCGACTACAACGAGGCGGTCCGAAGCTACAACACCTCGCTGCGGACCTTTCCAACGGTGATCTGGGCCAAGACCTTCTACAGCGGCCAGAAGCCGGCCCTGCCCTTCGCGGCGGCGGCTTCCGCCCAGACCGCACCCACCGTCAGCTTCGACGCCACGGCCCCGGCCGCCGCGCCAGCGCCGACCACCGCGCCGGCGACCAAGTAGGTTGAACGCCATGTCCCGCATCCTCCCCAACACGGTTGGGGAGGGGGACCACGCGCGGCGTGGTGGGGGGGAGTCCGTGCGCCGACACCCCTCCACTGCCGTTCCGGCGGTCCCCCTCCCCATCGGCTTCGCCATGGGGAGGATCATCGCCACCCTGATGGCGCTCACCATCCTGCTGATCGCCCTTCCGGCGTTCGCCGCACCGACCTTTCCCAAACTGACGGGGCGGGTGGTCGATGAGGCCAACATCCTCTCGCCGGCCGCTGAAGCGGCGTTGACCGCCAAGCTTGAGGGACTGGAAACCGCCACCGGCCACCAGCTGGTGGTGGTCACCCTGCCCTCGCTGCAGGATCAGGAAATCGAGGACTTCGGCTATCAGCTCGGCCGGGCCTGGGGCATCGGCGACGAAAAGAAAAATGACGGCGCCCTTCTGATCGTCGCGCCCAACGAGCGCAAGGTGCGCATCGAGGTCGGCTACGGCCTTGAGGGCGTGATGACAGACGCCCTGTCGAGCGTGATCATCCAGAGCGCCATCCTGCCGAAATTCAAGGCCGGCGACATGGAAGGCGGCATTGTCGCCGGAACCGACGCCCTCGTGCGGCAGCTCAGCCTGCCGGACGACCAGGCGCGGGCCAACGTCGCGGCGGCTTCCTCGAAGGCGAGCAAACAGCGCGGCGGGCCGCCGATTCCGTTCATCATCTTCATCATCGTCCTGTGGGTGATCATCGCCAGCCTGAGCGGCCGACGGGGGCGCGGCGGTCTGGCCGGCGCCCTGCCCTGGATCATCCTGGGCGGCATGAGCGGCGGCGGCCATCGGGGCGGCGGCGGCTGGAGCGGCGGCGGAGGCGGTTTCTCCGGCGGCGGCGGCTCGTTCGGCGGCGGCGGATCCTCGGGGAGCTTGTGACATGGCGATGACCGAAACCGACCACGACCGGATCGCCGCCGCGGTGGCCAAGGCCGAAACGAAGACCGCCGGCGAGATCTATTGCGTGCTGGCCCCGGCGGTGTCCGACTATCGCGAGACGCCCCTGGCCTGGGCCACGGCGGCGGCGCTGATCCTGCCGGCCGGCGCCCTGTTGCTGGGCTTCGAGCCGCAGATGCTGACGCGCTGGTTCGGCGGCTGGACCGCCGCCCATACGGCGGCGACCGATGCGACCATCCTGTCGGCCCTGACCATCTATGTCGCCCTGCAGGCGGCGGTGTTCATCGTCGCGGCCGTGTTTGTCTCGATCCCGCCGGTGCGCCGCGCGCTCACCCCCGCCAGCCTCAAGGCCGAACGGGTGCATCGCGCGGCCATGGAGCAGTTCCTCGGCCACGGCCTGCACGCCACCCGGGAGCGGACCGGCGTCCTGCTGTTCGCCTCCCTGGCCGAGCACCGCGCCGAGGTGGTCGCCGACGAGGGCATCTACAAGGTCACCGATCCCGCCGTGTGGGACGAGGTGGTCGCTCTGATGATCGACGGCCTCAAGCGGCGGAAGACCGCCGACGGCTTCGTCGCCGCGATCGAACTGTCGGGCAGGATCCTCGCCGCCCATGTGCCGCCTACCGGCGACGACAATCCCAACGAGCTGCCCGACCGGCTGGTTGAACTGCCCGGCCCCGGCAAGGCGTGATCCCCTGGGAGCATCTGGCGACCGCTGTCGTCCCCGGCGACGGGGATGAACTGCGCCTCATGCGGCGCGGGTCGGAATACTCGATCATGACCGGGTCGACCGAGCTGATGAACAGCCGGCTCAGTGGGTCGGAGGAGGCGCTGGCCACCCTGGCCCACGAGCGGCTGGCCGGGGTCGCCGCGCCCCGGGTGCTGATCGGCGGGCTGGGCATGGGCTTCACCCTGCGGGCGGCACTGGGCGTGTTCGGACCGACCGCGCGGATCGTGGTGGCCGAGCTGGTCCCGGCGGTGATCGCCTGGGCGCGGGGACCGCTGGCTGGCCTCTACGGCGACAGTCTCGCCGACCCGCGAGCCGAGATTCGCGAGGGCGATGTGGCCACCCTGATCGCCGAGGGCGGCTGGGACGCCATACTGCTGGACGTCGACAACGGCCCGCGCGGTCTCAGCCGGCCGGGCAACGACCGGCTATACAGCCCGCGCGGCCTTGCGGCGGCGAAACAGGCGCTGAACCCCGGCGGGCTGCTGGCGGTCTGGTCGTCGGTGCGGGATGACGGCTTCACGAAGCGGCTGAGGCAGGCGGGGTATGCGGTGGAGGAGATCGGCGTCCGGGCGCATCGCGGCAGGGGCGCGCGGCATGTGATCTGGGTGGCGAGGAAGGCCTGACGCTCGCCACACGGGATGCTGATACGCCCTGAAGGCCTTGATGGAATGGTTCGCTCCAGGCGGAGACCTTGGTCAAGGACCGCTTCGCGGCCGCGCAGCGGCGACCCCGAAGGGGTCGTCCTTGACGAAGGTCCCGCCGGAGCAAGAATGCTCATCAAGACATCAGGTCGTGGCCTGCCGAACCGGAATCTCGTGTAGCCAACCTCGGCCGGCCGGAGTCACACTCCCCCCATGACCGGCTCCATCGACCCCACCCGCCCGCAGTTCGACGCCTTCAAGGGTCTGCCCCGCGACGAACCGATCCATATGCTCAATCTGATCCGGCTGAAGCCGCTGGCCGACTACCCGGCGGATCATCCCAACCACGGCAAGGGCATGACGGGCCTGGACGCCTATCGCGCCTACGGCCGCGACAGCGCCGAGGTGTTCAAACGGGTCGGCGGCCGGCAGATCTGGGCCGGACGACCCGACGTCGTCCTGACCGGCCCGACCGACGAGCGCTGGGACATCGCCTTCATCGCGCAGTACCCCGGTGGCGGGGCATTTCTCGCCATGGTCACCGACCCCGGCTACCGCGAACACGTCAAACACCGCCAGGCCGCCGTCGAGGACAGCCGCCTCATCCGCATGGATCCGATCAGCGAGCTGGGCGAAGGGTTCGGGGAGTAGGGCGCGTCCTTCGAGACGCGATCCTGAAGGATCGCTCCTCAGGATGACGAGGATGGGTGTGCTTCACCACTTTTCGTCATGGTGAGGAGCGAGGCCTCAGCCGAGCGTCTCGAACCACGCAATCCTACTCCGCCGCCATCGCCACCGGCGCAGCCCGTGCGCCGCGCACCAGCCGGCCCGGCAACGCCCCTGTGGGTTCGCCGTCGCGGTAAGTGATTTCCCCAGCCACGATCGTCGCGACATAGCCGTCGGCCCGCTGCACCAGTCGCCGTCCGCCGGCCGGCAGGTCGTAGGCCACGCTGGGGGCGTGCAGGGTCAGGCCGTCGTAGTCGATGACGTTCAGATCGGCGCGCAGGCCGACGGCGATCTGGCCGCGATCGAGCAGTCCGACCGCCTCGGCGGTGTCACGGGTCTGCATGCGGATGACCGCCTCCAGGCCCAGTTTCGGCCCGCGCGTGCGATCACGGGTCCAGTGGGTGATGTTGGAGGTCGGGAAGCTGCCGTCGCAGATCATCCCCACATGGGCCCCGCCGTCGGACAGGCCCGGCACCGTGTCGCGGTGGCTGAGCATGGCGAAGCTGGGGTCCAGCGAGCCGTCGGCGTAGTTGAGGAACGGATGGTAAAGCATGCCCCGCCCGCCGTTGCTGAGCATGTGATCCAGCGCCATCTCGTCCGGCCAGAGGCCCCGGCCGGCGGCCAGCGCCTTGACGGTATCGTCCTCGGTCGGCTCGTAGTCCGGCTGCTCGCTCATCAGGAACATGTTATCCCAGGCGCGCAGGGCGCTGCCGGCGAAGGGCCCCTTGGGATCGACGACCTCGTTCAGCAGCCGCGCCCGGAAGGCCGGATCGCTGAGATGGGCCACCCGCTCGGCCAGCGGCAGATGGGCGATCTCCTTGTAGGTGGCGTGCTGGCTGAACGGGTTGAGCGTCAGTTCCAGGCCGAACAGCACCCCCACCGGACGGCCGGCCACCTGGGCCTTCATCGGCAGGCCATCGTCCACGGCGGCCTCCAGCGCGCCCAGCAGCAGCTTCCAGCCGTCCTTGCCCCGCGCGCTCTGGGCCAGGGTGAAGCTCAGCGGCCGGCCGGAGGCCTCCACCAGCCGGCGGAACATGGCGAACTCCTCGGCCGGGTTCTGGAAGTCCGAGACCAGCTGCAGCACGCCCTTGCCCGCGGCCTTCATGCCCAACGCTATGCCGGTCAGTTCGTCCTCGCCGGCGGTCAGGGTCGGGGTCGGCTGGCCGTCGCTCGTGCGGTGGTTCAGCGTGCGCGAGGTGGAAAAGCCGAGCGCGCCCGCCTCCATGGCTGATTTCGCGATGGCCGCCATGGCCGCGATGTCGGCCTCGGTGGCCGCCTCGCGGTTGGCCCCGCGCTCGCCCATCACATAGACCCGCAGCGCCGCGTGCGGCAGCTGGGCGGCGATGTCGATGTCGAAGCGGCGCTGACCGACCGCGTCCAGGTACTGCGGGAAGCTCTCCCAGGTCCACGGCAGGCCTTCGGTCAGGACCGGGAAGGGAATGTCCTCGACCCCCTCCATCAGCCGGATCAGCCGGTCGTGGTCCTCCGGTCGGCAGGGGGCGAAGCCGACGCCGCAATTACCCATCACCGCCGTGGTGACGCCGTGCCAGGACGAGGGCTGCAGCCGCTCGTCCCAGGTCGCCTGGCCGTCATAGTGGGTGTGGATGTCGACGAAGCCGGGCGTGACGACCCTGCCGGCGGCGTCGATCTCTTCCGTTCCGGAGGGCAGGTTCGGGCCGATTGCGGCGATCAGGCCGTTCCTGACCCCGATGTCGGCGATAAAGGCCGGCACACCGGAGCCGTCGACCACGCTGCCGCCCCGGATGACGAGGTCAAACGCCCGCTCGGCCATGATTTCCATCCCTTATCGTTGTTCAGGAATGGTCCGCCCGCCTGACGCGGACGTCAACCCCGACCCAGGCCGGGGCGGGTCTACCTCAGCTCGATGCCGGCGATCCGGCGGCAACGGTCGGCGGGACAGCCGGGCGGGTTGGCGACAGGGTCCTTCACGTAGAGGATAGCCAGCGGTCGGCCCGCGCTCTTGGCCCCCATGGCCAGCCGCAGCACCGGATCGGTCAGCGGCCCCATGCTCTCGATGCCGAAGTCCCTCGGCGGCCCCTCGCCCGCGCCCTCCAGGCCCTTGGCCGGCGGCGGCGCCGCGCAGTGAATGATCACCCGGTCGCGGAAGGCGGCCACCGAACTGACCGTGCAATCGACCCAGGCGCCGCCCTCGGGCGCCTCGTCCGCCACGGCAGTCCCGGTCAGGCCCGCGGCCAGAACCAGCACAGTCAGAATGATCTTCATCGCGTCCTCCCCGAGTGGTGAAGGGACCACAGCAGCCGCCTCCCGCCAAGCCCGGCGCGCGGTTTACGCACGCGTGAACTTTTCCTTTCGGATTCCTTCGCCTAGGGTGCGGCGCAACAATTCAAACTAGTGTTTGAGAGCAAAGGGAAAACGCCATGCGTGAAGCCGTTATCGTGTCCTACGCCCGCACCGGCCTCGCCAAGGCGGGTCGCGGTGGATTCAACGCCACCCCGCCGATGTCCATGGCGGCCCACGCCATCAAGCACGCCGTGGCCAAGTCCGGCGTCGAGCTGGACTTCGTCGAGGACTGCTATCTTGGCAACAACGCGCACGGCGCGGCCAACATCGGCCGCCTGGCGGCCCTGCTGGCCGGCATGCCGGTCAACACCGCCGGCTGCACCATCAACCGCTTCTGCTCCTCGGGCCTGCAGGCCATCGCCATGGGCGCCGACTACATCCGCGCCAGCGGCGGCGACTGCGTCGTGGCCGGCGGCGTGGAGAGCATCTCCATCCCCGGCGGCGGCATGGGCGGCGCCGGCACGGTCGACCCCGAGCTGCTGAACATCGCCCCGGCGATCTTCATGGCCATGATCGACACCGCCGACATCGTGGCCAAGCGCTACAACATCAGCCGCGAATACCAGGACGAGTACAGCCTGCAATCCCAGCAGCGCATGGCGGCGGCCCAGGCCGCCAACCTGTTCGCCGACGAGATCGTGCCGATGGCGACCAAGATGAAGGTCGTCAACAAGGAGACCAAGGAAGAGTCCATGGTCGACTACGTGGTCAACAAGGACGAGTGCAATC
>JACRBD010000009.1 GCA_016234625.1 Caulobacterales bacterium | reverse complement strand
CCGCCGTCAAAGCCGGGCGGGCGGTTGAGGGCTTCCGGTGACGGCCGGCCGAGGCAGTACCCCCTCACCCTCCCACGCTTCGCGCGGGCCCCTCCCTCTCCCGCCGGGAGAGGGTTGCTACAGGTCTTCCGCCGCCGGCTGGATGGTCACGCTCTCGCCGCACCCACACGCATCCGTCTCGTTCGGATTGCGGAAGACGAACTTGCTGCTGATCCGGCTGACCTCGTAGTCGATCTCGGCGCCGATCAGGAACAGCACGGCCTTGGGTTCGATCAGGATCGTGACGCCCTGATCCTCGACCACCTCGTCGAGGGGATCAGCCGTCTCGGCGTATTCGATGATGTATTCGGAACCGGCGCAGCCGCCGTTCTTCACCCCCACGCGCAGGCCGGCGTAGGGCTTCTCGGCCCGGGCCATGATCTCCTTCACCCGCGCCGCCGCGGCGTCGGTCAGGGTGACCACCTTGGGGCGCGGCCGGCGGGGTCTGGGTGTGACTTGAAGGTCCATGATCAGAACATGTTCAGCTGCAGCTTGGCCTCGTCGCTCATGCGCGAGGGGTCCCAGGGCGGGTCGAAGACCAGGTCGACGGAGCAGGACTTGAGGCCGGGGATTTCCATCACCGCGTCCTCGACCCAGCCCGGCATCTCCCCGGCCACCGGGCAGCCCGGCGCGGTCAGGGTCATGTCGATCTTGACCTCGTAGTCGTCGGAAACGTCGACCTTGTAGATCAACCCCAGCTCGTAGATGTCGACCGGGATCTCCGGGTCGAACACGCTCTTGAGCTTCTCGACCAGCTTGTCGGTCAGGGCGTCCAGCTCCGCCTGCGGAATGGCGGGGGACGTCTGCGGGGCGATGGGCGCTGTTTCGGTCATGATCTCAGGCAAAGAAGCTGCGGGCCTTGACCAGCGCGTCCACGAACGCGTCGGCCTCGGCCAGGGTGTTATATAGGGCGAAGGAGGCCCGGGCGCTCGACGTGACGCCGAAACGGGCCATCAGCGGCTCGGCGCAGTGGGTCCCGGCCCGGACCGCCACCCCCTGCTGGTCGAGAATCTGGGCGATGTCGTGGGCGTGGGCCCCATCGACGGTGAAGGCCAGGATCGCGCCCTTGTTCGGCGTCGTGCCCAGGATGCGCAGCCAGTTGGCCCCGTCGAGGCGCTCGACGGCCCGGTCGTACAAGGCGCGTTCGTGGGCGGCCACGGCCTCGCGGTCGAAGCCCATCAGCCACTCCAGCCCCGCGCCGAGCGCGATGGCCTCCAGGATCGGCGGGGTGCCGGCCTCGAACCGCATCGGCGGCTCGGCGTAGGTGATCCGGTCTTCCGTCACCGTTCCGATCATCTCGCCGCCAGCCTGGTAGGGCGGCATAGCCGCCAGCCGCTCGGCCCTGCCGTAGAGCACGCCCACGCCGGTGGGGCCGTAGAGCTTGTGGCCGGTGCAGACGTAGAAGTCGGCGTCCAGCGCCTTGACGTCGATGGCCATGTGCACCGCGCCCTGGCAGCCATCGACCAGCACCGCCGCGCCGGCGGCATGGGCCATATCGGCGATGGCGCGGACCGGGTTGATGGTGCCCAGGACGTTGGACATCTGGGTCACGGCGACCAGCTTCGTGCGATCGGTGATCAGGGCCTTCAGGCCATCGAGGTCGAGGGAGCCGTCCTCGAGCACCGGCGCGAACCGCAGGACCACCTCCTTGCGCTCGCGCAGCAGGTGCCATGGGACGATGTTGGAATGGTGCTCCATCTGGGTCAGCACGATCTCGTCGCCGGCTTTCAGCGAGAGGCCGAACGACGCCGCGACCAGGTTGATCGCCTCGGTGCCACCCTTGGTGAAGACCACTTCCGTGGTCTCGCAATTGAGGAACTTCGCGACCGTTTCCCGCGCCTTTTCATAGGCTTCTGTCGTTTCGTTGGCGAGGGTGTGCAGGCCGCGATGGACGTTGGCGTAGGCGTGGCTCATCGCGTGGGTCAGCGCGTCGATCACCGCCCGAGGTTTCTGGGCGGAGGCGGCGTTGTCCAGATAGACCAGCGGCTTGCCGTGGATCTGGCGGGCGAGGATGGGGAACTGGTCGCGGATGAGCTCGGGATCAAACGGCATGCAAGACCCCCAAACTCTTCCGATTATCGTCCCCTTCCCCCCTCCAGGGGGAAGGGAGGGACTGTGCGAACGCCGCCCTCATTGCGAGTTCTCCAGCTGCCCACTCACCCACGCCCGCGCCACCTCCCGCGCGCCCTCATGCCCGATCCGGTCCACCACCTCCCCGACAAACGCCTGCGTCAGCATGGCCCGCGCCACATCCTCCGGCATCCCGCGCTGGCGGGCGTAGAAGATGGCCGCCTCGTCCAGCGCCCCGACGGTATTGCCGTGGGCGCACTGCACGTCGTCGGCGAAGATCAGCAGCTCGGGCCTGGCGTCGACCTCGGCCCTGTCCGACAGGATCAGGGCGTGGTGGCCCATGCGGGCGTCGGTGCGGTCCGCGCCCTTCCCGACGACGATGCGACCCTGGAACACCCCGCGGGCCTGGTCGCGGACGACACCCTTGGTCAGCTGGGCCGTGGTCCCGTCGAGGCCGCCGTGGGTGACCACCGTGGTCAGGTCGGCGTGGCGCTGGTCGCGCAGCAGGTAGACGCCGTCGAGACGGACGGCCGCGCCCTGCCCCGGATGGGTGATGTGGGTCTCGATCCGCTGACGGCGGCCGCCGGAAGTCAGAACCGTCTGATTGAACGATGCGCCGGGCGCGAGCCGGACCGTCGCGGTCGAGACCGTGACGCTCTCCGCGCCGTCTGCCGCCAGCACGATGCGCTCCAGCCTCCCGCCCTCGGCGACGTCGATCTTGAGTTCAATGTTCGAGACCGCGCCGTCGGCCAGAACCTCGTAGCTTTCCAGCAAT
>JACRBD010000154.1 GCA_016234625.1 Caulobacterales bacterium | reverse complement strand
TTCGCTCCTTCGGAGCTTCGCGGGACAAGTCCTTGGTGGAAGAGCCCGCTTGGCCAGGATTATCGTGGGGCTTGTCCTGCGTAGCCTTGGCGAAGCGGGAAGGCCTAAAAGCGCTATAGGATCGACTTCTTCGTTCAGGAGGCCCCGACATGACCCGGGATAAAGCCGACCTGCTCGATGAGAATAACCTCTCGATCCCCGCAGCCCCTGGAAACGCCGCCCCGCCCGAGGATCTCGAAGACCTCGCGCTGGGCGACGACTACGCCCTCAACCCCACCTATGTGGACATGGTCATCGACGCCGCCGACCGCGGCGACGCCGAACGGCTGCGCGAGCTGGTCGGGGCCCTGCGCTCGGAGGACGTGGCCGACCTGATGGGCTTTCTCACCGCGGACTACCGCGAGGAGATCATCCCCTGTCTCGATTCGGAGACCCTGGCCGAGGTGCTGTCCGAACTGGACGACAACCTGCGCGAGGAGGTGCTCGACACCGTCCATCCGACCGCCCTGGCCAAGGCGCTGGAAGAGCTGGATTCCGACGACGCCGCCGACGTGGTCGACGACCTGGAAGGCGAGAAACGCGCCCAGGTGCTGGCCGCCATGGACGAGACCGACCGGGCCGCGGTCGAGGCCTCCCTGGCCTACGAGGACGAGACCGCCGGCCGCCTGATGCAGCGCGAGGTGCTGGCCGCGCCGCAGTTCTGGACCGTCGGCCAGACCATCGACCATGTCCGCCAGGCCGGCGACGAGCTGCCCGAGCTGTTCTTCGACATCTATGTGGTCGATCCGTCCTACCGGCCGATCGGCGCGGCGCCGATCAGCCAGCTTCTGCGGGCCAGGCGCGAGACCACCCTGGCCGAGATCATGGAGCCGGTGACCGACATCACCGTCGACATGGACCAGGAAGAGGTCGCCTACATCTTCGACAAGTACCACCTGATCAGCGCCCCTGTTGTCGACGCCGGCGGGCGGCTGGTGGGCCAGATCACCGTCGACGATATCGTCGGGGTCATCCAGGAGGAGTCCGAGGAGGACATTCTGGCCCTGGCCGGGGTGAGCGACGCCGGCCGCGACGCCGGCGTCTGGGATGTGGCCCGCTCGCGCCTGCCCTGGCTGGTGGTCAACACCCTGACCGCGGCCCTGGCCGCCAGCGTCATCGGCGCCTTCCAGGCCGAGATCGCCAAGGTCCTGACCCTCGCCATCCTGATGCCTGTGGTCGCTTCGCTCGGCGGCAACGCCGGCACCCAGACCCTGGCCGTGGCCGTGCGGGCCCTGGCCAGCCGCGAGCTGAACGCCTCCAACACCGTGCGCATCATCCTGCGGGAGATGACCGTGGGTCTGGTCAACGGCGGGGTGCTGGCGGCGATCATGGCGGCGGCGACCTGGGTCTTCTTCCGCGACCCGATGCTGTGCCTGACCATCGCCCTGGCCCTGATCATCAATCTGTTCGTCGCTTCGCTGGCCGGCATCCTGGTGCCGCTGGCCCTGGACAGGCTGGAACGCGATCCGGCGGTGTCCTCTTCGGTGTTCGTCACGTTTGTGACCGATTTCACCGGCTTCCTGTCCTTCCTCGGGCTGGCGGCGCTCATCCTCCTCTAGACGGGTCGCTCCCGGCCAAAATCACTGATCATTCCCGTTCAGGGGGAGTTCAGGCGGCGTTCGGCATCCCTCTTGCGGGAGTGGGATGGAACGCAGCCCTGTCTGTCTCATTTCGGATCAAGAAGGCCGATGAAACCCCGCCACCAGGTCTCCCGCGCCGCCATCGAACTGATCAAGAAGTTCGAAGGATACCGGCACAAGGCAGCCCAGCTCCCCGACGGGCGCTGGACGATCGGCTATGGCCACACCCTGACCGCCCGTCAGGGCGCCGAGGTCAGCGAAGCCGACGCCGAAGCCTTGCTGATGTACGACCTCATCGCCGTGGCGCACGCGGTCAACGAGCACAGCTATACGCCGCTGGTCCAGAACCAGTTCGACGCCCTGTGCTGCTTCGCCTTCAATGTCGGCGTCGACAACTTCCGCCGCTCCTCGGTGCTGCGCCGGGTCAACGAGGGCCAGCTGCTGCAGGCCGCCTGCGCGATGGAGATGTGGCGCAAGGCCGACTTCGAGGGCGAGCGGATCGTCATCGACGCCCTGGTTCGCCGCCGCGCCGCCGAAAAGACCCTGTTCCTGACCCCTGCCAACGGCTGGATCCCCGCGCCGTCGCCGGTGCTGGCCCCCAAGGTCGACTATGACGCCGTCAATTCCGTGCCGCGCCAGACGCCGACGGCCCTCAAGGCCTCGCTGACCGGCGACCGCACCAGCGTGGTCCGCGACGAGACCCCCGCGCCGCAACCTGTCCCGCCGCGGGACGAACCCCTGGCCAGCGAGGTCGCCGCCGCCAGCGTCGGCGCGCGCCTGGAGCAGTTGATGCCGGAGGCCGTCGATACAGTCGATCCGGTCGCCGCCCCGGTGCTGGAGGAAGTCGCCGCGCCGGTCGAGGATGTCCCGGCCGAGCCGGGGGCCTGGGTCCAGCCCGAGCCCGAGCCCGAGCCCTATCCCCAGCACGCGGCCGAGACTCCGTTCGAGGAAACGGCCGCCGAGGTTGCGCCGGAGCCCGAGCCCTATACTGAGCCGGTCTATCCGCAGTCCGCGCCGATCATTGTCGGGTCCAGCCTGGCCTTCGCCCGGGACACCGACTTCTCCCTGACCCCGGCGCCCGAGGTGACGGTCGAGAACGTGCCGCAGGACGCGCTGCGCGCCGATCTGCCCGAGCCGGCCAACGAATCCGGCCCGGGTCTCTTCGATGTGGCGATGTCCGACATGGTCATGCACGGCGCGCCGACCCGGCCGCTGATGAGCGAGGACTACGTCCGCCGCCTGGTTCGCGAGGACGAGATGGCGATCATGGCCGAGTTCGACCCGGTCTTCGCTGACACCCCGATGGAACCTGTGCGGTTCAACGGCCTGCCGCTGGTCCTCACCGGCCTGGGCGGCGTCGTTCTGCTGGCCGGCGGCATCGCCATGGGGCTGAGCGCCGCCGACGGCGACGGCCTTCTGAGCGTACGTAACCTCGGATGGCTGCTGGCCCTGGCCGGGATCCTGCTGGCGGCGGTGGCGATCAACACCGGCCTGACAAAACTCCTCGGCGCCCCGGTGGACGACGAGGACGAGGAAGGGACCGAGGCGGAGTGGGAGCCTCGGCAGTAGCCCGAGTAGCGTTGGGGCCCCCGAGTACAGTTTGGGGACTAGCGTTGGCGCCTCGCGGGCTTGCTCGCGGGGCGTCGTGCGTTTTGGGTGGGTGGTTCGAGCCCCGGACTAAATCCGGGGTCGGCTGGGGCCTCGCTCCTCACCATGACGAACATATTTGCAGCCCAACCCTCTGCGTCATCCTGAGGAGCGAGGCCTCAGGATCGCGTCTCGAAGGACGCGCGTTCGTTCCCCAAAACTCAATGATCGGAACCCAACGATCCCGCGTGGCGCCGTAACGGCGGCATGCTATTTCCCGCCCATGATGAACACCGGACCCGCCATGGATTTCGGCCTCGGCGAAACCGCCGACGCCATCCGCGACACGACCGCCCGTTTCGCCGCCGACCGCATCGCGCCGATCGCCGCCGACATCGACCGCGACAACCGGGTTCCCCGCGACCTCTGGCCCCGGATGGGCGAGCTGGGCCTGCACGGCATCACCGTCGAGGAAGAGTTCGGCGGCCTGGGCCTGGGCTACCTTGAGCACGTCGTGGCGATGGAAGAGGTCTCCAGAGCCTCGGCCTCGGTCGGCCTGTCCTACGGCGCCCACTCGAACCTCTGCGTGAACCAGATCCGCCGCTGGGCCAGCCCCGAGCAGAAGCAGCGCTATCTGCCGAAACTGATCAGCGGCGAGCATGTCGGCGCCCTGGCGATGAGCGAGGCCGGCTCCGGCTCGGACGTGGTCTCGATGAAACTGCGCGCCGACCGCAAGGGCGACCGCTTCGTGCTCAACGGCACCAAGTTCTGGATCACCAACGCGCCCAGCGCCGACACCCTGGTGGTCTACGCCAAGTCGGCCCCGGAAGAGGGCAGCCGCGGCATCACCGCCTTCCTGATCGAGAAGGGCATGAAGGGCTTCAGCGTCTCCAAGAAGCTCGACAAGATGGGCATGCGCGGTTCGGACACCGCCGAGCTGGTGTTCGAGGACTGCGAGGTCCCGGAAGAGAACATCATGGGCGGCGAGGGCCGCGGCGCGGCCGTGCTCATGTCCGGCCTCGACTATGAGCGCGCGGTCCTGTCGGCGGGTCCGCTGGGCATCATGCA
>JACRBD010000152.1 GCA_016234625.1 Caulobacterales bacterium | reverse complement strand
CGACCGCGCTTCGCGCGGCCGCGCGGCGGCGGGCCGGAGGCCCGTCCTTGACCACCCCGGATCGTCCGGCAGGCTGGCCTGCATGAGATCGAAGGGGCGCTCCCTTCCCCCCTCCAGGGGGAAGGGAGAAGAAGACGAGACTCGCGGGACGTATAGTCCCGGGACAAGCGGAGACAATGCGGGACATTCCGTCCCCCCCCGCCCGCACTCGTCCCGCGCGGTTCGCCCCCGCCTCCCGGATCGGGGGTATAATGGGGGATGAGCCGGCTGACGGGACATTGCAGGCCTTGCGCCGCAAGGGATCGGGCGACCACTCCGCCGGGCGGGCGGGTCGCCGCGCGGGTCGTCTCCGCATCCCGGCCGGCCGTCTATCCCCCTGTCCGCGATGGCAAAACGCCCGCTTCAGCGTTGGTGAAATCCGGAGAAAGACATTTGGGACATCTCGCCGGACCTCGCCGATGCCGGCGGCGGGACAGACGCCCCGGCAGCTGCCCCGCCCCCGGGGTGGCTTTTCCACAGGTTTACCTGTATGAGCCCGCCCTCATCTCTTCCAGAACGCTGATCTACGCCCTCGCCAACGCGAGCCGACCGGGCGCCCTATGCGTTTCGCCCGTCAGGACCGACCGAAATGGCCTTCCCCCCCGTGAACCCCGCGATCGATCGCGCCCTGGCCGACCAGGGCTATCTCGAGCCGACCCCCGTCCAGCTGGCCGTGCTGGAGGCCGAGGCCGAGGGGCGCGACCTGCTGGTCTCGGCCCAGACCGGTTCGGGCAAGACCGTGGCCTTCGGCATGGCCATGGCGCCGACGCTGCTGGGCGAGGCCGAGCGGTTCGGCGAGTACGGCGCGCCGCTGGCCCTGATCATCGCCCCGACCCGCGAGCTGGCCCTGCAGGTCAGCCGCGAGCTGACCTGGCTGTATGCGAAGACCGGCGCGATCGTCGTCTCCTGCGTCGGCGGCATGGACGCGCGCAGCGAGCAGCGCACGCTGAACCGCGGCTGCCACATCGTCGTCGGCACGCCGGGCCGCCTGCGCGACCACCTCGAGCGCGGCCACCTCGACCTGTCGTCGCTGAAGGTCGCCGTGCTCGACGAGGCCGACGAGATGCTCGACCTGGGCTTCCGCGGGGACCTGGAGTTCATCCTCGAGGCCACGCCGGCCGAGCGCCGCACCCTGCTGTTCTCGGCGACCATCGCCAAGGACATCGCGACCCTGGCCAGGACCTTCCAGCGGGACGCGGTGCGCATCGACACCACCACCCGCAACGCGCCGCACGGCGACATCGAATACCGCGCCATCCGCATCGCGCCCAACGAGATCGAGCATGCGGTGGTCAACGTCCTGCGCCACTTCGACGCCGGCGGGGCCCTGGTGTTCTGCGCCACCCGCGACGCGGTGCGCCACCTGCACTCCAGCCTGCGCGAGCGCGGCTTCGAGGTCGTCGGCCTGTCGGGCGAGATGGGCCAGCGGGAGCGCAACGACGCCCTGCAGTCCCTGCGCGACCGCCGCGCGCGGGTCTGCGTGGCCACCGATGTCGCCGCCCGGGGCCTGGACCTGCCCGACCTCGGCCTCGTCATCCACGCCGACCTGCCGGTCAACAAGGCCGCCCTGTTGCACCGCTCGGGCCGTACGGGCCGCGCCGGTAAGAAGGGCGTCTCCGTCCTGCTGGTGCCCTATACCCGCCGCCGCAAGGCCGAGATGCTGATCGGCAGCGCCGGGGTCGAGGCCGTCTGGAGCGGTCCGCCCAGCGCCGAGGAGATCCGCGCCGGTGACACCGTGCGGATGCTCAACGACCCGACACTGACCGAGACGCCGTCGGAGGAGGACCTGACCCTCGCCCGCACCCTGATGGAGGGGAAGTCGGCCGAGGAGATCGCCACCGCCCTGGTGCGCATGTACCGCGCCCGCCTGCCGGAGCCGGAAGACCTGTACGACGGCGGCGACCGGGGCGCCGGCCGGCCCGAGCGCGCGCCCCGCGCATTCGACGACGGCGGCGAGCGGGGCGCCCGCGACCACGGCGAGTTCGCCGACGCGTCCTGGTTCCGCCTGTCCATCGGCCGCAGCAAGAACGCCGATCCCAAGTGGATCCTGCCGCTGATCTGCCGCCTGGGTCACGTGACCAAGAAGGACATCGGCCAGATCCGCATCTTCGACAACGAGACCAAGTTCCAGATCTCCGAGGAGATGAGCCCGCGCTTCGCCGAGGCGGTGAAGGCCACGGCGGCGGACGACATCAAGGTCACCCCCTCGACCATGCCGACCTCGAAGGACTTCGGGCCAAAGAAGAAGTTCGCTGACCGGCCGGACCGTGGGCCGCGTCCCGAGCGCGCCGAACGTCCGGCCCGTCCGGAGTGGAAGGATCGTCCGGAAAAGCCGGCCTTCGCCGAGCGCGCGCCACGTCCGGACAAGCCCGCCTACGCTGACCGCGCGCCTCGAGCCGAGGCGCCGGCGCGTGAGTCCACACCCTATGTGAAGCCCCGCGTCGCCCGCGAGGACCGTCCCGCCGCGCCGGCCAGGCCCAAGCGCGAATACGACCGCCCCCGCGACGCCGCCGTCCCCTATCGCCCCGAGGCCCAGCCCGACCGCGCGCCGTTCAAGAAGCCCCGCGCCAGCGACAGCAAGGGCCCCCGCGAGTCGGCGCCCTATGTCCCCGCCGGCGCCGCGCCCGAGCGCCCGGCCTTCAAGAAGAAGCGCCCCTTCGAAGGCGGCCCGCGCACTGACTTCAAGAAGCCCGAGGGCGCCTCGGCCGCCCGCGGCGCCTTCCAACCCGGCGGCGACTTCAAGGGCAAGGCCAAGCCCGGCATCGAAAAGTCGTTCAAGGGCCCCAAGAAGCCCTTCAAGCCCAAGAACAAGGGCAACGACTGGAAGCCGTAGGGAATTCGGTGACAGTTTACGAATTGCAGTCGCGCTGACGCCGCCTGCGTCACAGGCGTCAATTCGTAAACTGTCACCGAATTCACAGCGTCACATACAGCTCTGACTCGATGACCCACTGACCCGTCACCCTGCGCCAGGCGGCGAGGTAGGTCCCGGTCAGGGTCGGAGCGTCGCGCCAGGTGGCGATCCAGCGGCCGCTCTCGGCGGCGCGGGCCTCGTCCTGGTCGAGGTCCACGGTCGCGGTGATCCGCTCATAGGTCACGAACGCCGGATCGGCGAACTGCGCGGCGAAGGCGTCCAGCACGGCGGCCGCGCCGGACAGCACGGTCCCGTCGCCGGCGATCAGGGTGATGTCCGGATGCAGGAACGGCTTCAGCCGCCCGGCATCATGGGCGGCGATCAGGCGGTTGGTCAGTTTGCGACGAGCGCGGATGGCGTCGGCGGGCGCGGTCATGCCAGGACCGCCGACACGGCCGGGTCTAGCGGCGCTTGGCTTCGCGCTTGGCGCGGGCCTCGGCCTTGGCTTCGGCCTTGCGGGCCTTGCGCTCTTCGCGCTTGAGGGCGAGCTGGGCGTCCTCGTCGTTCAACAGGGCCAGGCGGCGCTCTTCGGCGGCGGCGGCTTCGGCCAGGCGCTTGGCTTCGGCCTTGGCCTCGGCGGCCTTCTTCGCCTCTTCCTTGGCCAGCTCGCGGGCGGCGCGGGCCGCTTCACGTTCAGCGGCCAGACGCGCTTCGCGGCCCACGAAGTTGGGGTCGACGATGGACGGCTTGGGTTTGAATTTGGCCAGCATGGCCTTCTTGGCTTCGGCGGCGGCCTCTTGGCGTTCGGCGAAGGTCGGCTGCTTCAGGAGACTCATAAGTTCTTTCAGTAATTGCAGTGGGCGCTTCAAAGCGAGTTTTCGGCCGATAGGCAACCGGTTTTCGCGCGATGGTCGGCCTGTGTGGTAGAACGACCTCACCCACCCAGGAGGTTCCCCATGACGCCCGCCCCCATCCAGCAATGGCACGCCTACCTCGAAACCCTGGACGCCGGCGCCCTGAAGACCCTGCTGACCGAGGATGTGGTGTTCGAGTCGCCGGTGGTCCACACGCCCCAGGCCGGGCGGGCGATCACCATGAAATACCTGCTGGGCGCGGCGGCGGTGCTGAACAACGACAGCTTCCACTACACCGGCGAGTGGTTCTCCCCCAACGGCGCGGTGCTGGAGTTCGTCACCGTGATCGACGGCATCAAGATCAACGGCGTGGACATCATCCACTGGACCGACGCCGGCAAGATCGACCACTTCAAGGTCATGGTCCGCCCGCTCAAGGCGATCAACCTGCTGCACCAGAAGATGGGCGCGATGCTGGAGACGATGGCGGGTTAGGCGGCGTCAGCCGACCTTGGCCGAGCCGCGGACGCCTCTTCCTCGTGGTCCTGCGGCTCGCCCCAGACTGCGCGCAGGCTCAGGCCGCTGCGCCCGTAGCGGTCGCGCAGGAAGAAGCTGATGATCTCGTGGAACCAGACCCGCCGACCCATGCGATAGTACCAGCGGATCGCATGGCGCAGCCTTGCGTCGCGATGCCAGATCAGCCGCAGGAGGGCCTTGGGCCGCCCCTGGGCGCAAATTTCCACGAACTTGACCCATAGCAGCACCCGCCAGGGCGGCATCCGGCTCATGGCCAGGACCTGGTGCTTGTAGTCCCACAGGCGCTGGTCGGTCTGGACCACCTCCCGGTCAGCCGCGATCCGGAAGTAGGGCGTCCAGCGGTGCGGGGTGACGTAGAGCGCCTGGATCTGGTCGGGATCGTAGGAGATCAGCTGCCGGAGCCCCTGCAGGAAATCACGGTCGGTCTGGTCCTCGAAGCCGGCGACCCAGGTAACCATCGACAGGATGTCGTGTTTCCTCAACAGCCGGATCGCCTCGCGGTCCTCCGACGCGGCTCCGCCCTTTTTGATCAGCTCCAGCGTGCCTTCGTCCGTGCTTTCCATACCCATGAGGAAGCGCTCGAAGCCGGCCTTCTTGTAGAGATGCAGGATGTCCGCGTCGCGAACGATGTCCCCGGCCCGGGTCGAGCCCACCAGGGTGACCTGGATGTCCTCGGCGATCAGGGCCTCAAGGAACGCCCGCCAGGGCCGACGGCCGGCGCTGGGGTTCTCGTCGGCGAAGTTGAACACCTCCACGCCGTGCGCGCGGTGCAGCCAGGCGATCTCGGCGGCGAGCCTCTTCGGATCGCGATGCCGCCAGCGGGTCCAGAACCCGCGCTGGCCGCAGTAGTTGCAGAGGTGCGGACAGCCGCGCGAAAACTGCACCACTACCGCCCGCTTGCTACCCCAGTAGCTGTAGCGGCGATGATCGATCAGTTCCCAACCGATCCGCCAGGCGTCGAGGTCGCGGATCACCGCCGCGGGCCGGGTTCCGTGCGGCTGGTCATCCCGACGGAAGGCAAGACCCGGAATGGCGGTCAGGGCCGCCCGCGACGCCAGGGCGGCCATCAGCTTCACCACCGTCTCCTCGCCCTCGCCGCGGACGATCACATCGACCGCCGGATCGTCCCGCAGGATCTCCCGCCAGTGATAGGTCGGATGAACCCCGCCGTAGATGATCAAGACCTCCGGCAGGACGCGGCGAACGCGCCGGGCGACCTCGGCGATGATCGGATGGCCGGACGACGAGCCCGAGTGACCGAACAACACCGCGTCCGGCCCCAGGGCCTCGATCCGCCGCGCCAGCTCCGGCAGCGGCATGGGACCGAACTCACCGTCGATCAGCGTCACGTCATGGCCGGCGTCGATCAGCGGCCCACCGATGCACAGAAGGCCCAGGGGTGGCAGCTGCTCGCGGGGGATGCGGCTGCCGATCGCCGGATGGGGAACATTGACCAGCACCACGCGCATACCGTCGCCTCCCTGCGGACGGCGGGGATCAGGACAGCGCGGATGTGAAGAGCGGGCCGCGCCCGGCGTGCAGCGATGGTGAGGCTTCGGCGCCCGGCTAAAGCGGCAACGCCATCCACACATCGCACCGGGCGGAGGGCGTGTCCTGCCTGGGCAGGTCGGCGAAGCCCATGGCGCGGTAAAGACTGAGCGCCGGGGCGAGGCTGCTGTTGGTTTCCAGATAGAGCCGGGGCGCCCCGACCGCGCGGCCCCAGTCGATACAGGCCTGCATCAGGTCACGGCCGAGCCCCGAGCCCCGGGCGGCTTCACTGACGGTCATCTTGATCACCTCGAATCCGCCGTCGGCCATGGCCTTCAGGCCCACGCAGCCGATCGGTTCGCCAGCGTCGGTCTCGGCGATGAAGATGTGGCCGCCCGGCGCGATGACCTTGCCTACCGGATCGCCCAGCACCTCGGCGTCGGCCGGTTCGATGGCGAAGTGTTTGCCGATCCAGGCTTCGTTGAGCGCCTTCCAGGCCGCCGCGTGACGGGGTTCGAAATCGACGATGCGCATGGCATGAGTTTGGGAACTGTGATGCGCGCGCGCAAGGAGGCCGTCTTGGTCCATCCCGTCTACGCCGATCTGCCGACGACCATCTTCGAGGTGATGAGCGGCCTCGCCCGAGAGACCGGGGCGATCAACCTGGGCCAGGGCTTTCCCGACGAGCCGGGGCCGGAGGCGGTGCGGCGCAAGGCGGCCGATGAGGTCCTCAGCGGTTACAATCAGTACCCGCCGATGCGCGGTCTGCCTGACCTGCGGCGGGCGGCGGCGGACCACTACAGGCGGTTCCAGGGGCTGGACCTCGACTGGCAGACCGAGGTCACCGTGACCTCCGGCGCCACCGAGGCCCTGGCGGCGGCCTTCCTCAGCCTGATCTCGCCGGGCGACGAGGTGGTGCTGTTCCAGCCGCTGTACGACGCCTACACGCCGATGGTCCGCCGCGCGAGCGGGGTTCCGCGCCTGGCCCGGCTGGAGCCGCCGTACTGGCGGATAACCCGTGAGATGCTCGACGCGGTCTTCACTCCGAACACGAAGATGGTGGTGCTGAACAACCCGGTGAATCCGGCGGCGGTGATCTTCCCCGACGAGGACCTGGCCCTGCTGGCCGAGTACTGCGTGGCTCACGACGCCATCGCCGTCTGCGACGAGGTATGGGAGCATGTCGCCTTCGACGGCCGGGTGTTCCGGCCGCTGATGAGCTTCCCCGGCATGCGCGAGCGGACGGTGAAGATCGGCTCGGCCGGCAAGATGTTCGCCCTGACCGGCTGGAAGGTCGGCTTCCTCTGCGCCGCCCCCGCGTTGACCAGAGGACTGGCCGGGGCCCACCAGTTCCTGACCTTCACCACCCCGCCGCCATTGCAGGCGGCCGTGGCCTGGGGACTCGACAACTGCGCCGACTGGTTCGCGACCATGCCCGGCGCGCTGCAGACGTCGCGGGACCGGTTGGCGGCCGGGCTGACGCGGGAGGGGTTCACCGTCCTGCCGGCGGCGGGAACCTATTTCCTCAATGTCGACCTGGCGGCTTCGGGGATTCTGGAGGATGACCGGGCCTTCTGCCTGCGGGCGGTGAAGGACCATGGGGTGGCGGCCATCCCGGTCTCGGCCTTCTACGAACAGGACGCCCCGTCCCACATCATCCGCCTGTGCTTCGCCAAACGGGACGAGACCCTGGACGCGGGGATCGAGCGGCTGGCCGCGGCCATGGTTGCTGCTTTTGATTGAATTTGCTATCATCAGAACAATTCAAGCGCGAGCCGTGGCGATGGCCAACCTTCACGTCCGAAATCTCGACGCCGAGCTGGTCAACAGGTTGAAGGTCCGCGCCGCCGAGAACGGCCGTTCCATTGAGGCGGAGCATCGGGAAATCCTGCGACGGGCGCTGGACGACGCCCGTGGGCTGAGCTTCGAGGAAGTCTCGGCCAGACTTCGGGCCGCCACGGCCGGCCGGAAGCACACGCCGTCCGAGGTGCTTGTCCGTGAAGGCCGCGAGGATCGATGAGCCGACTGGTCGTCGACTCCAGTGTCGCGATCAAATGGTTCGTCGGCGAGGACGATTCAGAGGATGCCCTCAAGCTGCGCGACCGACATCAGCTTGTGGCGCCGGATCTGCTGGTCGCCGAGTGCGTCAACGCTTTCTGGAAGTTGGCCCGCCGTGGCGAATTGACGGCCGAAGAGGCCGTCCTTGCCTGTCAGAGCCTCGCCCTGACCGAGGTCGTTCTGGAGGGCATGACAGACCTTTCGGTGCAGGCCGGAACGATGGCCATCGCTTTTGATCACCCGGCGTATGACTGCTTCTTCCTGGCGCTGAGCGCCGCTGAACGCCTGCCGTATGTCACGTCCGACGTGAGCTTCGTCCGCAAGCTGCGGGCGGCAAACTTTCGGGAGGCCGAGGTGTTGACCCTCGCCGAGGCCGCGGCCCTGTCGCTTTAGATCGGGGACAGGAAATCGTATCCCGACGGACACGAAATCCAGTCCCCTCCCAATCAAGCCGTCGCCCCGCCATCGACCACCATGGCCTGGCCGGTCATGAAGGTTCCGGCCGACGAGGCCAGGAACACCGCCGCGCCGGCGATCTCGTCAGGGTCGCCGATGCGGCGCAGGGGCACGGTCTCGGTCGAGCGCTTGAGGGTCTCGGGATTGTCCCACAGGGCCTTGGCGAAGTCGGTCTTGATCAGGCCCGGCGCGATGCAGTTCACCCGGATGCCGTACGGGCCGTATTCGTGGGCCAGGTTGCGGGCCAGCTGG
>JACRBD010000155.1 GCA_016234625.1 Caulobacterales bacterium | reverse complement strand
TTGGGCGCCTCCCGGCCACCGCAAAAAGTCGAGTCTTTTCAAGGCTTCCTGGCTGCTCGCCGCCCTTGCTTGCAGCGAAGGGCTGCCCGTCATAAGTCATTGATATCGTTGAGAGCAGGCGAGATGTGTGAATCGCCTAGCAGCAAGCTGGGGAGGATCAGCTCTTGGCCTCCGCCGCCAGCAGCGCCCGCAGCTCCGCCTTGGCGATCTTTTCGAGGGTTGAGCGGGGAAGGCTCTCCACCAGCCGCACATCATGCGGCCGCTTGAAGCTGGCCAGGGTCGCGGCGCAGGTGTCCAGCACCCGCTCCGGCAACCCCACATCGGCCGCATCCACCGGGATCACGAACGCCACCGGGACCTCGTCGAGCATGGCGTGCCGCCGCCCGACCACGGCGCACTCGCGGACCCCGGCCACCGACGCCACCACCCGCTCGATCTCCGAGGCCGCGACGTTCTCGCCGCCGACCTTGAGCATGTCCTTGCTGCGGTCGGCGAAATACAGGAACCCGTCCTCGCCCAGCCGCACCCGGTCGCCGGTGATGAACAGGCCATCCTCGCGGAACGCCGCCGCGGTCGCCGCCGGGTCGCCGGCGTACTCAAGGAACAACGACACGCCCCGTCGGCCCTCGACATAGAGATCGCCGGTCTCGCCCGGCTTCACCGGCGCACCGTCGTCGTCCAGCACATGGATGCCGTAGCCCGGCGACGGGCGGCCCATCGACATCGGCGCATCCTTCAGGTGGGCCGAGCCGACCACGCCCTGGGTGATGATCTCGGTCATGCCCCACCAGCCGATGGTCTTGACCCCGAACAGGGCGTCGGTCGGCGGCTCGCAGACGCCGTTGCCCCAGAAGCGGTAGCTGTGCCGCTCGGGCCTGGGCTGCTCGGCGATGGCCTTGAGGCAGAAGGGCACCATCGAGGCCCAGGTGCAGCCATGC
This sequence comes from Caulobacterales bacterium, assembly GCA_016234625.1. Classification (GTDB taxonomy): domain Bacteria; phylum Pseudomonadota; class Alphaproteobacteria; order Caulobacterales; family Caulobacteraceae; genus Caulobacter. The sequence continues at coordinate 11,825 of JACRBD010000155.1, read as the reverse complement.
TTCAGCGACACCGGCCAGAACCGCGAGGCGGAGAATTTGGGCTGCAACACCAGGGTCGCCCCGACCCACAGGGCGGCGGCGACGGAGTAGGACTGGGCGTTGGTGTGAAACAGCGGCAGCGTGACCAGGTGCACGTCGCTCGGCCGCAGGTCCTCGTGCAGGGCGCACATCTTCGCCCCCCAGAGGAAGTTGGCATGGGTCCACAGCACAGCCTTGGGCCGGGCCGTGGTGCCTGAGGTGTACTGGATGGCGAAGGGAGCCATCGGCTCGTGCGGCCGCTCGATCAGGGCCGCCGGATCGCCGTCGAGGGCCGAGAAGGGCTCGAAGCCGCTGACGTCGTCCTCGGCCGGCGCGCCGTTGTCGGTCTCGGTGACCACCAGCCAGCCGAGGCCCGGCGCGGCATCGCGAACAAGGTGGGCGAAGCAGGGCTGGGTGACCCCGCCGACCGCGCCGCTGTGCTCGGCGAAATAGGCGATCTCGTCGGCGCTGGACCTGGCGTTGGTGGTCACCGCCACGGCGCCGGCATAGGCGCAACCCAGCCAGGCGATCACCGACTCCGGACAGTTGTCGAGATGCACCAGCACCCGGTCGGCCGGCCGGACGCCCCGCGCCTGGAGCCCGGCGGCGAAACGGCGGATGGCCTCGGCGAACTGCGTGTAGCTCCAGGTCCGGCCCTCGCCGTCGAACGGCTCCCAGATCAGGCAGGCGTGGTCGCCCCGCGCCGCGGCCTGCAGGTCGATCAGGCTGCGGGCGTCCATACCCGCGAAGGGATTGATCGGCGGCGGCGTGGTCATCGGAAATCCCCCATCAAGCCCGTGCGAATGCCTCATCGGCGGCCCGCTTGCAATTTTGACTGATTAGTCTATTAGTGACCAATTAGTCAAATTGGTCCCGAGCGATGATCGCCGCCACCGAAGACATCAAGACCGACCGCCGCCGGGTTCGCACCCGGGCGGCCCTGTTGCAGGCCGGACAGTCGCTATTCGCGGCCCAGTCGGTCGACGCCGTCAGCATCGACGACATCGTCGCCGCCGCCGATGTGGCCAAGGGCAGTTTCTACAACCACTTCCCCGACAAGGACGCCCTGGCCCGCGAGATCGCCGTCACAGTCCGCGCCGAGGCGGAAGCCCAGGTCGACCTGGCCAATGCCGGGGTGACAGAGCCGGCGAGCCGCATGGCTCGTGGCCAGGCGGTGTTCGTGCGCTACGCCGTGCGCAATCCCGAGCGGGCGCGGGCGATGATGCGACTGCACGCCGGCGCCACCCTGCCCAACGCGCCGATGAACCGGGGGCTGCGCGCGGACATCGAGGCCGGCCTGGCCGACGGCTCGTTCCGCGATCTGACTGTCGAGACCGGCCTGCTGATGGCCATGGGCATGGGCATGGTCGCCGTCACCCGCGTGCTCGAAGTCAACGACTCGACAGACCCAACGGCTCTGTCCCGCGATCTCAATTTCGGCCTGCTGCGGGGTCTGGGCGTCGCCGAGGACGCCGCCCGGGCGATCAGCGCCGCCGCCGTCGCCGACATCTTCAAGGAGACCTGATCATGAGCGTCATCCGCATCGAGGATATCGCCCACGTCCGCTTCCGCGCGCCGGATCTGGCGGAGATGCAGTCCTTTCTGGAACAGTTCGGCCTGACCGTCGCCCAGGCCGACGACACGCGCCTGTTCATGCGCGGCCATGGCGGCGCGCCGTTCCTGCATGCCACGGAGCTCGGCGAGCCGGGCTTCGCGGCGCTCGGCTTGCGAGCCGAAAGCCTCGCCGATCTGCAGACCCTGGCGACCGCCGAGGGTGTCGCTGTGGAGCCGCTGGAGGCCCCGGGCGGCGGGTCGGTGGTGCGGCTGACCGATCCGGATGGCCACCGGATCGAGGTTGTCGCTGGCCAGACCGGGAGCGATCCCGCGACCTTCGACCCCCGCCAGCCGTGGAACAGTGTCGAGCAGCGCGCCCGGCTGCGCGCGGTGAAGCGGACCGGCCAGGGCCCGGCCAACGTTGTCCGCCTGGGTCACGCGGTGCTGGCCGTGTCGGACTTCCGGGCTTCCGAGGCCTGGTACAAGGACCGCTTCGGCTTCATTACCTCCGACGAGATCGCCGTCGCCCCGGAGTTCTCGGTCGGCGCCTTCCTGCGGTGCGACCGAGGCGAGACGCCGACCGACCATCACACCCTGTTCCTGCTGCAGGCGCCGACCGGGCCGGGCTTCAATCACGCCGCCTTCGAGGTGCGTGACCTGGACGACCTGATGGCCGGCCACGACCACCTCAAGGCCGCCAGCCGCACGCCGGCCTGGGGCGTGGGTCGCCACATCCTCGGCAGCCAGGTGTTCGACTACTGGCGCGACCCATGGGGTCACATTCTCGAACACTGGACCGACGGTGATCTGCTGACCGCCGCCGAAGGCTCCAACACCGTCACCCTTCAGGATCTGCTCGGCGTGCAGTGGGGCCAGCCCTCGCCGCCGGACTTCGGCTAGGAGCCCGCCTCAATGAAACTCGCTACCTTCACCGCCGGCGGCGCGCCGGAACTGGGCGCCGTCGTCGGGGACCGCATCGGTCCCCTAGACCGCGCCGCCGGCGGCCTGCCGAGCGACATGATCGGCCTGATCAAGGCCTGGCCCGCCGCGCAAGCCGAGGTTCGCGGCATCGCCGACAGCGGCGCCGGCGCCCTGGCGCTGGACGGCGTGCGCCTGCTGGCCCCGATCCCGCGCCCGGGCAAGATCTGGGCGATCGGCCTCAACTACGCCGACCATATCGCCGAGAGCGGCGTGGAGACCCCGGCCAACCAGGTCTGGTTCACCAAGGCCGGCACGGCGGTGACCGGTCCGTTCGACCCGGTGCAGGTGCCCACCCCCTTCTGCGACTACGAGGTCGAGATGGTCGTGGTGATCGGCGCCGGCGGCCGCAACATCAGCAAGGCTGCCGCGCCCGGCGCCGTGTTCGGCTGGTGCGTCGGCAACGACGTCACCGAACGAATGTGGCAGCACCGCACGCCGCAGTGGTCGCTGGGCAAGTCGTTCGACACCCACGCCCCGTTCGGCCCCTGGATCACCACCGCCGACGAGATCACCGACCCGCATGCCCTGAACCTGCGCTGCCTGGTCAACGGCGAGGTTCGACAAAACTCCAACACCAGCAACCTGGTGTTCGACGTCTGGGCGCAGATCGAGCACCTCTCCACGGCCATGACGCTGGAGCCGGGCGACGTGATCTTCACCGGCACCCCCGGCGGCGTCGGGGCGGCCATGGACCCGCGCCGGTTCCTCAAGGCCGGCGACGTGATGCGCTGCGAGGTCGAGGGCCTGGGCGCCATCGAAGCGGTCTGCGAGGCGGTCTGATGTCCTATGATTGTGACGTGCTGGTCGCCGGGCTCGGTCCCGTCGGCGCGGCCCTCTGCGCCCTGCTGGCCCGCGAGGGCGTCAGCGCCATCGCGGTGGAGAAGGACGGCGAGGTCTATCCCCTGCCCCGCGCCGCCCATTTCGACCACGAGATCATGCGGCTGATCCAGAAGCTGGGTATCCACGAGGAGATGGCCGCGGCTTCGCGGGTCGCGCCGACCTATGAGTTCCGCAACGCGGCCGGCCAGATCCTGATGAGCTACGACCTGGTCGCCCAGGGCAGCCCGTCCGGCTGGGCCCCCAGCTACATGTTCCACCAGCCGAGCCTGGAGATCGCCCTGCGGCGGCTGGCGGGGGAGTCGCCGCTGGTCGATCTGCGCCTGCGGCGGACGCTGCGGTCGTTCGATCAGGATGCAGACGGCGTCACCGCGCAGGTCGACGGCCCCGACGGCCCGGAGACCGTTCGCGCCCGCTGGCTGGTCGGCTGCGACGGCGCGAAGAGCCCGGTCCGCGAGGCGCTGGCAATCAGCATGGACGACTTCGGCTTCGACGAGCCCTGGCTGGTCATCGACGCCCTGGTCAGCGACCCGTCGCGCCTTCCGGCCGCCAACCTGCAGATCTGCGACCCGGCCCGCCCGACCACCTGCGTGGTGATGAGCCAGGGCCGCCATCGCTGGGAATTCATGCTGCTGCCGGGCGAGACGCCGGAGGATCTGCTGGACGACGGCGTGATCCGTGAGCTGCTCAAGCCGTGGAACTGCGACGACTGCGTCGAGATCGAGCGCAAGGCGGTCTACCGCTTCCACGGCCGGGTCGCACAGCAGTGGCGGGATGGCCGCGTGCTGCTGGCCGGCGACGCCGCGCACCAGACCCCGCCCTTCGCCGGCCAGGGCATGTGCTCGGGCCTGCGCGATGCCGACAACCTGGCCTGGAAGCTGGCGGCGGTGATCCGGCGCGGGGCCGACCCGGCCCTGCTGGACAGCTACCAGACCGAGCGGGAGCCGCACGCGCGGGACCTCATCCAGCTGGCCATCACCATGGGCCGGGTGGTCTGTATCGCCGACCCGCAGGCCGCCGCCATGCGCGACGCCGGCATGCTGGCCCAACGGGCCGCGGGCGCCGAGCCGCCCGCGCCGGCGCCGTCAGTGCTGGGCCCGGGCATCTCGCTGGAGGGCGGCGGCGAGTATTTCCCGCAGCCCTGGGCCGGCGAGGTGCGGATGGACGATGTGCTCGGCGAAGGTCCGTGGCTGATCACGCGAGAGACGGTTTCCGACGGCGCACTGGCCCCGTTCGCTGATCGGCTCGCGCCGTGGTTCGACAGCCGGGGCGTCGAGGCCGTGCTGGTGCGGCCGGACCGGTATGTGTTCGGGACGGGGACCGTGGAGGCGCTGGAAGCGGCTTGGGCGGAGCGGGTCGGCTAACCAATCCCCGTCATCCTGGGCCCTGTGCCCAGGACCCCTCTCGACGCGCTCCGAACGTATCGGGCTGGAAAGCCGCACCTGCGGCTGAACGAGGGGTCCTCGCCACAAGGGCGAGGATGACGGCTTCTCGGTCTGACGCTCCGCCCCCTACAAAATCCGGCATGTCTCCTCGAAGTCCAGCCGCGGCGCGCGCGGGTGGAGGTGCTCGTCCGTGCCGTGGCCGATGTTGCAGATGAAGTTGGCCCGCCAGGTCGTGCCGGCGAAGAACTCGGCGTCGACCCCGTCAAGCTTGACCCCCGACATCGGCCCGCAGTCCAGCCCCAGCGAGCGCGCCGCGATCATCAGATAGGCGGCCTGCAGCGAGCCGTTGCGGAAGGCGGTCTCCTTCACCAGCGCCTCGTTCGAGGTGAACCAGTCCTTCGCGTTCGGACTATGCGGCGCGAGGTAGGGCAGCCGTTCGTAGAAGGCCATGTCGTAGGCCATGATCACATTGACCGGCGCCGCGAGCGTCTTGGCCCGGTTGCCTGACGACATGTGCGGGGCCAGCCGCGCCTTGGCCGCCTCGCTGGTCAGGAACACAAACCGGCCCGGACAGCAGTTGGACGAAGTCGGACCCCATTTGGCCGTGTCGTAGATTTCTCGGATCAACGCCTCAGACACCGCCTCCGCCGTCCAGCCGTTGCGCGTGCGGGCGGTGCGGAAAATCTGGTCGAGACTGGCGTCGGGCAGGCGTTCGGTCATGGGAACGGGCTCTCCGGCTCGGTATGGGTTGGCGCCGCCGCAGCGTATGCCATGTTACCGCCCCGACAACGCAAGGGCCCGCTTCGGCATGGCGACCCCCGACGACATCATCATGCTTCCCGCCCGGCCCGAACCGATCCCGGTTTCGGTGTCGCAGACGGCGGTGATCGTCATCGACATGCAGAACGCCTACGCCTCGCCGGGCGGCTATCTCGACCTGGCCGGGTTCGACATCTCCGGCGCCGACCGGGTGATCCGGAACACCAAGGGCGTGCTCGAGGTGGCCCGCGCCGCCGGCATGCCGGTGATCTATTTCCAGAACGGCTGGGACGCCGACTATGTCGAGGCCGGCGGGCCCGGCTCGCCCAACTTCCACAAGTCCAACGCCCTCAAGACCATGCGCCAGCGGCCCGAGCTGCAGGGCACCCTGCTGGCCAAGGGCACCTGGGACTACGAGCTGGTCGAGGACCTCAAGCCCCAGCCGGGCGACATCGTCCTGCACAAGACCCGCTACAGCGGCTTCTTCAACAGCCAGCTGGACAGCACCCTGCGCTCGCGCGGCATCCGCAACATCGTCGTGGTCGGCATCGCCACCAATGTCTGCGTGGAATCGACCCTGCGCGACGGCTTCTTCCTCGAGTACTTCGGCATCGTGCTGGAGGACGCCACCCACCAGGCCGGGCCCGAATTCCTGCAGCAGGCGGCCATCTACAATATCGAGAAATTCTTCGGCTGGGTGTCCAGCGTCGCCGACTTCAAGGGCGCGTTCGGCCAGGTCGAACCGAAATCCTGACCACGGAGACTCCCATGCCCAAGACCGTCATCACCCCGCCGGGGACGCAGAAACCCATCGCCCCCTTCTCGCCAGGAACCCTGGCCGACGGCGTGGTCTATGTCTCCGGCACGCTTGCCTTCGACAAGGACAACAATGTCGCCTGCGTCGGCGACGCCGAGGGCCAGACGCGGATCGTTCTGGAGACCATCAAGTCGGTGATCGAGACCGCCGGCGGGACCATGGACGACGTGACCATGAACCACATCTTCCTCAAGGACTGGGCTGACTACGCCGCGCTCAACAAGGTCTATGCGGAGTATTTCCCGGGCGACAAGCCGGCCCGGTTCTGCATCGTCTGCGGTCTGGTGCGGCCCGATTTCCTGGTCGAGATCGCCTCGATCGCCCACATCGGCAAGGCGTAGGGCCTTGCCCCGCTCCGGGACCGCCGACGGCCTCTACTACGAGGTCCATGACAAGGGCCCGGACGACACGCGCGCGGTGGTGGTCCTGTCGGCGGGGCTGGGCGGCTCAGCGGCCTTCTGGGCGCCGCAGATGCCGGCGCTGTCGGCCCAGTTCCGTGTGCTGCTCTACGACCACCGCGGCACGGCTCGCAGCGTACGCGACCTGCCCGAGGGCCACTGCGTAGACTGCATGGCCGACGACATTGTCGCGGTGCTGGACGAGCTGGGGCTGGCGAAGGCGCATGTCGTCGGCCATGCCGCCGGCGGTCTGGCGGGCCTGGCGATGGCCCTGAACCATCCCGACCGTCTGGACCGGCTGGCGGTGGTCAACGGCTGGGCGGGCCCCGACCCGCATGTGGCCCGCTGCTTCGCCACCCGCGTCAGCCTGCTCAACGACAGCGGCCCGGAGGCCTATGTCCACGCCCAGCCCCTGTTCCTCTATCCGGCCGGCTGGATCAGCGAGAACCACGACCGCCTGGCGCTCGAGGAGCCGCACCATGTCGCTGGCTTCCCGACCCGCGAGGTGATGCTGGCGCGCATCCAGGCTGTGCTCGACTTCGATATCGGCGAGCGACTAGGCGAAATCCCCCATCCGGTGCTGGTCAGCGCCAGCGCCGACGACATGCTGGTGCCCGTCAGCTGCTCGCGCAAACTGGCCGAGCGCCTGCCCAACGCCACACTCGACATCGTGCCCTGGGGCGGACACGGCTTCACCGTGACCGCGCCGGACGCGTTCAACGCCTCGCTCGTCGCCTTCCTCAGCGGCGAAACGCACTAGCCCAAGGAATACCCATGGAAATCGGCGTCTTCATCCCGATCGGCAACAACGGCTGGCTCATCTCCGAGACCTCGCCGCAGTACATGCCGTCCTTCGCCCTGAACAAGACGATCACCCAGGCCGCGGACCGCTATGGCTTCGACTTCGCCCTGTCGATGATCAAGCTGCGCGGCTTTGGCGGGAAGACCCAGTTCTGGGAGCACAACCTCGAGAGCTTCACCCTTATGGCCGGCCTGGCCGCCGTCACCGAGCGGATCAAGATCTTCGCCACCGCCGCGACCCTGACCCTGCCGCCGGCTATCGTCGCCCGCATGGCCGCGACCATCGACTCGATCGCGCCGGGCCGGTTCGGCATCAACCTGGTCACGGGCTGGGCCGAGGCCGAGTACAGCCAGATGGGCCTGTGGCCGGGCGACAGCCACTACACCAAGCGCTACGACTACCTGGCCGAATACGCCCAGATCCTGCGCGACCTGTTCGACACCGGGGTGTCGAACTTCAAGGGCGACTACTTCCAGATGACCGACTGCCGGGTCAGTCCGCAGGCCAGGGACACGAAGATCATCTGCGCCGGCTCCTCGACCGAGGGCCTGGCCTTCACCGCACAGTACGCCGACTACAGCTTCGCGCTGGGCAAGGGCACCAACACCCCGACCGCCTTCGCCGACGTCAACGAACGCCTGCGGGCGGCGAAGGCGAAGACCGGCCGGGACGTGTCAGCCTACATCCTGTTCATGGTCATCGCCGACGACACCGACGAGAAGGCCATGGCCAAGTGGGAACTCTACCGCGACGGCGTCGACAAGGAAGCCGTGGCCTGGCTGGTCGGCCAGGCGGCGGGCAACACGTCGGAGGACACCAACACCAAGCAGCTGGCGGCCGAAAAGGCGGCGGTGAACCTCAACATGGGCACGCTGGTCGGGTCCTATGAGTCCATCGCCCGGATGCTGGACGAGGTGGCGACGGTGCCCGACACGGCGGGGGTGCTGCTGACGTTCGACGACTTTGTTCAGGGGGTGGGGGATTTCGGGACGAAGATCCAGCCGCTGATGAAGTGCCGGGCGGGGGTGGTGGTCAAAGCCTAACCCCCAACACACGTCATGGCCCGACTTGTTCGGGCCACCCAAGCGCGGTGAGCGATCAAATCGGAGTGCTGGCGATCAGCGGTTCCTCGGTTTGCCAAGCCGTGTTCTTGGGTGGCCCGAACAAGTCGGGCCATGACAGTGTTGGTGGCCTTGCAGAGCGCTGAGTGCCGCCATGACATTCGTTGGTAGGTGCCCCAAAGCGCACCGCCCCTGATGTCTTGACGGCCAGCTTTGCTCTGCCAGGGGGCTTGCTCAAGGACCGCTTCGCGGCCGCGCAGCGGCGGGCCCGCAGGGCCCGTCCTTGACCAAGGCCCCTGGCAGAGCTCCAATTCCATCAAGGCCTTCAGGGCGCTTTCCCTTCCCCCCTCCAGGGGGAAGGGGGATTTCCTACTTCTTCAGCCCGATCGCCCGCAGCCGCTCGTCCAGGAACGCCCCCGCCGTCACCGGCTCGAACTTCGCGCCGCCGCCCACGCAGCTTGGCAGCACCTCAAGCGAGGTGCCCAGCGTCGGGTGCATGAAAAACGGCATCGAGTAGCGCGACACGTTCGCGCCGCTGGGGTTAACCACGCGATGGGTGGTCGCCGGGATCACGCCGTTGGTCATCCGGGCCAGCATGTCGCCGCTGTCGACGATCAGGTTGGTCGGCTCGGTGACCACCGGCAGCCAGGTCCCGTCGCGGTCGAGCAGCTCCAGGCCCTTGCCCCTGGCGGCGACCATGATGGTCAGGAAGTTGATGTCCTCGTGCGCCGCCGAGCGGACGGCGTTGGGATCCACATCGGCCGCCAGCGGCGGATAGTGCAGCACCCGCAGCAGCGAGGTGCCATAGCGCACCTTGTCGTCGAAATAGTCGTCGGCCAGCCCCAGTTTCGGGGCCAGCGCTCGCAACAGCACGACGCCCGTCTCGTTCAACGCCCCGAACAGGCTCTGGAACGCCGGCTTCACACCCGGCGCCTCCGCCGGCCAGACGTTGGGTTCGATATCCCCGCCCGCATCCGGCGAGGGATCATGGCCGACCTGCCAGAACTCCTTCAGGTCCGGATGGCCACTGTCCTTGGCGTGCTCGACCCCGAACGGCGTGTAGCCGCGCATGCCTTTGGCGTACCGCGTCTTGGTCGCCTCCGGCAGGGCGAACAGACCCTCGGCCTCGCTGTAGGCCGTCTGCAGCAGCTCCAGCGGCACGCCGTGGTCCTTGAGGACGAAGAAGCCGTAGTCCTGCAGGCCTCGCATCATGGCGTCGGAAAAGGCCTGGCGCTGGGCGGCGTCGCCTTCGGTGAAGGCTTTCAGGCTGAGTTCGGGAACGGAACGGGTCATGGGGAATGATTAGACCCAAGACGAGGTCGGGCAAAGTACGCTTGGTGCGTCCTTCGAGACGCTCGCTTGAGGCTCGCTCCTCAGGATGACGAAGAGGGATTGGCTCCAAAAATACTCGTCATGCTGAGGAGCGGACCCTCAGGTCCGCGTCTCCAAGCACGCACGATCAGCATCACCTAGCGAGAATCCCCTCCACCTCCGCCCGCGTCGGCAGCGAAGGCTGAGCGCCAGCCCGCGTGGCCGTCAGCGCCCCGGCCGCGCAGGCAAACCTCAGCGCCTCCTTCGGCGCCTGGCCCTCCAGCAACGCCAGGGTCAGGGCGGCGACGAACGTGTCCCCGGCCCCGGTGGTGTCGACCGCGACGATCTCCGGCGGCTCTGCGGTGGCCACCCGCGCGCCGTGCCGGAACAGGCCGGCGCCGCGCGAGCCCCAGGTCACCGCGACCAGTCCGTCACCCTTGTGCAGCTTCGGACCGTAGAAGTCGGCCTCGCCCTCGTTGGCGATCAGCAGATCGGCGCGATCGAGGATCGCCTGCGGGATCTCCGCCGCCGGGGCCAGGTTCACGCAGACGAAGCCGGTGGCCCGGGCGACGGCGGCCTCAATAGTGTCGAACGGGATTTCCAGTTGCAGGATCAGCGCTCCGTCAATGACGGCGGGCAGGTGCTCGGGCCGGATGGCGTGGTTGGCGCCCGAGGCGACCACGATCTGGTTCTCGCCGTCCTCGGCCACCGCCAGCAGGGCCGCGCCGGTAGGCGCCGAGGCATCGACGCCGACACCGGCCAGATCAATTCCTCCCGCCCGCAGCAGGGCCAGGGCCTCGTCGGCCATGCTGTCGGCGCCGACCCGGCCGATCATCCGCACCTCGGCGCCCAGACGCTTCGCCGCCAGCGCCTGATTGGCGCCCTTGCCGCCAGGGTAGCGGGCCAGGGTCGCGCCGGTGACGGTCTCGCCGGGCGAGGGCAAGGTCCTGGCGGTGGCGACGAAGTCGAGGTTCACCGAACCCACCACGGTGATCAGCGGCGGGCTCATCGGGCGAGGACCTCCAGCAGCACGGCGAATACCGCCTCATGGTCGACCGTGGTCACCCACCGGCAGTTCGCCGCGGCGGGGTCGGCGAGGCGGAACTCCACGGCGGTGTGGCCCATGGTCAGCTCCGAGCCGGTCTCCACCCGAAGGTCGACCGGCACGGCGGTGAAACGCTGCGGCGCCAGCAGATAGAGGATGGTGCACGGATCGTGCTGCGGGGGGCTGTCGCCGCCGACATGGGTCTCCTCGGTCCAGACGGCGAAATCCAGCAGCTGGGCCACCGCCCTCGCTGCGGGCGTGTCGATCGCCTTGACCGCCGCCACCCGCGCCGGGGTCGCCCGCACCTGGTGGGTGGCGTCCAGGCCCAGCACCACGGTCTTCACGCCGGAGCGGAACACCACATCGGCGGCGTGCGGGTCGGCGTAGATGTTGTACTCGGCCGAGGCGGTGATGTTGCCGCCCTCGCTGCGCGCGCCGCCCATGACCACCACCGGCCCCAGCCGCGCGGCCAAGGCGGGTTCCCGCTGGAGGGCGAGGGCCAGGTTGGTCATCGGGCCGGTCACCGCCATCGACACCGATCCGGCCGGACGCCCCATGACGATGTCGATGATGGCCTGGGCCGACTCGCCGGGCGCTACGGGCGCATCCGGTTCAAACACCGCCATCTCGCCCAGCCCCGACTCTCCGTGGAAATGGCTGGCGATGATCGGCGGCCGGACCAGCGGGGCCGCGGCGCCGACATGGACGGGCACATCCTCGCGGCCGGCGATCTGGCGAATGATCCGCGCGTTGCGGGCGGTCAGCTCGGCCGCGACGTTGCCGGCCACCGTGGTGACGGCGAGGATGTCGAGCGCCTCGGGCGCGCCAAGGGCGAGCAGCAGGGCGACGGCGTCGTC
>JACRBD010000153.1 GCA_016234625.1 Caulobacterales bacterium | reverse complement strand
CTCGATCTCGAGGAAGCGCACGGTCCGCACCCAGCCGCGCATGGTGTCCATCCGCCAGTGGATGTGGTCGTAGGGCGCCCAGTCGAGGATCACAGGATGGATCGTCCGCACCGCCTCGCCGGGCAGCCGGATGTCCACCGTCCAGCGGTTGCCGATGCGGATCTCGCCCTCGGCCCTCGGATACATCGGCGCCCAGCTGGCCCAGCCCGGGACGTCCGACAGGATCTCCCAGACGATCTCGTCCGGAGCCTGGATGCCGATGCGGCGTTCGAGTTTTACTGCCATTTCCGTTCCGGGGCGTGTTGATCAGGTTTGACATTCTGCCCCCTTCCCCCTGGAGGGGGGAAGGGCCGGGGATGGGGGTGGGGGTCGTTCGGGGACAACGGGGTGAGCCGTCAGTGCGCGATCATCAACACCGCGCGAGCTGAACCTCCACCACCCCCATCCCTGACCCTTCCCCCCTTCAGGGGGAAGGGAAAAGGCCTACGCGTTCTCCTTCAACCGCCAGGTCGCGCCCTGGGGCGAGTCCATCACGATCACTCCCAGCGCATCGATCTCCGCACGGATGCGGTCGGCCTCGGCCCAGTCCTTGTCGGCCCGGGCCGTGACGCGGGCTTCCAGCAGGGCCTCGACCTTGCCCTTGAGCTCTTCGTCGGCGCCGCCGGCGAACCAGACGTCCGGGTCGGCCATCAGGAAGCCCAGCAGGTTGGCGGCCGCCAGCAGGTCGGCCTTGGCCGCCGCCTTGCCGTCGCCGTGGGCCGTTTCCAGGGTCTTGGCCAGGGCGAACAGCTCGGCGTAGGCCTTGGGCGTGTTGAGGTCGTCCGACAGGGCCTCGATGAAGGCCGCCGGCGGATCGCGCACCTCGACCTCCAGCCCCTTGACCCGCTGCAGGGCGCCGTAGAGCCGATCCAGCGCCTTGCGACTCTGCTCGATCAGTTCGCCGGTCCAGTCCAGCGGCTGGCGGTAGTGGGCCGCCAGCAGGGCCCAGCGCAGCACCTCACCCGGCACGGTCTTCAAGAGATCGTGCGGGATGATGACGTTGCCCAGGCTCTTGCTCATCTTCTCCCCGGCCATGTCGAGGAAGCCGTTGTGCATCCAGTAGCGGGCGTAGACCGGCAGGTCGTGGGCGCAGCGCCCCTGGGCCAGCTCGTTCTCATGGTGCGGGAACTGCAGGTCGATGCCGCCGCCGTGGATGTCGATCGGCAGGCCGAGGACCGCCTCGATCATCGCCGAGCATTCGATATGCCAGCCGGGCCGGCCGGCGCCCCAGGGCGAGGCCCATTCCGGCTCACCAGGTTTGGACGGCTTCCACAGCACGAAATCGGCCGGATGGCGCTTGTAGGGGGCCGGATCGACGCGGGCGACCTGGACCATCTCGTCCAGCGGTCGGCCCGACAGCTGGCCGTAGTCGCCGAAGCTCTGGGTGTCGAACAGCACATGGCCCTCGGCGGCGTAGGCGCAGCCGCGCTGGATCAGGGCGTCGATCTGGCCCAGCATCGCCTCGATGTTCTCGGTGGCGCGCGGTTGCAGGGTCGGGGTCAGGGCGCCCATGGCTCCCATGTCGGCTTCATAGGCCGCGAGATAGCGGTCGGTGATCACCCGGATGTCGACGCCCTCGTCGGCTGCTTTGGCGTTGATCTTGTCGTCCACGTCGGTGACGTTGCGGGCGTAGATCACGTGATGTTCGCCGTAGAGTTCGCGCAGCAGGCGGAACAGCACATCGAACACCACCACCGGCCGGGCGTTGCCGATATGGGCGTAGCCGTAGACCGTGGGCCCGCAGACATACATCGTCACCCGGTCCGGATCGGCGGGAACGAAGGGCCGCTTTTCGCGCGCCATGGTGTCGTAGAGCTTCAGGGTCATTGTCCGTCTGACGTTGGGTAAGAGCTTGCCGGTGTGGCTATTGGCCCCATATAGCTTTCAGGCGCGGGCGAGACCACGGTCCGTCGCGCTGTGAATGGGGTGGCACGCGTCATTCCGGAGCGACAGGCGCTCCGGCGCAACTCAGCCCCGGGAAGACCCTCTCGAACATGGACGCGATTCGCGAGCGAACCCTGATCGGCGCTGCCGGTCTTGATCTTGAACCCGCCCGGCGCCCGACGCGCGAAGAGGCGATGGAAGCCGTGCGGACCCTGATCGCCTGGTCGGGCGACGATCCCCGCCGCGAAGGCGTGATCGACACCCCCAAGCGGGTGGTCGACGCCTATGCGGAGTGGTTCGAGGGCTACGCCGCCGACCCGGCCAAGGAATTGAGCCGCACCTTCGAGGACGTGCAGGGCTACGACGACATCGTCATGCTGCGCGAGATCGAGGTGGAGAGCCACTGCGAGCACCACATGGCGCCCTTTCTGGGCAAGGCCTACGTGGCCTACATGCCGACCAACCGGGTGGTGGGGATCAGCAAGATCGCCCGGGTGGTGGAGATCTTCGCCCGCCGCCTGCAGACCCAGGAAACCATGACCCAGCAGATCACCGACGCGATCTGCGACAGCCTCAAGCCCGCCGGCGTGGCGGTGCTGATCGACGCGGCTCACCAGTGCATGACCACCAGAGGCGTGCACCACCGGCATGTGACGACCATCACCACCCAGTTCCGCGGCGTGTTCAAGACCGACCCGACCCTGCGCCAGCGGTTCCTGGATTTCGTCAACCGGGGTTAAATCTCCCGGCGACGCGGTTCGCCCATTGCGTGGTTCGACACGCGCCTCCGGCGCTGCTCACCATGACGTCTGCAAAGCACGTCATCCTGAGCGGCACCCGAAGGGTGCGTGACGAAGGACGCACGCTCCACCCTCCCCATGAGGGGGAGGGAAAGGAAGAATGACATGCCTCTCTTTCCCACCGCCCCCGACACCGCCGCGCTGGAGCGGGGCGCGGTCCTGGCCCCCCGTTTCGACGCCGCCGGCCTGGTCGCCGCGGTGACGCAGCACGCCGACACCGGCGAGGTGCTGATGCTGGCCTGGATGAACGACGAGGCCCTCAAGCTGACCCTCGAGACCGGACTGGCGCACTATTTCAGCCGCTCGCGGAACGCCCTGTGGAAGAAGGGCGAGACCAGCGGCCAGCTGCAAGAGGTGGTCGAGCTGCGCGTCGACTGCGACCAGGATGCGGTGCTGATCAGGGTACGCCCGCGCGGAGACGGCGGAGCCTGCCACGTGGGCTTCCGGTCCTGTTTCTATCGCCTGGCGGTGCAGGGCGGCGGGCTGGAGGAGCGGGGGTAGAGCGTGCGTCCTTCGAGACGCTCGCTTGAGGCTCGCTCCTCAGGATGACGTGGAGGAGTGGGCTTCAAAGGTGTTCGTCATGGTGAGGAGCGGACCCTCGGGTCCGCGTCTCGAACCACGCACTAGATCTCCGCCAACCCGCTCACGCCCCCGCCCGCGGTCGGCGTGACCGTGAAGGTCTTCAGCGCCTTCGCCTCATATGCCTCCGACAGGATGGTCGAGACCGCGATCATCTCGGCCTTTGCCTGGTCCTTCGTCAGGGTCAGCAGGACGAAGCCCTTGGCCGCCTGGTCGGTGAACACCACCTCGGGGTTCTTCTCCATGAAGCCGCTGTCCAGCGGCAGGCCCTTGATCACGTCGCCGGCGCCGGGACTGGTGACGCCCGTCGCGCCGAACTCGGCCGCCACCCGGGCGCCGCCGGCGTCGTGCAGCTCGTTGGCCCAGAAGGCGTGGCTGTCGCCGGCCAGCACCAGCGGGTGGGCCCCGGCGGCCCTGAACGCGCCATAGACCCGCTCGCGATCGGCCGGATAGCCGTCCCAGGCGTCGAGATTGTAGGGCAGTCCCGAGGAGCCCAGGGCGGACAGTCGGGCCACCGGCCTGCGGTAGTCCTCGGGCAGACCCGCCAGCACCTCGGCGAATTTCGCCTCACCCAGCTGGGCCTTGAAGTCCGGCGCGGCCGCCCGGCCCATGACAATCTGGTTGCCGATCACCTGCCAGGTGCGACCCGCCCCCACGGAGCTCTTCAGCTCACCAGCCAGCCAGGCCAGCTGGTCGGGTCCGATCAGCCGCCGGTCGGGATCGAGCCACTTGGCCTTGAAGGGCGCGAAGTCGGGTTTGCCGTCGACGATGGGCAGGTCACGGCCATAGTCGAGCTGTTCGGAGCGGGCGGTCAGGCGGGTCTCGACCATCAGCAACGAGGCGATGTCGCCGAACTGGAAGGCGCGGTTCGCCATCTCGGCGGTGCGGCCCGGCGCCGGCTCGCGGATCGGCATCCACTCGCAATAGGCCTTCAGGGCGGCGGCCTTGCGCGCCGACCAGTCGCCCTCGCCCTTGTCCGGATCGTGGTTCTCGGCCCCGTCCCTCCAGCTGTTGTTGGCCGTCTCGTGATCGTCCCAGACGACCATCCACGGCGCGCGGGCGTGGGCGGCCTGGAGCTGGGGGTCGGACTTGTACTGGGCGTGGCGGCGGCGATAGTCGGCCAGGGTGACGATCTCGTGCGGCGGATCGTGCGGCCGTTCGGCGGCCACGGCCGACTCCATGCCGTAGCTGCCCGCGCCGCCGTATTCGTAGATGTAGTCGCCCAGATGGATGACCGCGTCGACCCGGTCGAGTTTGGCGATCTCGCCGTAGGCGTTGAAGTGGCCGTTCGGATAGAGCGCGCAGGAGGCGACGGCGAGGACCACGTCGGTCGTTTGGCCGGCCGGGAGGGTGCGGGTGCGGCCGACAGGCGACTTGCCGCCGGTGACGCTGAACTCGAACCAGTAGATGTAGGCTTCGCCGGGCTCCAGGCCCGTGACATCGACCTTGACCGTCCAGTCGCGGTCCTCGCCCGTCTCGACGGCGACGGTCTTGACGACGGTGGTGACGGCTCCCTGGTCCTTGCCGATCTTGACCGAGCCGGAAATACGATCGGCAGGGTCGCCGAGCAGGGGCGTCAGGCGCGTCCAGAGCACGACCCGATCCTGCAGGGGGTCGCCGCTGGCGACGCCATGACCGTAAGCATAGGCTGTGGTCGTGTTGGCCTTCGCCGGCGTCGCCGCCGCGCCGGCGCCCGCGCCCAGCAGCGCCAGCAGTCCGCGTCTGTTCACCGTCATGACCGACTCCCCCCGTCTCTTCTTGTTGTCCCGCGACTTCACAACGGGCGCGTGACGCCTGTCCAGCCGCGCGGGCAAAAAGAAGCCCCGGCCGGAGGCTCGCCGGCCGGGGCGGAGGGAGGCGGGAGGCCCTCGGGGGAAGGCCTCCCGCCATAGCCGCGTCGAACCTCTGTCGGGGGGCGACGACGCGGCTAGTGGGTCTAACGCGCCGAGGCGGCCTGAACCGGCGCTGCAGCGTGCGAGGGCGAAGCGGCCATCAACGCGATGGCGCCGGCCGCGGCGGCCAGGGCGACGACGAGGGGCGCGAGTTTCATCCGAACGTTTCCCGATAGGCGCGGCGCCGTTTCCCGGCGTCGTTGTGGCCTGATCCGGGTATAGGCGCCGTGCGCCGATGCAGGCAGGCGTAACAACGGTCGCCGAAAGGCGCCCCGATGTGCGACGGCATGCATCACTTTGCACCGTTCAAGCATCTTGAGTTGCATTTTGATGCAGGCATGGAATGCTGACGGCATGGGGCGACTGACCAATTTCCCGGCCAAACTCGATTTGGTGATGAAGGCGCTGTCCTTCAGCCGGGGGCGACTGGCCGCCGATCTCGGCGTCGACAAGTCGGTGGTGGCCCGCTGGGCCAACGGCGCGGTCAGGCCGTCGGAGCACAACCTCGCCGCCCTCACCACCCTGATCGCCGGCCGCAAGCCTGGCTTTTCCATGCTCGACTGGGATCGGGAACCGGCGGCCCTGCTGACCCTGTTTGGCGGCGAGGCGGCCGTGCCGGCGACCGAGCCGGTCACCGGCCTGCCGCCGGTGATGATTGAACAGGCGCGGGCGACCACCGAACGGCGCGGCGCGGCCTATGAAGGCTTCTGGCGCACCACCCGGCCCTCGATGCTGATGCAGCATCGTTTCTTCCACGATCACGGCATGATCCGCCGCGAAGCCAACGGTCTGCTGGCGATCCAGTTCGGTGGGGCCGGGCTGTTGTTCGAGGGGCTGATGCTGCCCGCCGAGGGCCAGCTGTTCGTCACCGTCTACGACACCGTCGGCTACACCCCGATCTACCTGATCCTCAACGGCGTGCCCCTGCCCAAGGCCTCGATGCTCGACGGGCTGGTCATGGGCGCGGCCCTGAACGCCGCCCGCAGTCCTTCGGCTTATCCGATCATCATGGAGCGGATTGGCGACCTGACCGGCGACCGGGCGGCCGATGACGCCACCTGCGCCGACCTGCTCAAGCGCGATCCGCTGGCCCCCGAGGGTTCGGTGCCGGACCATATCGAGCGCTACCTGATCCGCGACATCGGCCCGGCCGCGGAGAAGGCCGGCGGCGAGCTGTTCCTGCTGGCTCCCGTGGCCACCAGCCTGTCGCGCGGCGAATCGGTCGGCGGGCGGTTGACGGGCTGATCGGCGCCCTCTCCCCATCCGTCATGGCCCGGCTTGTCCGGGCCACCCAAGCACATTGAGCGTTCAGAAGGAGATGCAAACGCTCCGCCTCCTTGCCTGATCAACCGTGTTCCTGGGTGGCCCGGACAAGCCGGGCCATGACGGTGGGGTGGGGAAAATGCGGTCGGAGGGTGCGCGGAGCCCTGGTCCGGGATAGGAATTCCCCTCCTCAATCCAATGGAGCCCCCGCATGTCGAGTGAAGGCCTTCACGTCCCCCGCGAGAAGCTGAGCCAGAAGACCCTGCTGCAGCACTACGCCATCACCTCGCTGATCGAGGAGCTGGAGGCGGTGGACTGGTATCGCCAGCGCGCCGACGACTGCGAGGACGAGGAGCTGCGGAAAATCCTGCTGCACAACGCCGCCGAGGAACTGGAGCACGCCTCGATGGCGCTCGAGTGGCTGCGCCGCAGCGACCCGGAGGTCGACAAGAACCTGCGTGAATATCTCTTCAAGGACGGCTCGATCACCGGCCACGAGGAGAAGGCCACCGGCAAGGCGTGACCCCGGTCGACGCCCTTCCCGACGACGAGGATGTCGAGGTCGACGCCGACCTGGGCGAGGAGCGCCTGATCGTCGTTGCAGCCGAGGACGCCGGCGGGCGGCTGGACAAGGTGCTGGCCGACCGGGCCGGAGAGCTGTCGCGGGGCCGCATCCAGGCGATGCTGGCGGCCGGCCAGATCAGTCTCGATGGCAAGGTGCTGACCGACACCTCGGCGAAGGCGGCGGCGGGCGAGTACCGCCTGCTTGTCCCCGCCCCGGTCGCGGCCGAGCCGAAGCCGGAAGCCATTGCGTTGACCGTCCTGTTCGAGGACGCCCACCTGATCGTCGTCGACAAGCCGGCGGGCATGGCCGCGCATCCGGGGCCGGGCACCCCCGGCGCCACCCTGGTCAACGCCCTGCTGCATCACTGCGCCGGCAGCCTGTCCGGCGTTGGCGGGGTGGCCCGGCCGGGCATCGTCCACCGGCTAGACAAGGACACCAGCGGGGTGATGGTCGCGGCCAAGACCGACGCGGCGCATCAGGGGCTGTCAGCCCTGTTCGCCGCCCATGACATCGACCGGCTGTACATCGCCCTTACGCGCGGGGCCCCCAGTCCGGGCAAGGGGACCATCACCACCCGGCTTGGCCGCAGCCAGCACGACCGCAAGAAGATGGCCATCCTCAAGACCGGCGGCCGCGAGGCGATCACCCACTACCGGGTCGAGAAGGCCTTCGGGCCGCAAGCCAAACCGCTGGCGGCGCGGGTCGCCTGCCGGCTGGAAACCGGCCGCACCCACCAGATCCGCGTCCACCTGGCCAGCAAGGGCGCCCCTT
>JACRBD010000151.1 GCA_016234625.1 Caulobacterales bacterium | reverse complement strand
GACATCCCCAACCGCGGCGGCCGCCGCACTTCCAGGAGAGCTCGATGACCGAGATCATCAACGTGACGGCGAGGGAGATCCTCGACTCCCGCGGCAACCCCACCGTGGAGGTGGAGGTGGCCCTGGCCAGCGGCGACGTGGGCCGCGCCGCCGTCCCCTCGGGCGCCTCCACCGGCGAGTACGAGGCCCTCGAGCTCCGCGACGGCGACAAGAAGCGCTACCTCGGCAAGGGCGTCAAGAAGGCCGTCGGCAACGTCATGAACGCCATCGGCCCTGCCATCATCGGCATGGACGCCTCCAACCAGGCCGGCCTCGACGCCCGCATGCTGGCCCTGGACGGCACCAAGACCAAGGCCAAGCTCGGCGCCAACGCCATCCTGGGCGTCTCCATGGCGGCGGCCCGCGCCGCGGCGGCCGCCCACGGCCTGCCCCTCTACAAGTACGTCGGCGGCGTCAACGCGCGCACCCTGCCGGTGCCGCTCATGAACATCCTCAACGGCGGCGCCCACGCCGACTCCAACGTCGACATCCAGGAGTTCATGGTGGTGCCGCTCGGCGCCCCCAACTTCGCCGAGGCGCTGCGCTACGGCGCCGAGATCTTCCACGCCCTCAAGAAGGTGCTGAAGGGGAAGGGCGCCTCCACCGGCGTGGGCGACGAGGGCGGCTACGCCCCCAGCCTGGGCTCCAACGAGGAGGCCCTGGCGGTCATCATGGAGGCCATCAAGCAGACCGGCCTCAAGCCGGGCAAGCAGGTGGCCCTGGCCCTCGACTGCGCCTTCTCCGAGATCTACGACGCCAAGACCGGCAACTACGTGCTGGAGGGCGAGGGCAAGACCCTCGACCACAAGGCGCTGGTCGGCTGGTTCGAGTCGCTGGTGGCGAAGTACCCCATCGTCTCCATCGAGGACGGCTGCGGCGAGAACGACTGGAAGACCTGGAAGCTCCTGACCGAGCGGCTGGGCGGCAAGATCCAGCTGGTGGGCGACGACCTCTTCGTCACCAACACCGAGATCCTGGCCAAGGGCATCGACCAGGGCGTGGCCAACTCGATCCTGGTGAAGGTCAACCAGATCGGCTCGCTCACCGAGACCTTCGAGGCGGTGCGCATGGCCCACCAGGCCGGCTACACCAGCGTCATGAGCCACCGCTCCGGCGAGACCGAGGACACCACCATCGCCGACCTGGCGGTGGCCTGCGACTGCGGCCAGATCAAGACCGGGTCGGCCTCCCGCACCGACCGCATCGCCAAGTACAACCAGCTCCTCCGCATCGAGGAGGAGCTCGGCGCGTCGGCCCGCTACGCCGGCCGCGCCGCCTTCAAGGCGCTGCGCTGATCGCCGCCGGGCCGGGCGGGGCCCCCGTCCGCCCGGCCAAAGTGAAAGTTCAACCGGGCGCTCGTTGACACGGTCGGCGGGCGCCCGCTAGTTTCGCCCTCCCCGAGGGGTGGGTGGAGGTAGGAAACATGCGGGCTGGCTGGGTCGAGAAGCGGCGCGGGCAGGGCAACGTCACGCAGATCCACCTGGCGCGCCAGGGGCAGGTGACGGAGGAGATGGCGCGGGTGGCGGCCCGGGAGAAGGTCCCGGTGGAGCTGATCCGCGACGAGGTGGCCCGGGGCCGCATGGTGATCCCGGCCAACCTGAACCACCCCGAGCTCGATCCCATCGGCATCGGCATCGCCGCCACCTGCAAGATCAACGCGAACATCGGCAACTCGGCGGTCACCTCCGACGCCAAGCACGAGCTGGAGAAGCTCGCGCTGTGCCTCAAGCACGGCGCCGACACGGTGATGGACCTCTCCACCGGCGGCAACATCCCCGGCATCCGCGAGGCCATCATCCGCGCCAGCCCCATCCCGGTGGGCACGGTGCCCATCTACGAGTGCCTGGTCCACGTGGACGAGGTGCCGGACCTGACGCCCAAGATCCTCCTCGACATCATCGAGAAGCAGGCCCAGCAGGGCGTGGACTACATGACCATCCACGCCGGCCTGCTGCGGGATCACATCCCGCTGGCGGCCAAGCGGGTCACCGGCATCGTCAGCCGCGGCGGCGCCCTGATGGCCCAGTGGATGCTCGCCAACAAGGCCGAGAACCCGCTCTACACGCACTTCGACGCCATCTGCGAGATCTTCAAGAAGTACGACGTGACCTTCAGCCTGGGCGACGGGCTGCGGCCCGGCTGCCTGGCCGACGCCTCCGACGGCGCCCAGTTCGGCGAGCTCAAGGTGCTCGGCGAGCTGACCCGCAAGGCCTGGAGCCACGACGTGCAGGTCATGGTGGAGGGGCCGGGCCACGTGCCGCTGGACCAGATCCCCATGAACATGGAGCGGGAGCGCGAGCTCTGCGACGAGGCCCCCTTCTACGTGCTGGGGCCCCTGGTCACCGACATCGCCCCCGGGTACGACCACATCACGTCCGCCAGCGGCGGGGCGATCGCCGCGTGGAACGGCGCGGACTTCCTCTGCGACGT
>JACRBD010000147.1 GCA_016234625.1 Caulobacterales bacterium | reverse complement strand
TGCGCACGGACATCTCGGCCCAGACCGAAGGCGAGGTTCACCTGAACATCGTCGAGGTCCGCAAGCCGGAAACCGACGCCCAGCTGATCGCCGAGAACATCGCCCAGCAGCTCGAGCGCCGCGTCGCCTTCCGTCGCGCCATGAAGCGCACCATGCAGTCGACCATGCGTCTGGGCGCCAAGGGCGTCCGGATCAACGTGTCCGGCCGTCTGGGCGGCGCCGAAATCGCGCGGATGGAATGGTATCGCGAAGGCCGCGTGCCGCTGCACACCCTGCGGGCCGACATCGACTACGGTTTCGCGGAAGCCAAGACCACCTACGGCATCATCGGCGTGAAGACCTGGATCTTCAAAGGCGAGGTGCTGGACCACGACCCGATGGCGCTGGACAAGCGTCTTGCCACTGAATCCGGCCCCGCCGGCGAAGGCGGCGGTCGTGACCGTGACGATCGTGGACCCCGCGGCCCGCGCCGCGACCGCGGTCGTGGAGCTGAGGCGTAACCGTCATGCTGTCACCCAAGAAAACCAAGTACCGGAAGGCCTTCAAGGGCCGGATCCACGGGACCGCCAAGGGCGGCACCCTGCTGAACTTCGGTTCCTACGGCCTCAAGGCCGTTGAGCCCGAGCGCATCACGGCGCGCCAGATCGAAGCGGCCCGCCGCGCGATCACCCGCCACATGAAGCGCCAGGGCCGCGTCTGGATCCGGATCTTCCCGGACCTGCCGGTGTCCGACAAGCCGGCCGAAGTCCGCATGGGCAAGGGCAAGGGCGCCGTCGACTACTGGGCCGCTCGCGTCCACCCGGGTCGGATCATGTTCGAGATCGACGGCGTCGCCGACGATATCGCCCGTGACGCGCTCAAGCTCGGCGCCGCCAAGCTGCCGATCAAGACGCGCATCGTCGCCCGGATCGATTCCGGCCTGGCCGCGGAGCACTAGAGATGAAGATCGATGAAGTGCGGGGCTTTACCCCCGACCAACTGGCCGAAGCCCTGCTGAACCTGAAGAAAGAGCAGTTCAACCTGCGCTTCCAGGCCGCCACGGGCCAGGTCGAAAAGACCCACCGCGTGAACGAAATCCGCAAGGACATCGCGCGGATCAAGACCGTGCTGCGCGCCAAGAAAGCGGCGTAAGGAGACCGATATGCCCAAACGTATTCTTGAAGGCGTGGTCGTCTCCGACAAGGGCGACAAGACCGTGATCGTGAAGGTGGAACGCACCTTCCTTCACCCGCTGCTGAAGAAGACCGTCCGCCGTTCGAAGCGCTACCACGCTCATGACGAAGCCAACGCCCACAAGGCTGGCGAGATCGTCAAGATCGTCGAGTGCGCGCCGAAGTCCAAACTGAAGACCTGGGAAGTCCTTCCCAAGGCCGTCAGCTAGTTTCTGGAAGGTATTAAGCCATGATCCAGATGCAAACTAACCTGGAAGTCGCCGATAATTCGGGCGCGCGCCGGGTCATGTGCATCAAGGTGCTTGGCGGCGCCAAGCGCCGCTACGCACACGTCGGGGACAAGATCGTTGTCTCCGTCAAGGAAGCCATTCCGCGCGGCCGCGTGAAGAAGGGCGATGTGCTGCAAGCCATCGTCGTTCGCACGTCCTCGGCCATCAAGCGCAAGGACGGCTCGGTCATCCGCTTCGACAAGAACGCGGCCGTGATCGTCAACAAGCAGGCGGAGCCGATCGGCACGCGGATCTTTGGCCCGGTTCCCCGTGAACTGCGCGCCAAGAACCACATGAAGATCATCTCCCTCGCGCCGGAGGTGCTGTAATGGCGGCCAAGATCAAGAAGGGCGACAAGGTCGTCCTCCTCACCGGCAAGGACAAGGGCAAGTCCGGCGACGTCGTGCGCGTCTTCCCGAAGGAAGAACGCGTCGTTGTCGGCGGCCTGAACATGGTCCAGCGCCACACCAAGCCGACCCAGGCGGACCCGCAGGGCGGCATCAAACACAAGGAAGCGCCGGTGCACGTGTCGAACGTGGCCATCGTCGATTCCAACGGCAAACCCACCCGCGTCGGCTTCCGCATGGACGGCGACAAGAAGGTGCGTTTCGCCAAGACCACGGGCGAGGCGATCAATGGCTGATCAAGCTTACGAACCCCGGATGAAGACCATCTATCGGGAGCGCATCCGCGCCTCGATGAAGGAACAGTTCGGCTATTCCAACGAGATGCAGGTTCCCAAGCTGGACAAGATCGTCCTGAACATGGGCATCGGCGAAGCCGTGGCGGACTCCAAGAAGGCCGCCGCCGCGATGAAGGACCTGGCCGCGATCGCCGGCCAGAAGCCGGTCGCGACCAAGGCCCGCCTCTCGGTAGCCCAGTTCAAGATCCGTGAGGGCATGACGATCGGCGCCAAGGTCACCCTGCGCGCCGACCGGAGGTATGAGTTCCTCGACCGTCTGATCACCATCGCTCTGCCGCGGGTGAAGGACTTCCGGGGCCTCAAGCCGACGAGCTTCGACGGCCGTGGCAACTACGCCATGGGCCTGAAGGAGCATCTCGTGTTCCCGGAAATCAACTACGACCAGATCGACCAGATCTGGGGCATGGACATCATCGTCTGCACCACTGCGAAGACCGACGACGAAGCGCGCGCGCTTCTCAAGGAATTCCAGTTCCCGTTCACCGCGTAACGGACGGGAAGGAAAGAACACATGGCCAAGAAAAGCGCCGTCAACCGTAACGAGATGGTCAAGAAGCTCGTCAAGCAGTTCGCCGCCAAGCGCGCCGCGCTGAAGGCAATCGCCAATGACGAGACCCTGCCGCTCGAAGATCGTTTCGATGCCCGACTGAAGCTGGCGAAGCTTCCGCGGAATTCCGCCGCCAACCGCATCCGTAACCGGTGCGAGGTGACGGGTCGTCCGCGCGCCTACTATCGCAAGCTGAAGATGAGCCGGATCGCCCTGCGTGAGCTTGGCTCCGCCGGTCTGATCCCCGGCCTCGTCAAGTCGAGCTGGTAAGGGAGGGATCGTAAAATGGTCAACGACCCCATTGGCGATATGATCGCCCGCATCAAGAACGCCGCCATGCGCAAGCGGGCGAAAGTCTCCACCCCGGCCTCGAAGATGCGCGCGCGCGTCCTCGATGTGCTGGCCGGCGAAGGCTACATCCGCGGCTACTCGCTGGTCGAGAAGCCCGGTGCGTTCCCCGAATTCGAGATCGAGCTCAAGTACTTCGACAACGAGCCCGTGATCGTCGAGATCGCCCGCGTGTCCAAGCCTGGCCGCCGGGTCTACTCCTCGATCAAGGATCTCAAGCCGATCAAGAACGGCCTGGGCATCTCGATCCTGTCGACGCCCAAGGGCGTCATGTCCGACACCGCCGCCCGCGACGCCAATGTCGGCGGCGAAGTGCTCTGCAGGGTCTATTGATATGAGCCGCATTGGAAAGAAGACCGTGCCGGTGCCCGCAGGGGTCACCGTCACGCTCGAAGGCCAGACGGTCACGGTGAAGGGGCCCAAGGGCCAGCTCGCCTGGACCATCGTCGAGGAGATCGAGGTCAAGCAGGACGGCGGCGAGCTGACGCTCTCGCCGCGCACCGACACCCAGCGCGCCAGGGCGATGTGGGGCCTGTCGCGCACGCTGGTCGCCAACATGGTTCACGGCGTCACCCAGGGCTTCGAGGAAACCCTCGAGCTGGTGGGCGTCGGCTATCGCGCCGCGCTGAAGGGTTCCGACCTTTCGCTGGCGCTGGGCTTCAGCCACGACGTCGACATCGTCGCGCCGTCGGGCATCACCTTCGCGGTGCCCAAGCAGACCGAAGTCAAGATCGCCGGCATCGACAAGCAGCTGGTCGGTGAAACCGCGGCCAAGATCCGCCGCATCCGTCCGCCGGAGCCCTACAAGGGCAAGGGCGTCCGGTATGCCGGTGAAAAGGTCCGCCGCAAGGAAGGCAAGAAGAAGTAGTCATGGCGCTCTCTCCTCGCGAATCCCATGTGCGCCGCGCCCAGCGCACGCGCACGCGCCTCAAGGCGCTGTCGAACGGTCGTCCGCGTCTGACGGTCTTCCGCTCGAGCAAGAACATCTACGCCCAGATCATCGACGACGAACGCGGCGTGACCCTGGCCTCTGCTTCGACGCTGGAAGGCGACAAGAAGGTCAAGGGCGCGGACAAGGACGCCGCCGCCCTGGTGGGCAAGCTCGTCGCCGAACGGGCGATCGAAAAGGGCGTCAAGGACGTCGTCTTCGATCGTGGCGGCTTCATCTATCACGGACGGATCAAGGCGCTGGCGGAAGCCGCGCGTGAAGCCGGCCTGAACTTCTAAGGGAACCAGCAGATGGCTCGTGAACCCCGCAGTGGTGGTGGTGGCGGCGAAGGCCGGAACCGCCGGGACCGCAACGCCCCGACCGACGATCGCGCCGACAGCGACATCGTCGAGAAGCTGGTGCACATCAACCGCGTCGCCGCCACCGTGAAGGGTGGCCGTCGCTTCAGCTTCGCCGCCCTGATGGTCGTCGGCGACCAGAAGGGCCGCGTCGGCTACGGTCATGGCAAGGCGCGTGAAGTGCCCGAAGCCATCCGCAAGGCGACCGAAGAAGCCAAGAAGACGATGATCCGTGTTCCGCTTCGCGAATCCCGCACGCTGCACCACGACGGCAACGGCCGTTGGGGCGCCGGCAAGGTGATGGTCCGCGCGGCGCCTCCGGGCACCGGCGTCATCGCCGGCGGTCCGATGCGCGCGGTTCTGGAAACCCTCGGCGTCCAGGACGTCGTGGGCAAGTCCACCGGCTCGTCCAACCCCTACAACATGGTCCGCGCGACGTTCGAAGCGCTCAAGGCCCAGTCCTCGCCCCGCCAGATCGCCGCCAAGCGCGGCAAGAAGGTCAGCGATGTCCTGGGCCGCCGGGCCGACGGCGCTTCGGCGCCGGACGCGATCGAGGGCTAGATCATGGCTGAGAAGAAAACCGTCACCGTCCGCCAGACGGCCAGTCCGCTGCGCCGCAAGGGCGACCAGCGCGCCACGCTGGCGGGCCTGGGCCTCAACAAGATCGGCCGCACGCGCGTCCTGGAGGACACCCCGTCGATCCGCGGGATGATCGCCAAGGTCGCCCACATGGTCGAAGTGGTCGACTAAACTACTCCTCCCCCCCCCTTGTGGGGAGGGAAGGCCAGCTTGCTGGCCAGGGTGGGGGCGTGTCCAACCTCCCCACCCGGTCCCTTCGGGACCACCCTCCCCATAGAGGGGAGGGAGTTTGAAAATCAGCCGAGTCCGGACCTGAGGTCCGGGCGCCAGATCTCCAAGGAGAGGCACACCATGACCAAGCTCAACGAACTCGCCCCGCGCGAAGGCTCCACCAAGAACCGCATGCGCGTCGGCCGCGGCCCGGGCTCGGGCAAGGGCAAGACCGCCGGTCGCGGCGTCAAGGGCCAGAAGGCCCGCAGCGGCGTCGCCCTCGGCGGCTTCGAAGGCGGCCAGATGCCGCTGCACATGCGCATGCCCAAGCGCGGCTTCAACAATCCCAACGCCAAGAAGCTGGTGGAAGTGAACTTCTGGCGTCTCGAGCAGGCGATCGCCGCCGGCAAGCTGGACGCCAAGAAGCCGATCGACGCGGACGCCCTGGTGGCCGCCGGCGTCATTCGCCGCAAGCTCGATGGCGTCAAGCTGCTGGGCAAGGGCGAGCTGACCAGCAAGATCAGCATCACCGTCTATCACGCCTCGGCCACCGCCCAGGCCGCGGTTGAGAAGGTCGGCGGCAAGCTGACCCTCACCCGGTCCGCCAGGGTCGAGGCCGAAGCCGAAGCCAAGGCCTGAACCAGATTGAGACGGCGCCCGGTGACAACACCCGGCGCCGTCACTATTTGTGACCCTCATTAAAGAGTCGCGGGGACCTACATGGCTTCGGCCGCAGAGCAGCTAGCCGCAAATCTCAACTTCGGCGCCTTCCAGAAGGCGACGGAGCTGCAGAAGCGCATCCTGTTTACCCTGATCGCGATGGTCGTCTATCGCCTGGGGACCTACATCCCGATCCCGGGCATCGACCCCGCGGCGTTCGCCCAGGCGTTCACGCGCCAGAGCGAGGGCGTGCTGGGCATGTTCAACATGTTCTCGGGCGGCGCCGTCGAGCGGATGGCTATCTTCGCCCTGAACGTGATGCCCTACATCTCCGCCTCGATCATCGTCCAGCTGCTGGGGACGGTCTATCCGCCCTGGGAAAAGCTGAAGAAGGAAGGGGGCGAGGCCGGGCGCAAGACGCTCAACCAGTACACCCGTTACCTGACCGTGATCCTGGCGCTGTTCCAGGCCTCGGGCCTGGCCTTCGGCATGGTGGCCAACGGCCTGCACATCGACAGCATCGCACCCTGGTTCTTCGCCACCTCGACGATCGTCACCCTGACCGGCGGGACCCTGTTCCTGATGTGGCTGGGCGAACAGATCACCAGCCGCGGCGTGGGCAACGGCATCAGCCTGATCATCTTCGCCGGCATCGTCGCGGTCCTGCCGCGCAGCATCTGGCAGCTGCTGCAACAGGTCCAGGTCGGCGCCATCAACGGCGGCGCGGTTCTGGGGCTGTTTGTCCTGGCTGTCGGCGTGATCCTGGCCATCGTGTTCATGGAGCGCTCGCAGCGCCGCCTGCTGATCCAGTATCCCAAGCAGCAGCGCGGCAACCGCTTGGTCGGCGGCGAGAGCTCCTTCCTGCCGCTGAAGATCAATACCTCGGGCGTGATCCCGCCGATCTTCGCCTCGTCCCTGCTGCTGCTGCCGGCGACGGCGGCGGGCTTCCTGCGGCCCGACACGCTGCCCAACTGGCCGCAGTGGCTGCCGGGAATGGTGGCCCAGCTGCAGCATGGCCAGCCTCTGTTCATGGTCTTCTATGGCGGCCTGATCATCTTCTTCTGCTTTTTCTACACCTCGGTCGTGTTCAATCCGGAAGACACCGCCGAGAATCTGCGCAAGTACGGCGGCTTCCTGCCGGGCATCCGCCCGGGCAAACGGACGGCCGAATATCTCGACTTCGTCCTGACCCGGCTGACGGTGATCGGCGCGGCCTATATCGCGATGGTCTGCCTGCTGCCGGAGTTCCTGATCAGCTTCATGGGCGCGCCGGACACGACCCGGGCCCTGGGCGGCACCTCGATCCTGATCGTCGTGTCGGTGACCATGGACACCGTGGCGCAGATCCAGTCCCACCTGCTGGCGCACCAGTACGAGGGCCTGATCAAGAAATCGAAGCTACGGGGCGGTCGGAAGTAGACCGACCTGTTCGGGAGGGCGCCCCGACGCAAGAGCGGGGCGAGGGGAGACGACCGATGAACCTGATCCTGTTCGGCCCGCCGGGGTGCGGCAAGGGCACCCAGGCCAAGCGGCTGGTCGACGAGCGGGGCATGGTCCAGCTCTCGACCGGCGACATGCTGAGGGCCGCGATCGCCTCGGGCTCCGAGCTCGGCGAGCGGGTCAAGGGCGTGCTGGCGCGGGGCGACCTGGTCTCCGACGAGATCGTCATCGCCCTGATCGAAGAGCGCCTGCCGGAGGCGGAGGCCGCAGGTGGGGCCATCTTCGACGGCTTCCCGCGCACCGTGGCCCAGGCCGAGGCGCTCGATTCGATGCTCGCCGGCCGGGGTACGAAGATCGACGTCGTCCTGCGCCTGCTGGTCGATGAACCGGTCCTGCTGGAGCGGGTCACCGGTCGATTCGAACAACAGGGGCGCCCGGACGACAACCCGGAGACCTTCAAGACCCGGCTGGCGGCCTACAACGCCCAGACGGCGCCACTGCTGCCCTATTACGAAGGGCAGGGGAAACTGAAGGCCGTTGACGGCATGGGCTCGATGGAGGCGGTTTCCGTCGCCATCCGGTCCGCGCTGGAGGCGACCAACGACTGAGTCGGATAGGTTGAAAATCAACCTTTTCCGGCATTGACGGAAGCGCAACGATCCCTATAACGGTGCGCTTCCGCGAAAGGCGCGACTCCCGCGTCGGCTCGAAGTGCAAGCTGAGGGCCGGTGCGCTAGTGGCGTCTCGTTTTGCGCGTGCGTCCATAGGGGCGCGATAAGACAGAGAGATTTAGGCTTGGCTCGTATCGCAGGCGTCAACATTCCGACGAACAAGCGCGTGGTTATCGCGCTGCAGTACATCCATGGCATCGGCCAGAAGTCCGCCAAGGACATCGTCGCCCGCGTCGGCATCGATGACGCCCGCCGCGTGAACCAACTGACCGACCAGGAAGTGCTCCACATCCGTGAAGCCATCGACAAGGACTTCACCGTCGAAGGCGACCTTCGTCGTGAGACCTCGACCAACATCAAGCGTCTGATGGACCTGGCCTGCTACCGCGGCCTGCGTCACCGCAAGGGCCTGCCGGTCCGCGGCCAGCGCACCCATACGAACGCCCGCACCCGCAAGGGTCCGGCCAAGCCGATCGCCGGCAAGAAGAAGTAGAGAGAGCCTCGATGGCCAAGGAACCGGCTCGCGTCAAAAAGCGCGAACGCAAGAACATCACCTCGGGCGTGGCGCATGTGAACGCCTCGTTCAACAACACCATGATCACCATCACCGACGCCCAGGGGAACACCATCTCCTGGTCCAGCGCCGGCGCGATGGGCTTCAAGGGCTCGCGCAAGTCGACCCCTTACGCGGCGCAGATGGCCGCTGAAGACGCCGGCAAGAAGGCCGCGGAACACGGTGTGAAGACCCTGGAAGTGAACGTCTCCGGTCCGGGTTCGGGCCGTGAGTCGGCCCTGCGCGCCCTGCAGGCCGCCGGCATGACGATCACGACCATCCGCGACGTGACCCCGATTCCGCATAACGGCTGCCGGCCGCCCAAGCGTCGGCGAGTCTGAGTTCAACTAGCCGACCATCCCGTCGCCGGCCGCGCGTTTTGCGGCCGGCGAATACGCGTTCCAAGGACATCCGCCCGTGATCGAAAGAAACTGGAACGAGCTCATTCGCCCCGAAAAGCCGATGATCGAGACCGGCACCGACGCCAGCCGCAAGGCCCGCATCGTTGCCGAACCCCTCGAGCGCGGCTTTGGCGTGACGCTCGGCAACGCGCTTCGTCGCGTTCTCCTCTCCTCCCTGCAAGGCGCGGCCGTGACCGCCGTGCAGATCGACGGTGTGGTGCACGAATTCTCCTCGCTGGAAGGCGTGCGTGAAGACGTTGTCGACATCGTCCTCAACATCAAGCAGCTGGCGCTGCGCATGCATTCGGAAGGCCCCAAGCGCATGACGCTGCGGGCCACCGGCCCCGGCGTGGTGACCGCCAGCCAGATCGAGGCCCCCTCGGACATCGAGATCCTCAACGGCGACCACGTGCTCTGCACCCTGGACGACGGCGCCAACGTGCGCATGGAGTTCACGGTCAACAACGGCAAGGGCTATGTGCCCTCCGAGCAGAACCGTCCTGAAGACGCCCCGATCGGCCTGATCGCCGTCGACGCCCTCTATTCGCCGGTCAAGCGCGTCGCCTATCGCGTCGAGCCGACCCGTCAGGGCCAGTCGCTGGACTATGACAAGCTGGTGCTGGAAGTCGAAACCAACGGCGCCGTCGGTCCCGTGGACGCGGTGGCCTACGCCGCCCGCATCCTGCAGGACCAGCTGCAGATCTTCATCACCTTCGAAGAGCCGACCAAGAAGTCGGACGGCGAAGCCAAGCCGGAGCTGCCGTTCAACCCGGCTCTGCTGAAGAAGGTCGACGAGCTGGAACTGTCGGTTCGTTCGGCCAACTGCCTGAAGAACGACAACATCGTCTACATCGGCGACCTGATCCAGAAGACCGAGGCGGAGATGCTCCGCACCCCGAACTTCGGCCGCAAGTCGCTGAACGAGATCAAGGAAGTGCTCGCGGGCATGAACCTGCATCTCGGCATGGACGTGCCCAACTGGCCGCCGGAAAACATCGAAGACCTGGCCAAGAAGTTCGAAGACCAGATCTAGTTCGCTTACCGCGCTATCTCCCGGACCGTCCGCAAGGCCGGTCCGGGGCCCGCAGACGCCGCAACAGCGGTCGAGGGCCCCGGCGCTTCGTTCTGACCCAGGCGGGAAACAGGCTGGGATGGGTGACAACACTGCGGGCCAATAGGCCCAGGAGAGACCACGATGCGTCACGGTAAAGCACACCGTAAACTGGGTCGTACGACCGCTCACCGCCTGGCGATGTTCGCCAACATGTCGGCGAGCCTGATCAAGCACGAGCAGATCGTCACCACCCTGCCGAAGGCCAAGGAACTGCGCCCGATCGTCGAGAAGCTGATCACGCTGGGCAAGCGCGGCTATCTGCATGCTCTCAGCCAAGCCATCAGCCAGGTCCGCGACATCGAGCAGGTCGGCAAGCTCTTCGCCGTGCTCGGCCCGCGCTACAAGGCCCGCAACGGCGGTTACATCCGCGTCCTCAAGGCCGGCTTCCGCCACGGCGACAACGCCCCGCTGGCGGTCATCGAATTCGTTGATCGCGACCCGAAGGAAAAGGGCAAGGACTCCGGTCCGGTCCAGAGCTTCACCAGCGACGAATAGTCCGCCGAGCGAGCGACCAGAATGACGAAGGGCCCCGGAGCGATCCGGGGCTTTTTGCTTTGGGGGGGCGTTGAGTGTGGGTGGCGCCCGGTGTCCGCGACGGGCGGAAAGCGCACCTGAGTTGCGCTCCTGCCTCCACCTGACCCCGTTTCCCCGGCGAAGGCCGGGGTCCTGCTCGGAGGGCGGAGTGCGTGGGGTTGACGTTCTGGTCCGAATAGCCAGCCGATACCGAAGCTGAATCTGGGCCCCTGCCTTCGCCGGGAAACGGATATTGAATGGGCCACAACCGGCCCTGATCTCCTGGCGAGAGGATCGCCGGTCTCTCCAGCCTGCTCAAGGGCGCTTCGCGTCGCGCAGCGACAGGCCCGCGGGGCCTGCCCTTGACCAGGCTGGAGAGACCGGCACGCTGGCCCGCAAGAGATCGACGGCGGGGTGTCGACAAGGGGTGGTGAGCGGACGTTAGAGCATTTTCCGGCGAAGTGGATGCCGGTTCGCCGCCAGAAAATGCGTCAAAACAACGAACTGGAGCATTTCACCGATCCAATTGGATCGGAAAATGCTCTAGCCAGCGAGTTAGCTGCGATCATCCTCAAACTTTGCCATGCCAACTACGATACAGTCCTGCGAATGCGACGGCTCTGTAAGGGAGTGCGCACTTTCACGGAGAACTACCCGCCCACCGTCCCAAACTCCGCAAAGATCTGTGAATTTGAGTGAGTATGTTCCGTAGGGAAGCCGTTGGAAGCGGTAACTACCGTCCGCCTGGACTGTCGCCCTGTACGAGCGACCATTGTCGCCAATGGCCTCAACGGATTGCACGTTACTCCAAGGATCTACTTTTCCAGCGATGACTCCAGTGGGAGATGCGTCCTTCGGCAACGTCGCGCAGGCGGAGACGAGCAGACTGATTGACGCGCCCACCACCACTATCATCTTCTGCGAGTGGCCTAAGTGGCTCGGCCTCAGGGCCAGGGCGCCATCAGGCCCAATCTGTGCTCGGACGCAGTGTTTTCCAGGCTTTCGCAGAAGTGCCTCTGCTTCTTGCGCAGTCAGCTCAGCAAGATCGTGAATCGTCTCCGAACAGGCGGCGCAAAAACGGTTGCAACCTGCTGGCTCCATCTCATCCCAATTCTCGCTGCAGGGACTCGGGAGAGAAATGCGAAGCTCGCTCATAGGGCGATCATATTCTTTGCGCCGAGGTCCGCAACGGGTCGAGGCTGTGTAAAAACGCAGCCGACGCGATTTGCCGCGCAGTGATTTACCCGCAGCGGGCACGTGAGAGCCCAACTCCGCAAGATGCCATCGCTTCGCCGTTCGGGAGCGGTGGGAAGTTGCGCGAGTCTTTAGTCGCGGCGCGTTTTCACACAGCCTCGGCCGCAAACCGCCCCCGCGCGCCACCCGCGTGCATTGAGAACCCGCCCTTCGCCCGTTTACGCCTCATCGCGGCCGTCGCGCCGCGTGGCGGATATCAGGGATGATCACGACGTCGCGGCTGCGCCGGTAGCGGATAACGTAGGGACGAACGTGCGCGAGCTCACGAATGCCCGTCCGGGTCAGGCGGCCCCGGTCCGGATAGTCGGATAGCCTCGCTGCCGCCGCCTTCAGTCGACCCGCGAGGCGTTCAGCCGCCATCGGCTTGTCGCCGGCGATGAAGTTTTCGATCTCGATCACGTTGCGCTGAGCGCGGGCAGACCAGACTACCTGGACCACGACTTCGGAGGCGGAACCCGTTCGCCCTTGCCCCAGGTGTCGAGCCAGGCCGCGACTTCCTCATGCGGCACGCAGCGTCCCGCCGCGAGATCGGCCTCGGCCTCGGCGATCAGCCGCGCGTCGGCTTCCTCGTCGACATCGTCGAAGTGGTCGAAGTCAGGGGCAGGGGTCTCTTCGAAACCAGGCTTGTCTTCAGGCATGCCGTACTCCTGGGGGCGGCAGTTCGTCAGGCGTGTTCCACGAGCGAATCCACCGCAGCATCGCCTCGTTGCTGATCACGCGGCCTTCGCGGATGGCCTGTTCAGCTTCCTCCATGGCGCGCTCTTCCTCGACGTCGTCGAACGCCTCGAAGATGTCGAAGTCGGGGGCGGGCGTTTCGGAGAAGCCGGGAGGATAGTCGGGCATGGGATCAGGCTGACACGCTTTCCGCGTATCGTCCACATGAATCTACCCTAAGGACGCTTTCAGTTTCGGCGCATCCGGACCGCGAACCATCCGACGGCCAGTGCGACGCCGAGCACCGGCCAGACCCAGACGGCAGTGAAAAACAGGTCGCTCGGAACGACACAGTCGCTGACGCACCGGATATCGCCGGTCGTGATCACCGCCCCGCCTCCCTACTCCCGCGTCAGGTCCTGCCGCCTGAACAGCCACACCGCCAGCGCCGTCAGACCGGCGATCCACAGCAGCAGGGCCAGCAGGGCGGCCGGCCAGTTCACCGACACCGTCTCGCCGACCTGAGCCGGTGACAGAGCGGCCTTCAGCAGGTCGGTGTCCATCACCGGGAAGCCGGCGATGCACTGCAGGGGCGGATTGAGCGGGTCGGGGAAACCCTTGGATACCTGGCTGACGACGAAACCCTGCACGATCCACACGCCGACGGGCGCCAGCAGGGCGGCGATGCCGGTGCGGGTCACCACGGCGATCACGGCGGCCAGGGCGCCCAGGGCCAACATCTCGAGGAAGGCGATGGCGAAGATGCCGGCGAACTGCGCGTTGGTGTATTCACCCGCCCGCGCCCACTGAACGCCGCCGCCAGTCAGGCCCGCGGAGATCAGGCCGGCGATACCGCCGCCGAACGCCAGCAGCACCAGGCCGATGAGCGTCGCCAGGCCAAACGTCGCCAGCTTGGCCAGCAACAGGTTGGCGCGGGTGTTGCGCGGGGTGAGGAACCGCCAGGTCTCCCAGCGGTAGTCGCCGGCCAGGATGGCGGACCCGGCGAGCAGGAAGAACAGCTGCACGAGGAAGAAGTTCGAGCCGGAAACCGACTCGACGGCCTGGTTCAGCAGCGACACGGGCTGGCGGGCGAGGGCGGCGGCGGGGTTGCCCTCGGCGACGGCCCTGGCCAGCAGCCCGCGCATCAGCAAGCCCTGGATCAGGCCGATGCCGATGCTCACCAGCGGCACGAAGCCCAGGCTCCAGAACAGCACGCCCCGGGCCTTGAAGAAGCGCAGGCGTTCGGCGGCGAAGGCGTCAGCCAGCATCGGTCTCTCCCGTATGGCTGAGGAACACCTTTTCCAGGTCGCCGCCGATCCAGCGGGCCTCGGTGATTTCGATCTTGGCCTTCACGAGGCCGGCGATCAGGGCGGGGGCCTCGGCGCGCGGAATGGCGGCGAGCACCGCGTCCGCCCCGTCGGCCTTGCCCCTGGCGCCGAGCAACTCCAGCACCTTGTCCAGCGGCGAGGCCAGCAGCCGCAACTGCTCGTTGACCGCGGTGAGGGTATCGACCCGGCCATCGGCGACCAGCTTGCCGCGATCGAGGATGGCCACCGCGTCGCAGACCCGCTGCACCTCGTCCAGCTGGTGGCTGGCCAGGATGATGGTCACCCCGTCCCTGTCGGCCAGCTCGCGCATCAGGGCGCGCATCTCCAGGATGCCGGCCGGATCCATGCCGCTGGTCGGCTCGTCGAGGATCAGCACCTCGGGCCGGGTCAGCAGGGCGGCGGCCAGGGCCAGCCGCTGCTTCATGCCAACGGAGTAGCCGTTGACCTTGCGGTCGGCCGCCTCGGTCAGGCCGACACGGTCCAGCCAGCCGGCGATGTCCGGCGTCTTCATGCCGGATTCGAGGGCCAGCATCCGCAAGGTGTCGCGGCCGGTCAGCCAGGGCAGGAAGCGCGGCGTCTCGATCACCGCCCCGATCCGCCGCAGCGCCCTGATGTCGCCGGCCGGCGCGCCGAGCAGGCGGGTCTCGCCGGTGGTCGGCCGCACCAGGCCCAGCACGATGCGGAACAGCGTCGACTTGCCCGCGCCGTTGGGGCCGAGAATGCCGAAGATCCCGCCACGCGGGATGTTCAGGGTCAGGCCGTCCAGCGCGTGGACCGTCCCGTAGGCCTTGCTGACCTGGGCGGCCTCGAGGGCGAAACTCATTGGGTCATCCGGCGGTCCGCTCCCGGTCATCAACGCGTGACAGGGGGCGACTATGACGAGTGCGCTTGAGTCCGCCAAGCGCCCGGGTGCAGATGGGGGCCAAGCCTTCGGGGATCCAGCATGACCGTTCTTGCCCGCCGCCTGTTTCTGGCCCTTTTCGCCGTTCTGACGCTGGCGACGCCGGCCCTGGCCGCCGGGCGGGCGCCGGTGATCCTGGTCTCCATCGACGGCTTTCGCGCCGAGTACGCCACGCGGGGCCTGACCCCGACCCTGGCGGCTCTGGCCGCCGACGGGGCCTGGGCCCCGGAGGGCATGCGGCCGTCGTTTCCGGTCAACACCTTCCCCAACCACTACACCCTGATCACCGGGCTGCGGCCCGACCACAACGGCCTGACCGACAACACCATGTATGACGCCGCCCGGCCGGGGGTGAAGTTCAGCATGGGCGCCCGCGACCAGGTGCAGGATCGCTTCTGGTGGGACGGCGGCGAGCCGGTCTGGGTCACCGCCGAGCGGGCCGGGGTGAAGAGCTTCATCATGTTCTGGCCGGGCTCGGAGGCCGAGATCCATGGCGTGCGGCCCAGCCAGTGGTCGGTCTATGACGAGGCGCTGCCGGCCTTCGACCGGGTCGACCGGCTGCTGGGCTGGCTGGACCTGCCGGCGGCGGAGCGGCCGGGCTACATGACCCTCTATCTCGAGGACCTCGACACCACCGGCCATCACGAGGCCCCAGACAGCGAAGCGCTCAACCAGGCTCTGGGCCGGGTGGACGCGGCCCTTGCGCGGCTGACGGCCGGGCTGAAGGCGCGGGGGCTGTACGGAAAGGTCAACCTGATCGTCGTCTCCGACCACGGCATGGCCCCGACCGCGCCGGACCGGGTGATCTTCCTCGACGACCTGGCGCCCATGGACGCGGTCACGGTGGTGACCATCGGCACGGTCTCGGGTTTCATCGCCAAAACCCCCGAGGCCGAGGCGGCGCTGCTGGGCGAGCACGCGCACCTGGCGTGCTGGCGCAAGGCCGAGCTGCCGGCGCGGTTCCAGTACGGGACCCATCCGCGGATTCCGCCGATCATCTGCCTGCCGGAGACGGGGTGGGTGCTGACCACCCGCGAATGGGCCGCCAGACGGCCCCCGCCCAGGCCCGGCGGCTCGCACGGCTATGATCCGGAGGACCCGCTGATGCGGGCGCTGTTCGTCGCGCACGGCCCGGACATCCGGCCCGGCTCCCTGTTGCCCGTGTTCGACAACGTCTCGGTCTATCCGCTGATCATGAGGCTGCTCGGCTTGCCGGCGCGGCCCAACGACGGCGACCCGGAGGCGACCGCCCCGGCCCTTCGCTGATTCCAGCCGGCTTGACGATATAGTTCTCGTATGCGTTAAATATTGCCGAAAACGCAACGGGAGGCCGCCATGGCCGAGAAACGCGCCCTGTCCTCCGCCCTGGTCTATCTCGACCCCAAGGCGGCGTTGAAGTTCCTGGAAGAGGCCTTCGGCTTCGAAACCACGCTGCTGATCGAGGACGCCGAGGGCAACCTGGCCCATTCGCAGATGGCCTACGGCGACAGCACCGTGATGATCGGCAACGAATGGACCGGCGAGCATCGCAGTCCGGCGTCCATTGGCGGGCTGATGACCCAGACGGTGCACATCCAGCTGGCCGATGGCGAGGGCACAATCGACGACCACTGCGAGCGCGCCCGCAAGGCCGGGGCGGCGATCATCGCCCCGCCGGAGACCCAGTTCTACGGCGACCGCACCTACCGGTGCAAAGACCCCGAGGGCCATATCTGGACGGTCAGCCAGACGGTCCAGGTGATGACGCCCGACGAATGGGACGCCAGGGACATGGGGCTGAAGACCACCGTCTACAAACCCTGATGCCGGCCTCCGCCCGCCTCGACGAGACCCTGGCCGCCCGGGCCGCTCCACATCGGCGCAGGGTGGTCGAGCTGCTGCGCGAGCGGCCCAGGCGGGCGGGCGAGCTGGCGCAGGCCGCCGGCCTGACCGCGCCGGCCATGAGCCGCCACCTGCGCACCCTGCGCCGCTCGGGCCTGGTCGAGGAGACCTCGCCGGAGTTCGACGCCCGGGTGCGCGTCTATCAGCTGAGGCCCGAGCCCATGGTTCACCTGCTGCGCTGGCTGGAAGAGACCGAGCGGATGTGGGCTGCGCAGCTGGCCGCGTTCAAGGCGCACCTGGAGGGCAGGGGCTAGTGGCCTCCCGCGTGATGACCGCCCTGCGGGTCAAGGCCACGCCGCTGCGCGCCTTCGAGGCCTTCACGGCCGAGATTGGCCAGTGGTGGAAGCCCAACAGCCTGTTCGCCTTCACCCCCCGCGCG
Source organism: Caulobacterales bacterium (assembly GCA_016234625.1). Classification (GTDB taxonomy): domain Bacteria; phylum Pseudomonadota; class Alphaproteobacteria; order Caulobacterales; family Caulobacteraceae; genus Caulobacter. The sequence continues at coordinate 13,638 of JACRBD010000147.1, read as the reverse complement.
CCGGGCGTGCTGTCTTTCGAGGGGCGAGAGCGGCTGATCGAGACCCGCGAAGGCGGCAAGGTGTTCGAGATCGGCAAGGTGACGGTCTGGGAGCCCGGCGCGCGGCTGGTGTTCGGCTGGCGCCAGGCGGCCTTCACCTCGGACATGGCCACCGAGGTCGAGGTGTTGTTCGAGGCGGTCGGCGAGGAGACCCGCGTCACCGTCAACCACGTCGGCTGGGACAGCGTGCCGACCGAGCATGTGGCCAAGCATGGCTTCCCGGAACCGGTGTTCCTGGCGCGGCATGGCGAGTGGTGGCGGGTTCTGCTGGGGCGCTTGAGGGAGCATGTGGAATGAGGCGCGGCGAGGTCGTGCGTGGTTCGACACGCGCTCTTCGAGCGCTGCTCACCATGACGTACTCAAATGCACGTCATCCTGAGCAGGCCGCGCAGCGGCCGTGTCGAAGGACGCAATGCCAATGAACCAGTCCGACGTCCGCGCCCTCGCCCTCTCCCTGCCCGAGGTCGAGGAGCATCCGCACTTCGACCGGCCGTCGTTCCGGGTGCGGGGCAAGATCTTCGTCACCCTGCCGCCGGCGCCCGATGACGGCCCGCAGCTGGTGGTTCTCAAGCTGCCCGTGCTGGTCAAGGAGTCGCTGCAGCAGGCTGACGCCGGCGCCATCGTGTCGCTGGGAAACTGGGACAAGGGCGGCTGGACGCAACTCGACATCGGGCGCATGGACGAGGAAAAGATGGCCGATCTGGTGCGCCTCGCCTGGAAACAGGTCGCGCCCACGACACTCATCGCCGGGGGGCGTGCATGACCGACACCGAAACTCAACCGTCGCAAGGCGGCCGCCGCGCAGCCTTCGGCTTCATCTTCGCCCTGGCGGTGATCAACGCCGTGTCGTTCGGCATCATGATCCCGATCCTGCCCAACCTGATCAAACAGTTCACCGGCGGCGACACCGCGTCCGCGTCCGAATGGAACGTTGTGTTCGCGGTGACCTGGGGGGTGATGCAGTTCTTCATCGGCCCGATCCTGGGCATGGTCTCGGACCGCTACGGCCGCCGGCCGGTGCTGCTGCTGTCGCTGTTCGGGCTGGCGGTCGACTTCCTGTTCATGGCCCTGGCGCCGACGCTGGGCTGGCTGCTGGTGGGACGGATTTTCAACGGCCTGACCTCGGCCAGCTTCTCCACCGCCAACGCCTATGTCGCCGACATCACCCCGCCGGAGGAACGGGCCAAGGTGTTCGGCTGGATGGGCTCGGCCTTCAGTTTCGGCTTCCTGATCGGACCGGTTCTGGGCGGTTATCTGGGCACGCTCAGCCTGACCATGGCCCCGGTCGTCGTGGCCGGCTTCACGGTCGACATGGCCCTGCGCCTACCGTTCTTCGTCGCCGCGGGCCTGACCTCGATAAACTTCCTCTACGGTCTGCTGGTGCTGCCGGAATCCCTGACTCCGGAGAAGCGCGCAGCCGCCTTCGCCTGGTCCAAGGCCAATCCCGTCGGCTCGCTCAGGCTGTTGCGGTCGCATCCGGACCTGCTGGGCCTGGCGACGGTGCTGTTCCTGTTCCAGCTGGCCCATATGGTTCTGCCGAGCATCTTCGTCCTCTACACCGGCTACCGCTACGGCTGGAGCCCGGCCTTCATGGGCATGACCATGGGCTTGACCGGTGTGCTGGGCATCGCCGTGTCGATCTTGCTGGTCGGGCCAGTGGTCAAACGCATCGGCGAGCGCGGCGCCTTGCTGGTGGGCGCCGTTTTCGGCGCGGCGGGGTTCGCCATCTACGCCTTCGCGCCGAACACCGCCTGGTACCTGATCGGCACGCCCGTCTTCGCCCTGATGGGGCTCCTGATGCCCGGCCTGATGGGGCTGATGAGCCGCCGCGTGCCGCCCCGGGAGCAGGGGCAGCTGCAGGGCGCGAACCAGAGTGTGCAGGGGATCTCCTCGATCCTCGGCCCGCTGATGTTCGGTCTGATCTTCGCCTGGTCGGTTCACAACGAGCGCACCCTGCATCTGCCGGGCCTGGCCATCTTCGTCGCCGCCGGCCTGATGCTGCTGGCCTTCCTGCTCGGCCTGACGGTGGCCAAGCCGCCGAGGGCGGTGGAACCGGCCGTCGTCTGAGGTCTTTCACCGCCATCATTGCGCCCGAAATCTTCGCTGCATTGGCGACGGGGGCCATCATGATCTGAAAGACCTCATGCGCGCTTTGAAACTGATCCTTCCGGCCATGGCCCTGCTTGCCGCCTGTTCCGGCCCGGCCGGCAAGACCCAGGCCCAGGACGCGGGCCTTGCCCAGCCGACCAAGGCCCCGCCGGCCAGCGTCGAGGGCCTGAAGACCTCCTTCGCCCCGGTGGTCAAGCGGGCCGCCCCCGCGGTGGTCAACTTCTCCAGCCGCCGGCTGGTGCGTCAGCGGGTCGATCCCTTCTGGGACATGTTCAGCGGCGGCGGCGCGCCGGCCGCCCGCGTCGCTCAATCCCTCGGTTCGGGCGCCATCGTGCGCGCCGACGGGGTGATCCTGACCAACAATCACAACATCGACGGCGCCGACGAGATCATGGTCCAGCTGGCCGACCGGCGGGAGTTCCCGGCCCGGGTGCTGCTGGCTGATCCGCGTTCGGACCTGGCGGTGCTGAAGATCGACACGGGCGGCGAACGCCTGCCGGTGATCGCCATCGACGATACCGAGCCGCTCGAGGTCGGCGACCTGGTGCTGGCCATCGGCAACCCGTTCGGCGTCGGCCAGACCGTGACCAACGGCATCGTCTCGGCCACCGCCCGCTCCAACGTCGGCATCACCGACTACAGCTTCTTCATCCAGACCGACGCGGCCATCAATCCCGGCAACAGCGGCGGACCGCTGGTGGACATGGACGGCGACCTGATCGGGGTGAACACGGCCATCCTGTCCCGTTCGGGCCAGTCGTCCGGCGTCGGCTTCGCCATTCCCGCCGCCATGGCCCGGCAGGTGATCACCGCCGCCCTCGGCGGCGAGCACATGGTCGTGCGGCCCTGGCTGGGCGCCCGCACCCAGGCGGTGACGGCGGATGTCGCCCGCAGTCTCGGCCTCGCCGCCCCGCGCGGGGTGGTGATCACCGACGTCTGGCCCGGCGGTCCGGCCCAGCGCGCCGGCCTGAAGATCGGCGACGTGATCCTCGCTGTCGGCGGCGAGCCGGTGAACGACGAGGGCGCCGCCACCTACCAGTTCGGCTCGAAGCGTCCTGGCGAGACCGTGCCCGTGCGTATCCTGCGCGACGGCGCCGAGCGCGACCTGACGGTCAGGGCCGAGGCCGCGCCGGGCGGGCGAGGGGATGCGAAGACCATCTCCGGCGCCAACCCCTTCCAGGGCGCGACGGTGGCCAGTCTGTCGCCGGCCGTGGCCGACGAGATCGGCGTCGATCCCTTCGCCGGCAAGGGCGGCGGCGTGGTGGTCACCCGCGTGGCCCAGGGCTTCGCCCAGCAGGCGGGCCTGAAGCCCGGCGACATGGTCCGCGAGGTCAACGGCCGCCAGATTCGCTCGATGAGCGACCTCAACGCCGCCCTCGGCTCCGGCGGCAAGGCCTGGCGCGTGACCATCCAGCGCGGCGGCCAGCTGATCACCGCGGCGTTCAGGACCTGAGACCAGCCCTCCCCCGCATGCGGGGGGGCGCTTGTCTGGTCGTGCGATCGCCTGTAGATCCCCGCCCATGGCGCTCGCCCGCACCAGCATCCCGCAGCAACAACGTCGGATTCTCCCGGCGGTCGTTGCGCGTGCGGTGAGGTGATCGAGGCCCGATCCCTTCCACCCCATCGAACAGAACCCGCCGGCGACCCCGGCGGGTTTGTCGTTCCGGGCGCCGGCTTCCGTTACAGGAGCCTTCCATGACCACCCATTTCACCTGCGACGCCGAGATCGTCGCGATTGGCGGGGGCGTTGTCGCCCGCACGCTGCCCAAGCCGGCCTGGACCCACGCCGCCCATTTCGCGGCGGCGGTCTGGCTGATCGCGGGGCAGTCGCGCTACGTCGCCGAGCGTGACATGCCGGGCCTGATCCGCGCCTACAACACCGCCACGGGCGTGCAGAACACCGACAGCGAGGGCTATCACGAGACCATCACCCAGGCTTCGCTGCGGGCGACGCGGGCGTTCCTGGCGAGTCTGCCACGGGGGACGCCGCTGTTCACCGCCTGCAACGCGCTGCTGGCGACGGAGCTGGGGCGGCGGGACTGGCTGCTGGCCTATTGGTCGCGGGAGCGGTTGTTCTCGGTGGAGGCGCGGCGAGGGTGGGTGGAGCCGGATGTGGCGGCGTTGCCGTTCTGACGGTCCGCCAGTCATCTTCGCGGCGGAGTTCGACCTGATGTCTTGATGAGCATTCTTGCTCCGGCGGGACCTTCGTCAAGGACCGCCTCGCCCCCTGGCCGCGCAGCGGCGACCCCGCAGGGGTCGTCCTTGACCAAGGTCGCCGTCCGGAGCGAACCATTCCATCAAGGCCTTCAGGGCGTATCAGCATCGGGAACGGGAAGGGGACACGTACCGTCTCCGGTATGTGTCCTCTACACCCGCGTGATCCGCCAGAACCGCCAGCACATGGCGCCAGCGGCCACGGCCAGGCCGAAGGCCAGGCCGATCCAGACGCCGAGACCCTGCATCTTCAGGATGACCCCCAGCAGGATGCAGACTGGCGCCCCGGCCAGCCAGTAGCTGACCCCGGCCAGGACCATCGGCATGCGGGCGTCCTTCAGGCCGCGCAGCGCGTGGGCGCCGACCACCTGCAGGGCGTCGAACACCTGGAAGGCCGCCGCCACCAGCAGGTACTGCGTCGCCAGCACGACAACCGCCGCGTCGCCGGCCCGGCCGTCGCCGAGGTAGAGTCCGGCGATCTGCGGGCCGAACAGCACCATGGCCACCGCCACCAGGCTGATGAAGCCGACGGACAGGACCATGGCCGTGACTCCCGCGCGCCGGGCGGCGACCATGTCGCCGCGTCCCACCGCCAGACCCACCCGCACGGTGGAGGCCATGGCGAAGCCCAACGGCACCATGAAGGTGATCGAGGCGAAGTTCAGGGCGATCTGGTGCGCCGCCACCGCGACCGCGCCGAACGTGCCCATGACCAGGGTCATGGTGTTGAACAGCATGGCCTCGAAGATCATCGTCACCCCGATTGGCAGGCCCAGCCGCACCAGCTCCCTCGCCTTGACCGGCAAGGGCCGGTGGGCGCGGCGGAAGATGCGGAACTTGCGCAGGGCCGGCGTCGCCCAGATCACCACCAGCATGGCGACGAACGAGAAGATGCTCGACCCGGCCGTGGCCAGGCCCGAGCCCATCAACCCCAGCTTCGGCAGGCCGAAGTGGCCGAAGATCAGGCCGTAGCCGGCGACGCCGTTGAACACGATCGAGGCCAGCATGACCCACAGGGTCGCCGTCGGCTTACCCAGCGCGGCGGCGAAGCTTCTCAGCGCCTGGTAGCCCAGGGTGAAGGGCAGGCCGAACGCCAGCATGGAGACGAAGATACCCGCATCCCGCGCCAGATCCGGCGCCTGGCCCAGGTGCGACAGGATCCAGCGGGCGTTGAGCATCAGGATCATCAGCGGCAGCGAGGCCAGCATGGTCACCCACAGCCCCATGCGCACGGTGGCCCGCACGCCCATGCGGTCACGCGGCCGGGCGCCGAGGATCTGGGCGATCACCGGGGATACGGCCATGCCCGGGCCGCTGCCGATCAGCCAGGCGAAATAGTAGACGGTGTTGCCGATGGCCGCCGCCGCCAGGGCCTCCCGGCTGAGCCGGCCGAGCAGGATCACGTCGGTGGTCATCACCGCCATCTGGGCCAGCTGGGCCATGGCCATGGGCGCGGCCAGCAGCAGCAGCGCCTTTGACTCGATGAGCCAGGGCGTTCGTCGAGGAGCGGGTTGGTCGAAGGTCAGGTCGGTCACGGTCGTGGACTTTCAGAAGAAAAGCCCGAACCCGGTCGTTGCTGGATGGAGATACAAAAAATCCCTCCGGAGCGATCGGGCTCGGGAGGGACGGGGCGCTGGATCGTAGGGATGATCTAGGCGGCGCAAACCTCGCGAGCGGACGCGGTGCAACCCGCGCCGTCAGGCGCGGAGAAGGCCGGTCGAAGGGTCATGCATTTGGAGGTCTGCATGGAATCCTGCTCGCGATTCGACAGGCCCCATGCCCGTCCGGTGACGACTGATTACCCGCGTAACGATGCCTCGTCAAATGCGGGATCAAATCCCCGCCGCTTCAGAACCGCGAGGGAATGACTACCGGCAGGTGCTCATAGCCCTTGACGAAGGACGAGGCGACGCGGGTCGGTTCGCCGGTCACCTGGATGTCCGGGAAGCGCTTGAGGATCTCTTCCCAGATCACCCGCAGCTGCAGTTCGGCCAGCCGGTTGCCGACGCAGCGGTGGATGCCGAAGCCGAAGGACAGGTGCTGGCGGGGCCGCTCGCGGTCGATGACGTAGGCGTTGGGATTGTCGATGACCTCGTCGTCGCGGTTGCCCGAGACGTACCACATCAGCACCTTGTCGCCCTTGCGGATGGTCTGGCCGTTCAGCTCGTAGTCGGCCATCGCCCGCCGGCGCATATGGGCCAGCGGCGTCTGCCAACGGATGGTTTCGGAGACCATGCTGGGGATCAGGGACGGATCCGCCCGCAGCTTGGCGTACTGGTCGGGGTTCAGGTTGAGCGCCAGGATCGAGGCGCTGATCGTGTTCCGCGTCGTGTCGTTGCCGCCGACGATCAGCAGGAGCAGGTTCCCCAGATACTCCATGCGGTCCATGTTCCGCGTGGCTTCGCCGTGGGCCAGCATCGAGATCAGGTCGTTTTTCGGCGGGGCGTTGACCCGCTCGTTCCACAGCTGAGTGAAATATTCGACGCATTCAAACATCGTCGCCCGACGATGGTCCTCACCCTTGTAGAAGGGGCTGAACTTGCTGGCGGTGGCCGTGTCGGACCAGTAGGTCAGCTTGCGCCGCTCCTCGAAGGGGAAGTCGAACAGCGTCGCCAGCGTCATGGTGGTCAGTTCGACCGAGACCCTGTCCACCCAGTCGATCTCTTCGCCGATCGGCAGGTCATCGAGGATCTTCGCCGCCCGTTCGCGGATGATCGGTTCGAGGTATTGCAGGTTCCCGGGACTGACCACCGGGCTGACCGTCTTGCGCTGCACGTCGTGCTTGGGCGGGTCCATGGCGATGAACATCGGCAGCCGGAAGTCGTCCTTCGGCTCGGCGATGGTGATGCCGCCCTCAGAGGAGAACACCTGGTGGTTGGTGTCGACCTCCATGATGTCGTTGTACTTGGTCACCGACCAATAGGGGCCGAACTCGTGCTCGGTCTGGCGGTGGACCGGCGCTTCCTTCCGCAGCCGCTCGAAGTAGGGCCACATGGTGTCGGTCTGGAACAGCAGGGGATCGGCGACGTTGATCTCCGAGATGGGCATGCTCCAGGCGCGCTCGCGAGCATCCTGTCTGATATCCACCGAACCGTCGCTCATGGCCGTCGCTCCCAAGGGCCATCTGATGTGGCCGTGGCGGGCAGAATGACTCCTGCGTCACCTTTGCGCCAGCATCAGAATAGGGGGGTGCGTTATGCGCCCGCGCGGGCCACGTAGCTGTCGCGCAGTTCCCGCTTCAGAACCTTGCCGATGTGGCTGCGCGGCAGGCTGTCGACCAGAACCATGTCCGACACCCGCTGGGTCTTGCCAACCTTGCTGTTGGTGAAGGCCTTGATCTCGTCGGCGGTGGCGGACGCGCCGTCCTTCAGGGCCACGAAGGCCACCGGGGTCTCGCCCCAGGCGTCCGACGGCGCGGCGATCACCGCCGCCTCGGCCACCGCCGGATGCTGCACGATCACTGACTCCAGGTCGCTGGGATAGACGTTGAAGCCGCCGGAGATGATCATGTCCTTGCGGCGGTCCATCAGGGTCAGGAAGCCGTCCTCGTCCAGCCGGCCGACGTCGCCGGTGCGGATGTAGACCTCGCCCGTCTTGGGATCGACCCACTGGGCCTCGGCCGTCTTGCCCGGCTGGTTGTGGTAGCCGCTCATGGTCGCCGCCGAGCGGCCGATGATCTCGCCCACCTCGTTCGGCCCGACCTCGTTGCCCTCTTCGTCGATCAGCTTGATCACCGCGCCGGGGCTGGCCTGGCCGACGGTGTGCAGCTTGTCCGGATGCAGGTGACCCTGAAGGATGAAGCCGCCGCCGCCCTCGGTCATGCCGTAGTATTCGACCAGGCCGCCGGGCCAGCGCTCCAGCGCCTGCTTCTTCAGCTCGGCGGCGAAGGGCGCGCTGGTGGCGAACTTCATCACGAAGCTGCTGAGGTCGTACTTGTCGAAGTCGGGGTGCTCCAGCAGCCGGCGGTACTGCACCGGCACCAGCATGGCGTGGGTCACGCGGTGCTTCTGCGCCGCCTCCAGCCACTTCACCACATCGAACTTGGCCAGCATCACCAGCGTCCCGCCGCCCGCCAGGGTCGGGAAGAAGCAGACCAGGGTGGTGTTGGAATAGAGCGGGGTGGAGATGAAGCCAACCGCGTCGGGGCCATAGCCGATGCCGTCCTCGCGCGGGGCCAGGTGCCGCCAGCGCATGGCGTGGCTCTGGACGATGCCCTTGGGCGTGCCGGTCGTGCCCGACGAGTAGATGATGTTGAACGGGTCCTTCTTGCCGATGGTCACCGGCGCGGGTTTGGTCCCCTCCGCCGGCAGCCAGTCGTGGAAGGCCTGGCCGACGTCGGAGCCGTCCAGGGCGATCTGGCGGGTCTTCACGCCCTTCAACGCCTCGCCCATCTCGGCGGCCACGCCCTTGTCGAGGAAGAACAGGCTGGCGCCGGAGTCGTTGACCATGGCCACGATCTGCTCGGGCGTCGACGACGGCGCGATCGGCGCCACCGCCGTCCCGGCCCGCAGGCCGCCGAGGAACAGGGCCGCGTACTCGATCGAGGTCGTCGCGCAGACCGAGACGGCCTGCGTCTGCTTGACGCCGTCCCGCTGCAGGCCGGCCGCGATGCGGTCGACCAGCGCGTCCAACTCGCCCCAGGTCATCGACCGGTCGTCCTGGATCAGCGCCGGCTTGGCCGGCGTCGCCGCCGCGTTGAGGCGGATCAGGTCGGGGACCGTGCCGAAGTCGTCGGCGATCATGGAGGCTAGGGTGGGCATCGCTGGCGCTCTAGGGGCTAGGGATTAGGGGCTAGGGACTAGAAAAATGGGGGTTGGGGCCAAGATGCCGCGCACCTCCAACCGCTAGCCCCTATCCCCTAGTCCCTCACTTTAGGTCCTTGAACCCCTTGCCCTCGGCGACCAGCTGTTCCAGCAGGGCCGAGGGTTTGAAGAAGTCGCCCATCTCGTTCTGGTACTGCTTCAGGCGCTCAAGCACCTTGGGCAGGCCGACCAGGTCGGCGTAGTGCATCGGGCCGCCGCGATAGACGGGCCAGCCGTAGCCGTTGATCCAGACGATATCGATATCCGAGGCGCGGATCGCCTTGCCCTCTTCGAGGATCTTGGCCCCCTCGTTGATCATCGGGAAGATGGTCCGCTCGAGGATTTCCTCGTCGCTGATGTCGCGCTGGTTCAGGCCCTGCTTGGCGGCGAACGCCTTGATGATGCCTTCGGTCACCGGCGAGGGGATGGCGTTGCGGTTCTCGTCGTAGTCGTAGTAGCCGGCGCCGGTCTTCTGGCCGCGGCGATCCAGCTCGCAGAGCTGGTCACGGATGGTCTCGCCCTTCGAGGTTTCCTTGTTCCAGCCGATATCCAGGCCGGCCAGGTCGCTCATGGCGAACGGACCCATTGGGAAGCCGAAGTCGTAGAGCACCCGGTCCACGTCCCAGGGCATGGCCCCTTCCATGACCAGGCGCTGGGCCTGGTTCTGGCGCTGGAACAGCATGCGGTTGCCGACGAAGCCGGGGCAGACCCCGACCAGCACGGCGACCTTGCCGATCTTCTTGGCCAGCTGCATCGCGGTGGCGATGACGCTCTTGGAGGTGTGGTCGGCGCGGACCACTTCCAGCAGTCGCATGACGTTGGCCGGCGAGAAGAAGTGCAGGCCGATGACCGCTTCCGGACGCTTCACCGCCGTGGCGATCTCGTCGATGTTCAGGGCAGAGGTGTTGGTCGCCAGGATCGCGCCCTGCTTGACGATCGTGTCCAGCTTGCCGAACACCTCCTTCTTGACCGCCATGTTCTCGAAGATGGCCTCGATCACCAGGTCGCTGTCGGCCAGGTCCTCGAGGGCCAGGGTGCCGGTCAGCAGGCCCATGCGCTGCTCGACCTGTTCCATCGTCAGCCGGCCGCGCTTGGCGGTGTTCTCGTAGTTCTTGCGGATGACGCCCAGGCCCCGGTCGAGGGCTTCCTGCTTGGTCTCGACGATGGTCACCGGCAGGCCGACGTTGAGGAAGTTCATGGCGATGCCGCCGCCCATGGTGCCGGCGCCGATGATGCCGACCTTGGCCACCGGGATGATCGGGGTGTCGTCCGGCACATCGGGGATCTTGTTGGCCAGGCGTTCGGCGAAGAAGACGTAACGCTGGGCGGCCGACTGCGGCCCGGTCATCAGCTCCATGAACAGCTGGCGCTCGACCTTCAGGCCCTCCTCGAAGGGCAGGGTGGCCGCCGCCTCGATGCACTTGATGTTCGACTCGGGCGCCTTGAAGCCGCGGAACTTGCGGGCGTTGGCCTTGCGGAAGGCGGCGAACACCTCTGGCGTGCCGCCGGCCACCTCGCGGTCGCGGACCTTCTTCAGCGGCAGATTCTCGGCCAGCACCTTGCGGGCGAAGGCGGTCGCGCCCTCGAGCAGCTTGCCTTCCTCGGCCATGGCGTCGACCAGGCCCATGGCCAGGCATTCCTTGGCCGGGACATGGCTGCCGCTGGTCATCATCTCCAGGGCCTTCTCGGCGCCGACGATGCGCGGCAGGCGCTGGGTGCCGCCGGCGCCGGGCAGCAGGCCCAGGTTCACTTCCGGGAGGCCGCATTTGGCCGAGGGCACGGCCACGCGATAGTGGGCGGTCAGGGCCACTTCCAGGCCGCCGCCGAGCGCCGTGCCGTGGATCGCGGCGATCACCGGCTTGGGGCTGTTCTCCATCATGTTCTGGACGTCGAACAGGCTGGCGCCCTTCTGGGCCCCGCCGAACTCGCTGATGTCGGCGCCGGCGATGAAGGTGCGGCCATCGCAGATCAGCACGATGGCCTTGACCGCGTCGTCGGCGATGGCGGCCTTGAAGCCCTCGAACAGGCCGTCCCGGACATTGAACGACAAGGCGTTCACCGGCGGCGAGTTGAGGGTGATGACGGCGATGTCGCCGTCGCGGGTCAGTTCGGTGACGGAATTTATTGCGGCCATGACGCCTCACCCCTATCGTTCATTGAAACGCTTGTTTGAGCGCAAACTGCCGAGCCGGGCCGCCAGAGTCCAGCGCACAAGATTGGGAGAAGACCAATGGACCTCGATTTCCTTCCCGAGCACGCCGAATTCCGCAAGGAAGTGCGCGACTGGATCGCCGCGAACTACCCCGCCGAGACCCGCCGCAAGCAGGAAGCCGGCGAGCATCTGGGCAAGGAGGACATCCTCGCTTGGCATCGCATCCTGCACAACAAGGGCTGGCTGACCCCGTCCTGGCCGGTGGAATACGGCGGCACGGGCTGGGACTCGGTCCGCAAGTATATCTTCAGCGAGGAGCTGGCCCGGGCCCAGACCAGCCAGACCAGCTTTGGCCTGGGGATGATCGGGCCGGTGCTCTACACCTTCGCCACCCCCGAGCAGAAGGAGAAGTTCCTGCCCGGGACCATGAATGGCGACATCTGGTGGTGCCAGGGCTACTCCGAGCCCGGCGCCGGCTCGGACCTCGCCGGCCTGTCGACCCGCGCCGTGCGTGACGGCGACCACTACATCGTCAACGGCCAGAAGACCTGGACCACCCAGGGTCACTTCGCCGACTGGGGCTTCTTCCTGGTCCGCACCGATCCCGACGCCAAGAAGCAGGAGGGCATCTCCTTCCTGCTGATCGACATGAAATCGCCGGGCATCACCGTGCGCCCGATCATCACTATCGAGGGCGGCCACGAGGTCAACGACGTGTTCCTCGACAACGTCCGGGTCCCCGTCGCCAACCTGATCGGCGAGGAGAACAAGGGCTGGACGGTGGCCAAGTACCTGCTCGGCCACGAGCGCACCGGCATCGCCGGCGTCGCCCGCTCCAAGCGCGGCATCGAGCGCCTGCGCGAGCTGGCCGCCGGCGAGCTGGCCGACGACGCCCAGCCGCTGATCAACGACAGCGACTTCCGCCGCAAGGTGGCCGAGCTGGAGGTCGACCTGGCGGCGCTGGAATACACCGAGCTGCGCAGCCTGGCCTCGGAGAGCAAGGGCAAGGGCCCCGGCCCGGAAGCCTCTCTGCTGAAGGTCAAGGGCACCGAGGTCGGCCAGCGGCTGACCGAACTGACCCTCGAGGCCGCCGCCCACTACGGCGCCCCCTACGCCCGCGGCATGGGCGGCAACATCGGCCCGATCGGCCCCGACTACGCCGGCAAGGCCGCCCCGACCTACTTCAACATGCGCAAGACCTCGATCTTCGGCGGCTCGAACGAGATCCAGCGCAACATCATCGCCAAGGCCGTGCTGGGGCTTTAGCGGCACTCCTCTCCCGCGAGGGAGAGGGGGACCAGCCGGAGGCCGGTGGAGAGGGAAGCGCGGTGAGGGCGGAAACGCCCGCGCTCGTTCCTCCCATTCCCACCTGTAGACGGGCCCTTTGGCCTTGATGGAATGATGCGCTCCGGACGGTCGTCCTGGTCAAGGACGACCCCTTCGGGGTCGCCGCTACGCGGCCGCGAAGCGGTCCTTGAGCAGGCCGTCCGCCGGAGCAACACTGGCCGTCAAGACATCAGGGCTCAGTCCGCCGAGGGAGTGCAGCTAACCGCACATCAGCCGCGCATCCCTCTCCACCATGCTCCGCATGGTCCCCCTCTCCCTCGCGGGAGAGGATGGTGTCGGGCGGAACAGCCGCCGAACAAAACTCAACCCCTAGCGGTCGGGCGATGTTCCAACGCTATCCCTTCGGGTTGGTGATTCGTTCTTTTCGGGCCCGGACTGCACGGGGCGGGCTCAGTGGAACAGGCCGATGAACCAGGCCCAAAGTCCGGCCAGCCAGGCGAGCAATCCGCCGCCCTTCGCTAGCGGTTCGGGCACGAACCAGCTGGGCGCGGCGGGCGGGGCGCAGTTCATGCGCATGCCGGAACCCTTGAGATAGCCGCGGCGGATCTTGCCGGCGTTGATCGCCGCGGCCACGCGCTTGTCGCGGCGTTCGGCGCCGGAGAGTTTGCGCACCCATCCCCGGAAGGGGAGCAGGCTGTGGGTCTTGTCGCTGACCACCCCGACGGCCGCGTCGCCGGCCGCCTGCCGGACCTTCTGGCCCCGCGTGCGTTTGTCGGGCGGCGGCGGTTCATCGAGGTCCGGCCCCAGCGCCTCGTTCAGGCGGCCGACCTCGCCGGCGATGGCCTCGCAGGTCTTGAGACCGTCCATGTCGTACGGCCCGGCGACGGCGCGCTTGAGCACGTCGGGGATGTTGACGTGCTTCAGGTTCAGGTCGTCGAGCGGCGCGGTGACGGCGTCGCGCAGGTTCGGCCGGATCTGGGTTTCGCCCCGGTCCTGGCGCGGATCGGGCTTGTCGCCCTCCCGCGCCAGCGCCGG
>JACRBD010000148.1 GCA_016234625.1 Caulobacterales bacterium | reverse complement strand
TGGTTCCCCAGGAGTCCCTGGATGCGGGGGACGTCGGCTACCTGGTCGCCGGTATCAAGATCGTGGCGGACGCGAAGGTCGGCGACACGATCGCTCATGCCGATTCCTCGGTGGGCCCGCTGCCGGGATACAAGCCGATGAAGCCGATCTCGCCGGGGCCCAGGCTTTCGACCGGGGTGTTCTTGGGGGTGAAGACGCCGACGCGGTCGACCAGATGGACCGAGCCGTGCTGCATCATCCTGATCTTCTGGCCGGCTTTGAGCGTGCCGTCGAACACGCGGACCAGCACGACGACGCCGAGATAGGCGTCGTACCAGGCGTCCACGAGGAGGGCCTTGAGCGGGGCGGCGGCGTCGCCCTTGGGGGCGGGCAGGCGGTGGACGATGGCCTCCAGCACGTCGTGGATGCCGACGCCGCTCTTGGCGCTGCACAGCACCGCGTCGCTGGCGTCCAGGCCGATGACATCCTCGATCTGGGCGCGGACCCGCTCGGGTTCGGCAGCCGGAAGGTCGATCTTGTTGAGGACCGGGACGATCTCGTGGTTGTTGTCGATGGCCGAATAGACGTTGGCCAGGGTCTGGGCCTCGACGCCCTGGGAGGCGTCGACGACGAGGATCGAGCCCTCGCAGGCGGCGAGGGAGCGGCTGACCTCGGAGGCGAAGTCCACGTGGCCGGGGGTGTCCATCAGGTTCAGGACATAGGTCTCGCCGTCGTCGGCCTTGTAGTCCAGGCGCACGGTCTGCGCCTTGATGGTGATGCCGCGCTCCTTCTCGATGTCCATGTTGTCGAGGACCTGGGCGGTCATCTCGCGCGCGGTCAGGCCGCCGGTCTCCTGGATCAGCCGGTCCGACAGCGTCGACTTGCCGTGGTCGATGTGTGCCACGATGGAGAAATTGCGGATGTGGGACAGAGGCGTCGTCATGCGCGCCCGTCTAGCACATTGGCGGGGCAACGCGAGACCCGGGCCGGAAACGTCGGTTCGCACTTGCGAATGGCGTGGCGGCGCATAGATACGGGCGACGCCCTGCGGACCACTGTCGGGCGCCATGACGCCTGTCTGCAGGGGACGACCACGGTGCGACACAGAACTGACCGGCCCGGCCGGCCGATGGCGGTGCTCGCCGTGGTTCTCCTGGCCCTGACGGCCTGCGGCAAACCCAAGGAAGAGGCCAAGCCGCCCCAGGCCAGCCAGACCGTCACCGCGCAGGTGGTTTCGGTGGTCAATGTCGCCCGCCGGGTGACCGCCAGCGGCGATATCGTCGCCTGGAACGAGGTCGTGGTCGGCGCCGAGACCGGCGGCCTGACCGCCGTCAGCGTGCTGGTCGATGAAGGCGCCTGGGTGCGCCAGGGGCAGCCGCTTCTGCGGATGAACGACGACCTGCTGCGCGCCCAGGTGCGCCAGCAGGAGGCCAGCGTGGCGGCCGCCCGGGCGACCCAGGCCCAGGCCGAGGCGGCGCTGGCGCGGGCGCGGGAGCTGCGCGAACGCGGCTACCTCGCCCAGGCCGGTCTCGACACGGCGATCGCCAACCAGGCCACCGCCGCCGCCCAGGTCTCGGCGGCCGAGGCGGCGTTGTCCGAGGTCCGCACCCGGCTGGGCCAGACCACCGTCCGGGCCCCGGTCCCGGGCCTGGTCGCCTCGCGCAAGGTGGTGCAGGGCCAGATCGTCGCGCCCGGGACCGAACTGTTCCGCATCGTCCGCGACGGCCGGCTGGAGCTGAATGCCGAAGTCCCGGAAACGCAACTGGCCCAGGTGCGCGCCGGCATGCCCGCCACCATCCTCTCCGACCAGCTGGGCGAGGTGTCCGGGACCGTGCGCATCATCACCTCGCAGGTCGATGTCCAGAGCCGGGTCGGCATGGCCCGTATTACCCTGTCCACCGCCGGCGGCTTCCGCCCGGGGATGTTCGCGCGCGGCGTGATCAATGTCGGCGATCAGCCCGCGCTGACGGCGCCGGCGCTGGCCGTGGTCTATCGCGACAACAAGCCCGGCGTCTTCGTGCTGGGCGCCCAGTCGGTGGTCCGCTTCCGGCCCATCGTGGTCGGTTCGCGGACGAAGGACTCGGTCGAGGTGTCCGAGGGCCTGACCGCTGGTGAGCGGATCGTCGTCCAGGGCGCGGGCTTCCTTGCCGACGGCGACCGCGTCCGCGTCGTGGCGAAGTAGCCGGCCATGCGCGACATCTCCTCCTGGTCGATCAAGAATCCCATCCCCGTCATCATGCTGTTCATCATGCTGACGCTGGGCGGGGTCGCCGGCTTCAACGCCATGCGGATCAACAACAACCCCGACATCGATTTCCCGCTGATCTACGTCAACGCCAGCCGTCCGGGCGCCGCGCCGACGGAGATGGAGACCCAGGTCACCCGGCTGATCGAGGACAAGATCGCCGGGCTGAGCGGCGTGCGCCACATGCGCTCGACGGTCCAGGACGGCGTGTCCGTCACGGTCATCGAGTTCGAGCTGTCGACCGACGTGGAGCGCGCCACCAACGACGTGCGCAACGCCATGGGCGGCCTGATGGGCAGCCTGCCGCAGGACATGCAGGAGCCGATCGTCCAGCGCATCGACATCACCGGCGATCCGCTGATCACCTGGGTGGTCCGGTCCGGCTCGATGACGCCCGAGCAGCTGTCCTGGTTCGTCGACAACGAGGTCAGCCGCGCGCTGCTGGCCATCCAGGGGGTCGGCGAGGTCACCCGCCTGGGCGGGGTCGACCGCGAGATCCGCATCGACCTGGATCCCGACCGTCTGGCCTCGTTCGGCGTCACAGCCGCGACGGTCAGCCAGGCGCTGGTCAATGTGAACAACGACATGCCCGGCGGCCGGGTCACGGTGAACGGCTCGGAGCGGTCGATCCGCACGCTCGGCTCGGCGGGTTCGGTGCAGGAACTGGCCGACATGCGCGTGCCGGTCGGCGGCGCCAGCGTGCGGCTGGGCGACCTGGGCCGCATCGAGGACAGCTGGACCGAGCCCCGCTCCCGCGCCCGCTACGACGGCCAGGAGGTGATCACCTTCAACTTCCTGCGTTCGCGGGAAGCCAGCGAGGTGAGGACGGCCGAGCGGGTGCGCGCCGAGATCGCCAGGATCGATGCGGCGCACCCGGAGCTGCAGATCGAGCAGATCAACGCCTATGTCGAGTTCGCCGAGGAAAGCTACATCGCCTCGCTGGAGTCCGTCGGCCTGGGCGCCCTGCTGGCGGTCATCGTGGTCTGGCTGTTCCTGCGCGACTGGCGGGCGACCCTGATCGCCGCGGTGGCCATGCCCCTGTCGCTGATCCCGACCTTCGCGGTGCTCGAGCCGATGGGCCAGTCGCTCAACATGATCACCCTGCTGGCCCTGTCCCTGACCATCGGCATCCTGGTCGATGACGCCATCGTCGAGATCGAGAACATCGTCAGGCACATGCGAGGCGGCAAGGCGCCCTATCCCGCGGCCATGGAGGCCGCCGACGAAATCGGCCTGGCGGTCGTGGCGACGACCCTGACCATCGTGGCCGTGTTCGCGCCGGTCGGCTTCATGCCCGGCATCATCGGCCAGTTCTTCAAGGCCTTCGCCCTGGCCGCCTGCGTCTCGGTGCTGTTCTCGCTGGTGGTGGCGCGGACGCTGACGCCGCTGATGGGCGCCTATCTGCTCAAGCACAAGCCTCACGAGGACGCCGATCCGCCGTGGATGACCTGGTATCTGGGCCTGCTCTCATGGGCGCTGAAGAACCGCTGGAAGGTCTTCGCCATGGGCGCGGTGGTGTTCGTGCTCACCGGCGCGCTCACGCCGCTGGTGCCGGTCGAGGTCCAGCCGGCGGTCGACTACAGCCGCGCGGCCTTCTCGGTCGAGCTGCCGCCGGGATCGACTCTGGACCAGACCGACGACGTGGTCGCCCGCGTGACCCGCGAGCTGCGCAAGCGGCCGGAGGTGACCAATGTCTACGCCTCGATCGGCGGCAACGACGTCAACACCGCCACGGTGACGGCCGAGCTGGTCGACAAGGGCGAGCGCGACCTGACGCAGCAGCAGTTCGTCCGCGAGATGGTCGATGCCCTGGTGACAGTGCCCGGCGCCCGCATCGGCGTGCCGTCGCAGATCGGCGGCGGGCCTACCGACGGCAGCGTGTACTCCTATTCGATCCAGAGCGATGACGGCGACACGCTGATGGCGGCCGCCCAGGCGATCGAACGCGAGATGCGCTCGGTGCGGGGCCTGGCCAATGTTCTGAACACCGCCGCCATCGCGCGGCCGGAAATCCTGATCACGCCCAGGGCCGACGAGGCGGCCAGGCTGGGCGTCTCGGCCGGCGTCCTGTCCCAGGCGATCCGGGTGGCGACCATCGGCGACATCGACCAGCTGCTGCCCAAGTACAATCTCGGCGACCGCCAGGTGCCGATCCGGCTGAGACTCAGCGACGCCGCGCGCCAGGACATCACCGTGCTGGAAAACCTGCGCGTGCCGACGGTCAGCGGCGGCTCGGTGCCGCTCAGCGCCGTGGCCAGCGTGACCTATGGCGCGGGCCCCTCGCAGGTCAGCCGGCTGGACCGATCGCGGGTGGCGACGATCACCACCGAGCTTAACGGCATCACCAGTGGCGAAGCCTCCCAGGCGGTCAACCAGCTGCCGTCGGTCAAGAACCTGCCCGAGGGCGTGAAGCAGGGTATGACCGGCGACATCGAGTTCATCCGGGAGATGATCGTCGGGTTCGCCGGCGCCTTCATCACCGGCCTGCTCCTGATGTACGCGGTGCTGGCGCTGCTGTTCAAAAGCTTCACCCACCCGGTCACCATCATGGCCGCCCTGCCGCTGGCCATCGGCGGGGCCTTCGTCGGGCTGCTGATCATGGGCAGCACCTTCTCGATCGCCTCGCTGATCGGCATCCTGATGCTGATGGGCATCGCGGCGAAGAACTCGATCCTGCTGGTCGAGTATGCGCTGGAGGCGATCAAGCACGGGATGGGCCGCTACGAAGCCCTGATGGACGCCGCCCACAAGCGGGCCCGGCCGATCCTGATGACCACCGTGGCCATGGGCGCGGGCATGGCGCCCACGGCCCTGGGCTGGGGCGCGGACGTGGAGTTCCGGCAGCCCATGGCGGTGGCCGTCGTCGGCGGCCTGATCACCTCGACCCTGCTGTCCCTGCTCTACATCCCGGCGATCTTCACCATCGTCGACGATGTCCGGGGCTGGGGCCACCGCCGGCTCGAGCGGATGTTCGCCGGCCAGAAGGTGCTGAAGTCATCGGCGAAACCGCTGGCGGACGAGGCCGCTCCCGAGGGGGCCGGTTAACCGCTCGTTAGGGAAGCCGCCGCAAACCGGTCGTATTGGAATGGGAGCCTGACAAGGCTTCCAGCCGACTCGGAGTGACGCCCATGGACCGCCGCACCCTCATCCTTTCAGGCCTCGCCGCCGGCGTGGGCGGAGCCGCCGCCGGCGGCCCCGCCTTCGCGCAGGAACCCCGCGATCCGGCCGACGGCCCGCGCACCTACAGCGCCGACGAGATCGTCAACGCGACCTCGGATTTCCTCGGGGTGACCGCCGAGGCCGCGGGCGCGGCCATCGAACGCATCTTCAAGGAGAACGGCCGGCCCACCGCCTACATCGCCGGCGAGGAGGGCTCGGCGGCCATCACCATCGGCGCCCGCTACGGCCGCGGCCTGATGTACATGAAGGAACAGGAGGCCCAGGAGGTCTTCTGGCAGGGCCCGTCGATCGGCGTCGACGTCGGCGGCAACGCCAGCCGGGTGTTCACCCTC
>JACRBD010000149.1 GCA_016234625.1 Caulobacterales bacterium | reverse complement strand
CGGATGATCGGCGAGGACGGGGAGGTGCTCTACGTCGGCAAGGCCCGCAGCCTGAAGAAGCGGGTGATCCAGTACGCCCAGGGCCGGTTCCATACCAACCGCATCGCCCACATGGTCGACCTGACCCGGGCCATGGAGTTCGTCTCGACCCGCACCGAGACCGACGCCTTGCTGCTCGAGATCAACCTGATCAAGCAGATGAAGCCGCGCTTCAACGTGCTGCTGCGGGACGACAAGAGCTTCCCCGAGATCGTCATCCGCCGCGATCACGCCGCGCCGCAGCTGCGCAAGCATCGCGGGGCGCATTCGATCAAGGGCGACTATTTCGGGCCTTTCGCCTCGGCGGGCGCCGTGAATCGAACGCTCAACACCCTGCAGAAGGCCTTCCTGCTGCGGTCCTGCTCCGACAGCGTCTACGAGAGCCGCACCCGGCCCTGCATGCTGCACCAGATCAAGCGCTGCGCCGCCCCCTGCACCGGCCTGATCGCGCTGGAGGACTATGCGAAACTGGTCGAGGAGTCGGAGGCCTTCCTGCGCGGCAGGAGCCGGGCGGTAATGGCCCGCATGTCGGCCGAGATGCAGGCGGCCAGCGACGAGATGGAGTTCGAGCGGGCCGCCCGGCTGCGCGACCGCATCCGCGCCCTGTCGTCCGTGGCCCAGGAGACCCAGGTCAATCCCGAGACGGTGGAGGAGGCCGACGTCTTCGCCCTGTTCGCCGAGGGCGGCCAGGCCTGCGTCCAGGTGTTCTTCTTCCGCGCCGGCCAGAACTGGGGCAACCGCGCCTACTTCCCCCGCGTGGACAAGAGCGACAGCGACGCGGAGGTGATGAGCGCCTTCCTCGGCCAGTTCTATGACGACCGGCCGCTCCCACGGTCGATCCTGGTCAACGTCCAGCCGTTCGAGCACGAACTGTTCGCCGAGGCCTTCTCGATGAAGGCCGGCCGCAAGGTCGAGATTCTGCTGCCCAAACGCGGGGAGAAGAAGGAGCTGGTCGCCCAGGCGGTGCTCAACGCCCGCGAGGCCCTGGGCCGTAAGCTGGCCGAGAGCTCGGGCCAGGCGCGACTGTTGACCGGGGTGGCCGAGGCGTTCGGCCTCGAGAGCCCGCCGGAGCGGATCGAGGTCTATGACAACAGCCACATCCAGGGGACCAACGCCGTCGGCGGGATGATCGTCGCCGGGCCCGAGGGCTTCCAGAAGAACCAGTACCGCAAGTTCAACATCAAGGGGACCGAGCTGACCCCCGGTGACGACTACGGCATGATGAAGGAGGTGCTGCGCCGCCGCTTCGCCCGGCTGATCAAGGACGAGGAGGAGGGCGACGACAGCGCCCGGCCAGACCTGGTGCTGATCGATGGCGGCAAGGGCCAGCTGGACGCGGTGCTGGAGGTGATGGCCGACCTGGGCGTCGACGACATCCCGGTGATCGGCATCGCCAAGGGCCCGGACCGCGACGCCGGGCTGGAACGGATGTTCATGCCCGGCAAGACGCCGTTCATGCTCGAGCCCAAGTCGCCGGTCTTGTACTACCTGCAGCGCCTGCGCGACGAGGCCCACCGCTTCGCCATCGGCACGCACCGCGCCAAGCGGTCGATGGAGATGAAGCGCAATCCGCTGGACGAGATCGACGGGGTGGGACCGGGCCGCAAGCGGGCCCTGCTGCACGCCTTCGGCTCGGCCCGCGAGGTCGGCAAGGCGACGGTCGGCGACCTGATGAAGGTGGACGGGGTGAGCGAACCGCTTGCCCAGCGGATCCATGACTATTTCCGGAAGTAGGCGGGGACAGCTTGCGTGGTTCGACACGCGGCGGAGTTTATCCTCGGGCCGACCTTTGGTCGGACCCGGGGGCGCTGCTCACCATGACGATGAACAAATGCCCGTCATCCTGAGCAGCCGCGCAGCGGCGTGTCGAAGGACGCAGGGTTTGGCCTTCGCGGCAAAACCCATTACTCACGCCCCATGAAACACCTGCCCAACGTCCTCACCGGCCTGCGCCTGGTCCTGACCCTGGTGGTCTTCCTCGCCATGCTGGGTCTGGCTTCCCAGCCTTTCGTCATGTGGGCGGTCGCCAAGGGGGCGGATCCCAAGGCGGTGGCGACGGCGCTCTATTTCACGGCCTTCTGGGGCTTCATCATCGCCGGGGTGACGGACTTTTTCGACGGTTGGCTGGCCCGCAAGCTGAAGGTGGAGAGCACCCTGGGAGCGATCCTCGATCCGATCGCCGACAAGGTCCTGGTGGCCGGGGCGGTCGTCGGCCTCGCGGTGCTGGGATCCTGGCAGACCGCGGCCGCCGGCGGGCTGATTCTGTTCCGCGAGTTCGCCGTCAGCGCCCTGCGCGAGACCCTGGCCCCAAAGGGTCTGAAATTGCCGGTGACCCTGCTGGCGAAATGGAAGACGACCCTGCAGCTGGTGGCCCTGGCCGCGCAGCTCTTCGTGCCCGGCTGGGGCTTCTGGGGCCTGCCGGAAGACCCGGCCCTGGCGATGAAGGCGATGATGGCCGCCAACATCCTGCTCTGGCTGGCCGCGGCGGTGACCCTGTGGACCGGCGCCACGTACGCGGTGGCGGCCCGCAAGGCGCTGAAGGGTTAGGCTCGGGGACCGCTTCGCGAAGCGTAGCTGCCCCCTTGTTCGGCGGGCGGCGGGGACAGCTACCGGCTGCGCCGGAAGCAGTCCCCAACTACTCCGCCGCCAGCAACCACTCCGCCGCCTCCGCCGTCTCGACCACCTCCGGATCGGTCGGCCCAAACAGCAGCCAGTCGCTCTCCGGTTCGCGCTCGCGTTCCGCCCGCAACAGTCGGGCGATCAGGCAGGGCCCCAGGCCGTGGAGAATCATCGTCGCCTCCTGCAATTGTTCGCAAATGAGAATGATTTGCAATTGACGGGATGGCAAGACGGGATAGGGAGTAGGGAGTAGGGAGTAGGGAGTAGCAGAGGGTAGGCGCGGGGCCGGCGGTGCGCGCAGATCGAACTACGCCCTACTCCCTATGCCCTAGCTCATCGGATTGGCCGGCGGCGTCGGATCGGGGGCCAGCGGGATGAACTCTCCGTCGTCCAGGTCGGGCAGCTTCATCCGGCCGGCGCGCCAGTCGGCCTTGGCCTGTTCGATGCGGTCCTTCGACGAGGAGACAAAGTTCCACTCGATGAACCGCTCGCCCACCGGCTCGCCGCCGATCAGGATCACGCTGGCCGCCGTCAATGCCTTGACCGGCACGGTCTGGCCGGGGGCGAAGAGGACCATCTGGCCTTCGTTGATCGTCCGACCGTCGATCTCGACGCTGCCCCTGGCAACGTAAGCCGCCCGCTCCGGGTATTCGGCGGGCAGGCCCGCGGTGACGCCGGCGGCCAGCTCCCAATGGACGTAGAACAGTGGCGAGAACACCGGCACGCTGGCCCTGGCCCCGAACGCCGAGCCGGCCACCAGCCGCGCGCTCATGCCCTCGCCTTCATAGAACGGCAGGTCATCGGGCCCCGCATGGTGTGAGAAGGCCGGCGTTGTCTCCTCCGCCGCGTTGGGCAGGGCCAGCCAGGTCTGGACCCCGTCCATCCGCCCGCCGTGCTCGCGCAGGCCCTCGAACCGTTCGGAATGGGTGATGCCGCTGCCGGCGGTCATCCAGTTGACCTCGCCGGGCCTGATGACGATCTCCGAACCGACGCTGTCGCGGTGGGTCATCTCGCCGTCGAATAGATAGCTGAGGGTCGACAGGCCGATGTGCGGATGCGGCCGCACGTCGACGCTGCGCGGGAAGCCGGGCTGGAAATCCGCAGGCCCCATCCGGTCGAAGAAGATGAACGGGCCGACCATCCGCCGCACCGCCTGGGGCAGCACCCGCCCCACCTCGAAGCCGCCGAGATCGCGGCGATGCTGGTCGAGGATCAGGGCGATCATGGCGTCAGTCTCCGTAGGGGGGTGGCAACAGTATCAACCTGGCCTGACCCGCAT
This sequence comes from Caulobacterales bacterium, assembly GCA_016234625.1. GTDB lineage: Bacteria > Pseudomonadota > Alphaproteobacteria > Caulobacterales > Caulobacteraceae > Caulobacter. The sequence continues at coordinate 1,185 of JACRBD010000149.1, read as the reverse complement.
TTCCGGCGACCGGCTTGCCGTCGCCGTCGTAGCCGGCCCAGCCACTGTCGGAGATGAAGACGACCGCTCCCTCGCCAAACGCGCCGAGCGTCAGGTCGTCCATGCCCTGATGACCAGACGCCAGCACGGACAGGTCCTCCAGCTCGTCGCAGTCGGGGCTGAGCCGCAGGAACAGGACCCGCGCCGGCGAGACGCCGTTCTGGGTGGCGACCAGCGCCACGGGCAGGGGCGAGGCGTTGCGCATGTTGAAGTCGTGCTCGATGCGGAACAGTCCATCCGTCCCGGCCATCGCCGCGCCCAGACCGCCGACGGGCGTGACCGCGCCGGTCTTCAGGTCGATCCGGTGCAGGCCGCTGGAATAGTCCGCCACGACCATCGCCTCGCCGCCCGGGCAGATCGCCATGCCTTGCGGCGAAGCCATCTCGCGGGAGACCACGAACGGCTCCAGTTTCGCCGCGCTGGGATTGAGCCGATAGATCATCGCCCCGACGCCGTCGCTGGCGTAGACCGTCCCGTCCTCGCCGACCGCGACATCGCCCAGCTGATGCTTCTTGCCGTCCACGGGAACAAAGACCCGCGCCAGCACCCGGCCGCCCGGCAGGGAGATTTTCAGCAGGCCCGTACGCGGCTCGCCGCTCGATCCCGGGATGCCCGGCCCGCGGGATTCGGCGACCCACAGCACCTTGCCGTCGGCGCTGACGGCCATGCCGAACAGGCCGCCGGTTTCCGCTTCGGGCGCCAGCAGGGTCTCCAGCTGGCCGTCCTCGGTCGGGCGCACCAGGCTTCGGCCCGCGACGGCGCTCAGGATCCAGCCGCCATCGTCGCCGACGACGCCCTCGTAGACGGCGCCGGCGGGCCCCAGCGTGGCGATCTCCTGCGGCGCGCCCACGGGGTCGGCATTGGCCTTCAGCTGTGCGGCCACCGGCGCGAAATCAGGTTGATCGGTCAGCGCCTTGAGCACCGGGTCGCCCGCGACATCCCAGGTCAGACCCAGCCGCGCATATTCGGCCAGATGTGCGATCGCCTCTCCCGGCTTGCCGGCGGCGACCTCGACCCGCGCCAGGCGGATGAAGGACCCCGGCGCCGTGGAGTAGAGGGTCAGGGCCGTCTCGAACTTCGTCTCGGCGGTCGCGAGGTCGCCGGCCTGAGCGGCTTTGGCCGCCTCCTGGCGCAGGCGGAAATACT
>JACRBD010000150.1 GCA_016234625.1 Caulobacterales bacterium | reverse complement strand
GCTGTTGCTCTGCGTCATCCTGAGCAGCCGCGAAGCGGCGTGTCGAAGGACGCAGCGCCGCTACCGTCCCTTCAAGTACCGGTCGTACCACTCAAGGTTCCGCTTCAGCCGGTCCGCCCGATAGCTCGGCACGGTCAGGCCGTGGTTCTCGCCGGGATAGATCACCAGCCGGGTGTCCAGGCCCCGTGACTTCAGCGCCTGGTACATCTGCTCGGCGCCGATGCAGGGCACGTTGAAGTCGGCTTCGGCGCACTGGAACATCACCGCGGCGCTGATCCTGTCCGCGTGCAGGAAGGGATAGCTGAGCTTCGTCCACAGCTCCGGCGTTTCCCAGGGCCGGCCAAGCTCCAGCTCATACTCGCGGACATACATGTCGGCCCCATAGGCGCCGCCGAAATTGGCCATGCCCGCGCCGCTGACCGCCGCCTTGAAGCGCGGGTCGCTGGCCACGACGTAGTCGGTCAGGATGCCACCGTAGCTCCAGCCGCCGACGCCCAGCCGGTCCGGGTCGGCGACGCCCGAGGCGATCAGCCAGTCGACCCCGGCCTTGACGTCGCGCACATCGAGATTGCCCCAGTCGGCGTAGATCGCCCGGGCGAAATCGAAGCCACGCCCGGACGAGCCGCGCGGGTTGATCCCCAGCACCACATGGCCGCGGGCGGCGTACAGCTGCCAGTCGGCCATGAACTCGTGGCTGTACTGATAGACAGGCCCGCCGTGCAGCCGCACGATCGTCGGGTAGCGCTTCTTCGGGTCGAACCCGGGCGGCAGGGTCAGGATGCCGTGAATTTCGACCCCGTCGCTCATGAAGCTGACGTCCCGCGTCGTCGCCAGCCCGCGCTCCGCCAGCCAAGTGTTGTGGCGGGTCAGGTCGCGGGGCCGGGCCTCCACCGTGCGCAGTTCGTAGGGGCGGTCGCTGTCGCCATCCAGCACCGCGACGCGGCCGTTGCGGGCCACGGCGAAGTCATAGGCGAAGCGGCGGCCGTGGGTCAGATACGCGACCTTACCGCTGACCGGGTCGATCCGCGCCAGCCAGGTGTCGCGATCCTGTTCGATCAGGGCCAGCAGCGACCGGCCGTCGGCCGACCAGCGCGGATGATAGGCGTTGCGGTCGATCCAGGCGGTGTTGACGGCCTTGCCGCTGGCGACCTCGGCCACGACCATTTGCCAGGGGGCGTAGTAGATCCACCGGTCCTCGCCCGAGCGCAGCCAGACCAACCTCGAGGAGTCCGGCGACCAGTCCGGCCGCGATTCCCAGGTCGGATCCATGTCCGCGCCGGCGAAGTCGCCCAGCCGCCGGGGCTCGCCGCCGGTCGCGGGGACCACGAAGACATCGAAGTCGAGGTTTCGGTCCGGGTCCGTGCCATGCCGCTTGGAGACGAAGGCGATGGTCTTGCCGTCCGGCGACCAGGCGGGCAGCCAGTGGTCGAAGTCGCCATGGGTCAGGGCCGTGGTCTTGCCCGTTTTCAGATCAACGATCAGCAGCTGCTGGCGGCGGGTGTCGAGATAGCCGCGGCCGTCCTCCTTGAACTGAAGGCGGTCGATGACGATGGGCGGGGTGGTTCCGGCGGCGTTGGGCTCTGGACCGCCGGTCTCGGCGACGACCACGGCCTTCGCGCCGTCGGGCGAGAGGGAGAAGTCGCCGATTCCGCCGGCGACCTTGCTGGCCTGCCGGGCCCGACCACCGCGCGCGGGCATGCGCCATAGCTGGGCGTCGCCCTCTCCGTCGCCATCGGACAGGAACACGAGCCACTTGCCGTCGCCGCTATAGGCCGGCGACCACTCACTGGCCTTCGGCGTGCGGGTCAGCTGGCGGGTCTTGCCGGTCTTCCAGTCGACGCGCCACAGATCGCTGACCTGCCGGTCGGCCTTCAGGTTGTCGGTGGTCAGGCTGTAGGCGATGGCGGCGCCGTCGGGGCTGAACACGGGTTCGCCGACATCGGCCAGGCGGTGGAGGTCATCCAGCGCGAAGGGCAGGCCGGTGGCGTTGGTCACGACCGACCCCAGCGGTCTGTCGCTCTTGAACTGGGCCTGCAGGACGCCCCAGGCGATCAGGCCCACGCCGACCAGTCCGACGACAAGCCACATCCATCGCTTCATGCCCGGCCTCCCCGCGAAGACGCGAAGGTGTCCGGATTCCGGGACGGGAGGCTAGTGTCCTACGACCGCGTGCGGTCCCAGACGCCGAACTCGTAGGCGATGCAGCGGTCGATCAGGGTGCGCCAGACCGGTTCGGCGATGGCTTCGGAGAGGCCGGCCTCGCGGGCGGCGGCCTTGACCTTGGCGACCACGTCCTCGATCCGCGCAACGTCGCGGACCACGTTGCGGTCGGTCTTGATGCGGGCGGCGGCGTCCATATAGCCCTGACGCTCGGCCAGCAGCAGGACCAGGGCCCGGTCGAGGGCGTCCACGCCTTGTCGGACCTCGGCCATGGTTGTGCAGTCGGCGGGCGCGATGCGTGCATCGGCCCCGTTCAAAACATCTCTCGCCACGTCAGATACCGGAACCGTTGTCCATGGTCTGGAGGGCCGCCTCATGGGCGGCGGCCTCCGCGGAAAGCCAGGAGACGAACGCCTTCACCTGCGGCAACCGTCCCTTGGTCTTGGGGTGGACGACGTAATAGGCGAAGTCCACGGCGGTGGCGATGGGAAACGGCGTCACCAGCCGCCCCGCGTCGAGGTCGGCCTGGGCCAGGGTGCGTTTGGCCAGGGCGATGCCCCGGCCGTTCATCGCCGCCTCGATCACCAGGCTCGACTGGTTGAACCGCGGTCCGCGCGTGCCGTCGACAGTCTTGATGCCCCGCGCCGCCAGCCACATGGCCCAGTCGGGGCAGGAGTCGTCGGCGTCGGGCGAGCCGTCGTGCAGCAGGATGTGGTGCGACAGGTCCGACGGATCGTTGAGCGGATTGGCCTCCAGCAGGCCCGGGCTGGCCACGGGAATGACCGTCTCGCTGAGCAGGCGGGTGACTTCCAGGCCGGGATAGCGGCCGCCGCCGTAGCGGATGGCAAGGTCGATCTCGTTGCTGGCGAAGTCGACCACCTCCATGCCGGCGCTGAGCCAGACATCGACCTGCGGCTGGGCCTCCTCGAACTTGCCCAGGCGCGGGACCAGCCACTTGGCGGCGAAGGACGGGGCGGCGGTCAAGGTCAGGCGGCGACCGTCGACGGCGGCGGTCAGCAGGCTGGCGGCCTCGGCCAGGCGGTCGAAGGCCTCGCGCAGGGCGGGCAGGGCGGTCTGGGCCGCGTCGGTCAGCAACAGGCCCTTGGGCGTGCGCTTGAACAGGGCCGCCCCGACATAGTCCTCGAGGTTCTGGATCTGCTGGCTGACCGCGCCCGGCGTCACCGACAGCTCATCCGCGGCGCGGCTGAAATTGAGGTGCCGCGCGGCGGCCTCGAAGGCGCGCAAGGCATTGAGCGGCGGAAGCCTTCGGCGTTCGATCGTGCGTTCCATAGAAATCCTGAGGCCCCCGGCAGAACTCTTGGTTTGCGAAGTGGGCGCCTCGCTCCCAATTTGCAACTGTTCGGTGGCGCATCGGCCCTTTTCGCCATCGGACGGGTGGCGGGGCGGACCGTCTCGGTCCGTCCCGCCCCGACTCGTCAAACCTTATAGAGAAACTATCGCATCATGTCCCGGGCCTCCCGCGCGTCCCAACCTCGGCGACTGGTCGCTCTCGATGGCGCCGCCCGCGCCGCCGCGCCGGGCAAGGTGTGGCTGGTGGGCGCCGGTCCCGGTGATCCGGAACTCCTGACCCTCAAGGCCGCGCGGCTGATCGCGGCGGCCGGGGTGATCGTGCATGACGGCCTGGTGTCTCCTGAAATTCTCGCCATGGCCGCGCCCGACGCGCGGCTGATCGACGTGGCCAAGCGCAAGAACCGCCACACCCTGCCGCAGCACGACATCAATCGGCTGCTGGTGGCGTTCGCGCTGCAGGGACTCGATGTTGTCCGGCTCAAGGGCGGCGACCCGTTCATCTTCGGCCGCGGCGGCGAGGAGCTGGAAGAGTGCCGCGCCGCCGGCGTGGCCTGCGAGGTCGTGCCCGGCGTCACCGCCGCCCTGGCCGCTTCGGCGGGCGCCGGCGCGCCCCTGACCCACCGGGGCCTGGCCCAGGCGGTGACCTTCGTCACCGGCCACGCCGCCCACGGCGAACCGGACCTCGACTGGGACCACCTGGCCCGAGCCAACCAGACTGTCGTCATCTACATGGGCCTGACCACCGCCGGCCTGATCGCCGAGCGGCTGATGAACGCCGGCCGCGATGCCGCGACGCCGGCGCTGATCGTGGTCAACGCCAGCCGCGCCGACGAAGCGCGGTATCCGACGACGCTCGGCCAGCTGGCCGCGACCGCGGAGGGGCTTTCGGGTCCGGCGTTGCTGATCGTGGGTGAGGCGATGGGTCTGGCTTCAATCCTCTCCCGCGAGGGAGAGGGGGACCATGCGGAGCCTGGTGGAGAGGGAAGCGCCGGCCTCGCCGGAAACACCGGAATTCAGGACGGGACCGCCCGCGTCAGCGCCGGCCCCTCCACCATGCTCCGCATGGTCCCCCTCCCCGCTACGCGGAGAGGAAAGGCGCAATCATGAAAGCCCTCACCGCAAACCGCCTGATCGACGGCGAGGTCGTGTTCTGGCGCGGCGGGCGCTGGATCGAGACGTTTCCCGAGGCCGAGCTGTTCGCCGACGATGACCCCGCCGCGCAGGGCGCGCTGGCCGTCGGGCTGGCCCAGCCCACGGTCGTCGTCGAGCCCTATCTGATCGACGTGATCGAGGCGCCGGGCGGCTTTGCCCCCGTCAGCTACCGCGAGCGGCTGCGGGCGCTGGGCCCCACCAATGAACCGACCCACGGCAAGCAGGCCGAGGGCGGCGCCGGCGTCGAGGCGATCCTCGCCGCCACCGGCGCGGCCCGCTCGACCGGCCGTGTCGATCTGATCCGCAGGAAGTAGCCGCATGTATCGCTACGACGCCATCGACAAGGAATTCCTCGCCGACCGGGCCGCCGAGTTTCGGGGACAGGTGGGTCGCCGTCTGGCCGGGGACCTGACCGAGGACCAGTTCAAGCCCCTGCGGCTGATGAACGGCCTGTACCTGCAGCTGCACGCCTACATGCTCCGCGTGGCCATCCCCTACGGCTCGCTGGACAGCCGCCAGCTGCGTCGGCTGGCCGCCATCGGCCGTAAGTACGACAAGGGCTACGGCCACTTCACCACCCGCCAGAACCTGCAGTTCAACTGGATCAAGCTGGGCGATACCCCGGACATCCTCGACGACCTGGCCGAGGTGGACCTGCACGCCATCCAGACCAGCGGCAACTGCATCCGCAACGTCACCGCCGACCCCTACGCGGGCGCCACGGCCGAGGAGATCGACGATCCCCGCGTCTGGTCCGAAGTGATCCGCCAGTGGTCGACCCTGCATCCGGAATTCAGCTTCCTGCCGCGCAAATTCAAGTTCGCGGTGACGGCCTCGGCGAAGGACCGCACGGCGGCGCGGGTGCATGACATCGGCCTGGTTCTGCGCCGGGCGCGGGACGGCGCGCTGGGCTTCGAGGTGATCGTTGGCGGCGGGCAGGGGCGCACCCCCTACGTCGGCCCGACCATTCGCGAACACCTGCCGGTGGGCAGCCTGCTCAGCTACATGCAGGCCATTCTGCGCGTCTACAACCGGCACGGCCGGCGGGACAACAAGTACAAGGCGCGGATCAAGATCCTCGTCGCGGCGCTGGGCAAGGAAGAGTTCGCCCGCCAGGTCGAGGAGGAGTGGAGCAAGATCGACTCCGCCCAGGCCGACCTGCCGGACACCGAACTGGCCCGCATCCGCGCCGCCTTCACGCCGCTGAACTTCGAGACCCTGCCGGCCCGCTCGACCGGCCGTGTCGATCTGATCCGCAGGAAGTAGCCGCATGTATCGCTACGACGCCATCGACAAGGAAT
>JACRBD010000010.1 GCA_016234625.1 Caulobacterales bacterium | reverse complement strand
CGATAGTGAGCGAACGCCTTGTTGGCCTCCGCCATTTTGTGGGTGTCTTCCCGCTTCTTCACGGCACTGCCGCGGTTCTGGGAGGCGTCCAGCAGCTCGGCGGCCAGCTTCTCGGTCATGGTGTTCTCGCCACGCTTGCGCGCGGCGGTCACCAGCCAGCGGATGGCCAGGGCGCGGCGGCGGTCCGGACGGACTTCCACGGGCACCTGGTAGGTGGCGCCGCCGACCCGGCGGGACCGGACTTCGATGGCGGGCGCGACGTTGTCGAGGGCCGAGTGGAAGGTTTCCAGGGGACCCTGGTCCTTGCGCTTGGCTTCCAGAATGTCGAAGGCGCCGTAGATGATGTTCTCGGCGACGGCTTTTTTGCCTTCGTACATGACGTAGTTCATGAATTTCGTGACGATCAGGTCCCCGAACTTGGGATCGGGCAGAACCTGACGCTTCTCTGCGCGGCGGCGGCGGGACATGCTTGCTCTTCCTTACTTCGGACGCTTCGCGCCGTACTTCGAACGGCGTTGGCGACGGTCCTTGACGCCTTGCGTGTCGAGCACGCCGCGCAGGATGTGATAACGGACGCCGGGAAGGTCCTTCACGCGGCCGCCGCGGATGAGCACCACCGAGTGCTCCTGCAGATTGTGGCCTTCGCCCGGGATGTAGCACACGGCTTCGATGCCGGTGGTCAGACGGACCTTGGCGACCTTACGCAGCGCCGAGTTCGGCTTCTTCGGGGTCGTCGTGTAGACGCGCGTGCAGACGCCGCGACGCTGGGGACAACCCTTGAGGGCCGGCACCTTGTTCCGCGTGGGCTTCGGCTGGCGAGGCTTGCGGTTGAGCTGGTTGACTGTAGGCATTCGCTCTTTTCGTGCTCGTGGAGTCGTGTGCCTTTCGGCCGAGGCGTCTCGGGGTCCTTGTTGATCGTTCCGGCTTTCCGGACGCCCCTTTCGAACGCGAAAACTCGCCGGCACGCGCTCTCATGCGTTCCGGCGGGCCTGACGGTCCTTTGCGGGACATCCGCTGATCGGGACAGGCCCGAAAAGGACCGGCCCCGAAAGAGGGGCGCTAAATACTGGCGAAGGGGCCTCAGGTCAAGGCTTTGGAAAGGGTTGCCGCGGGGCCTCGCCTCATGGCCCAACCGGCAGGTGACGGTCGAGGAAGGCGAACAGGGAGTCCAACATCAGCTGGCGGCTGGCGGTGCTCGACAGGTGGTGGTCGTCGTCCTTGAGCACCACAAGATCACCGGCGAAACCGTTGGCCTTCAGGGCCCGCTGCATGGTCCGCGACTGCTGGATCGGAACGGTGGTGTCATCCTCGCCATGGATCAGCAGGATCGGCGCGGCCTGACGGGTGACACGGAACACCGGCGAGGCCAGGCGGTAGGCCTCGGCCTTCTCGCGCGGGTCGCCCATCATCGTCTCGAGCGCGTTGACCAGGGCGGTGTCCCGGCCGAACGCCCGCGACTTGGACCCGATCAGCAGGGCCAGGTCGGAAACCCCGTTCACCGACGCCCCGCAGCGATAGACCGAGGGATAGACCGAAGCGCCGTACAGGGCCGCGTAGCCGCCATAGCTGGCGCCGACGATGCAGACCCGTTTGGCGTCGGCCACGCCCTGATCGGCCAGGGCCAGGACGCCGTCGATCAGGTCGTCCTGCATCTTGCCGCCCCACTGTTCGTTGCCGGCCTGTTCGAAGGCCTCGCCAAAGCCGGACGAACCGCGGAACTGCGGCTGCAGGACCGCGTAGCCGCGGGTGGCCATGGCCTGGACCCACCAGTCGAAGTCGAAGTCGTCACGGACGGCCGGGCCGCCGTGCGGAAAGACGATCAGCGGCGGCTTCGCGCCTGGCGCCAGGCCGGGCGGCAGGGTCAGGTAGGCGGATATCTCCTTGCCGTCGCGGGCCTTGTAGGTGATCCAGCTGGTGGTTCCGAGCGCCGCGCCAGCCAGTTCCGGATAGGACTCGCCGAGCGCGGAGGCCTGGTTGGTGCGGGTGTCGAACAGGTACCAGGCCGGGGGGCTGGACGGCGCCGCCACCCGGACGACGACCCGGGTGCGGTCCTTCGACCAGCTGGAGAGATAGACGTCCTTGCCGGCGAAGGCCCTGGACAACTTGGCCTGCACCGCGCCCAGCCCGGGCTCCAGCCACTGGTACGCGGGCTTGTCCGTCTGGGTGGCGATGGCCACAGGCGTGAGGGTGTAGGGGTCCCAGATCAGCTCAAGAGCCTGGACGGGTCCCTGAAGCGCGACCGGCGTCGTTGCGCCGTCCGCCAGTCGCCGCCGGAGCAGGCGAACGCCATCCGGCCCGCTCTCGCTCAGATAGATGGAATCATCCGGGTCCGAGTAGCCGAGGAAGGAGAAGGCCTGGTCGCCCTCGCCGATGTCGAGGTGGGCCCAGCCCGACTTGCCCTTGGGCCGGACGGAGAAGGTCATCTCGTCCATCTCGCCATCATAGTCCCAGCGCACCCGCGGATCCCCGCTGAGATCCAGTTCCCAGCTCTGGGTCATGCGATTTCCGCGGTCGGCGATCCGCCCCCTGCCAGTCGTGACGTCCACCGCCCAGATGGCCGCAATGAGATCGTCACCCTTGGGCTGGATCAGTGAGTCGGGCTTGTACCCCATCGTGTCGGCTGACAGGTCCAGGCCCTGGATGAGCACCGTGGGCGTCGCGCCCTCAAGTACGCCCAGGATTGGCTGGCTGATCGCATAGCCGGACCAGTCGGTGTCAGCCAGCAGGTAGGAAACCAGCTTGCCCTCGCGATTGATCACCACATTTCGATTGAGCTGGTAGCTCCATTGCTGGCCGTTGGAATAGTTGGTGCCCTTGTCCAGCATCGAGAAGTTGACCACCAGGTACTCGTTGCTGACCCAGCGCACGCTGTGCACCCACGCCTGGCCCAGTTTCACCGTCACCGACGACTGGCCGTCCACGGGCGCCAGGAAAATGATCCGTTCGCCCGGCGGTCCGCCCAGCAGGGCGACGCGCGCGCCATCGGGCGAAATCGTCGCCTGCTCGATCGCCGGCAGGCGCGCGAAGGCTGACACCGGCGGCGCGGCGGCCTGCGCCGGCGCAACCGTGAAAACGGCCAGGGCCATCAGACCCAGCACCGCCGATACTAAAGCTTTCACGCGAATTCCCCCTGCCCTCGCGGCAGGCTAGCACGGATTTTCGCCGCGACAGAACAGGTGATCCGTCTCACGAGCGCCCCGCGACGGCCACGGTTTCGCCCCTGCGCCATCAAATCCTGCAACCGTCGCAGGGGGAGCGCGTGTCCATCTCAGCCACAACGCGCCGTCGGATCGGGCGGACCGCCATCGTCGCGGTCTCGCTGGTGGCGCATGGCGTGGCGCTGGCGCTGCTTGGGCTGACCACGCCGGCCCTGCGCGAGGTCCGGCGCGTGAATCCTCCGGCGGTGTCGCTGGACCTGTGGATCCCTGCGCCGGCCGACCAGAGCAGCCAACGCGCCCGGCCGGTCCCGTCCTCGCCGCCGCGGCCTCGCCATGTCGCGAGCAGCGCGCCTGCGAGCGACATTCAGCCCCTGCCCCTGGCCCCATCCCGACCAGCCAGCCCTCCAGCGGCGACGGCGGGCGTTCACCCCGCGCCGCTGCCCGGCCAGGCCGGTGGCGATGTCCTGCGGCAGGCGTTGCGAGGCTCGCCGGTGGGCTGCGCCAACAAGGACGCCGTGGGCCTGACCCGCCGCGAGCGCGAGGCCTGCGCCGACGCCTACGGCAAACGATCCGTCGAGACCGCCGACATCGCCGCGCCCCTCGACCCGGCCAGGCGGGCCGAATGGGACGCCGTCGCCGCGCGCAAGGCGACCATCCGCCGGCGCAAGGAGGGTCCGGTCCCGCCGGGAATCAATCCCGCGGACAACGCCGGCGGCACGCGGACCAACGGCATCGGCCTGCTCGGCTACTGAGGCGCGGCGGCGGGGGCTGGAGCGGCCGACGGCTGGGTCAGGATCCCGGCGCAGTACTTCTTCCAGGCATACCAGTAGGTCTTATCGAGCTGGCTGCAGCCGGCGTCGGCGAAGGCCTTCTCCCCCTTGCTGGCGGGGATGTACTCGCCGAGGTATTTGATGATCGCCGGCTTGCAGCTGGCGATCTGGGCCTCGGTCAGCTGGTCGCTGCGAACGGCCAGCGAATTGATCGCCGGACCCGGGTCGGCGATGGCCACAAAGCCCCTCCAGATCCCGCCCGTCGTCGCGCCCTCGCCGCAGACCGCCCGCCACTTGCCCTGGATGTCGTCGCTGACGACCAGCTCGCGAAATCGGCTCGAACCCAGGACCACCGGGTTGTTGGCCACATCGATCATGGCCTGCCTGATCAGGATGCGATCAGCCGGGGCGGCGAAGATGTTCTCCGGCGGCGGCGGCGGCGGCGGCGGGGGATCGAAACAGGCGGCCAGCGGCGCGGTCAGCGCCAACGCACAGATAAGTCCCTGGACGCGCATGGCTTCCCCCCGAGTCGTTGCGGGAAGCCAAGCGGTTCCGGCCGCCTCCGCCAGCCGAAACGAAAACGGCCCGGGATCGCTCCCGGGCCGTGTCGCGATAATCAGGACGGCGACGCCGGTCAGGCGTCGGTCGTCTCGGCGTCCGCCAGTGCGATCTCGACCGGCAGCGGCTCCATCGTCTCCTCGCGGGAAGCCGAGAGGGCCTCGTCGCGCTTGGTGGCGATGCGTTGCAGGCCGCGCAGATAGGAACCCGTGCCCGCCGGGATGAGCCGGCCGACGATGACGTTTTCCTTGAGGCCTTCGAGCGTATCGACCTTGCCGTGGACCGAGGCGTCGGTGAGGACGCGGGTGGTCTCCTGGAACGACGCCGCCGAGATGAAGCTGCGGGTCTGCAAGCTGGCCTTGGTGATGCCGAGCAGCACGGGCTGGACGAGGGCCGGACGGCCGCCGCGGGCTTCCGCCTTGGCGTTTTCCAGATCGAGGTCCGGCTTGTCGAGGTGGTCGCCACGGATCAGGCCCGTGTCGCCCGGCTCGAGGATTTCCACCTTCTGCAGCATCTGCCGGACAATCACCTCGATGTGCTTGTCGTTGATCGGCACGCCCTGCAGTCGATAGACCTCCTGGATCTCGTCGACGAGGAAGTTGGCCAGGGCCTCGACGCCCAGGATGCGCAGGATGTCGTGCGGATCCGGGTTGCCGTCGATGATGTACTCGCCGCGCAGGATCACGTCGCCGTCGTGGACGGTGATGTGCTTGCCCTTCGGGATCAGGAACTCGACCGCGTCGCCGCCGTCTTCCGGGGTGATCTTGATGCGGCGCTTGTTCTTGTAGTCTCGGCCGAATTCGACGCGGCCGTCCATCTCGGCGATGACCGCGCAGTCCTTCGGACGGCGGGCTTCGAAGAGTTCGGCGACGCGCGGCAGACCACCGGTGATGTCCCGGGTCTTGGCGCCTTCGGTCGGGATCCGGGCGATGACGTCGCCGGCCTTGACCTCGTCGCCGTCGCCGACCGAGAGCACGGCGCCCACGGGCAGCAGCGAGCGGGCCTCACCGCCGTTCGACAGACGCTTGTAAGCGCCGTCGGCGTCGATGACCGCCAGGGCCGGACGCAGGTCCGAACCGCGGGTCGAGGTCCGCCAGTCGGTAATCACGCGGTTGGCGATACCGGTCGCCTCGTCGGTTTCCTCGCGGACGGAGAAGCCGTCCACCAGGTCCTCGGCGCGGATGCGGCCGGCCACTTCGGTGATGATCGGGGCGGTGTAGGGGTCCCACTCGGCGAGACGATCGCCGCGCTTGACCTTGGCGCCGTCCTTGACCTTCAGGCGCGCGCCGTACGGCGGCTTGTAGGACTCGCGGTCCTTGCCGTCGATCTGCACCGTGATGGTGGTGTTGCGGCTCATGACGATGAATTCGCCGTTGGAGGCCTTCACCGTCGGACCGACGATGCGCACCGTGCCGTCGTTGCTGCTTTCGAAGAACGACTGCTCGGCCACCTGGGCGGCGCCGCCGATGTGGAAGGTCCGCATCGTCAGCTGGGTGCCGGGTTCGCCGATCGACTGGGCGGCGATGACGCCGACCGCTTCACCGATGTTCACCGGGGTGCCCCGGGCGAGGTCGCGGCCGTAGCAGGCCCCGCAGACGCCGGTGGCGGCTTCGCAGGTCAGCACAGAGCGGACCTTGACGCTCTGGACGCCGGCCTTCTCGATGATGTCGGCCTGGTCTTCCACCAGATAGGTGTCAGCCGGCACGACCACTTCGCCCGTGGTCGGGTGCTTGATGTCCTCGGCCGAGAAGCGGCCCAGGACGCGCAGACCCAGCGAGACCAGCACGTCGCCGCCTTCGACCACGGCCTTCAGGGTGATGCCCCGGGTGGTGCCGCAGTCTTCCTCGGTGATGATGCTGTCCTGCGCCACGTCCACCAGACGGCGGGTCAGGTAACCCGAGTTGGCGGTCTTCAGCGCGGTGTCGGCCAGGCCCTTGCGGGCGCCGTGGGTGGAGTTGAAGTACTCCTGAACGGTCAGGCCTTCCTTGAAGTTCGAGACGATCGGGGTCTCGATGATCTCGCCGGACGGCTTGGCCATCAGGCCGCGCATCCCGCCGAGCTGCTTCATCTGGGCCTGCGAACCGCGGGCGCCGGAGTGGGCCATCATGTAGATGGCGTTGATCTCCTTCTCGCGGCCGTCTTCGCCGATCTTCTTGGTGGAGATCTCCAGCATCATCTCGTCGGCGATCCGGTCCGTGGCCTTGGACCAGGCGTCGACGACCTTGTTGTACTTCTCACCCTTGGTGATCAGGCCGTCGGCGTACTGCTGCTCGTACTCTTCCGCCAGCTTGCGCGTTTCGGCCACGATCGGCGTCTTGCGCTCGGGGATGACGATGTCGTCCTTGCCGAAGGAGATGCCGGCGCGGGCCGCTTCCTTGAAGCCCAGGGCCATCATCTGGTCGGCGAAGATGACCGTCGCCTTCTGACCGCAGTGGCGGTAGACGACGTCGATCAGGTTGCCGATTTCCTTCTTGGTCAGGGCCTTTTCGATCAGGCGGTGACCAACCTGCGGGTGGTGCGGCAACAGCGAGGCGATCTTCATCCGCCCCGGGGTCGTGTCGATCACCTTGCGCACCAGATTGCCGTCCGCGTCCATCTCGGTGAAGCGGGCCTTGATCTTGGCGTGCAGGGTCACGAAGCCGGCGTCCATGGCCGCTTCGATCTCGCCCAGGTCGGCGAACATCTTGCCTTCGCCCGGTTCCTTGTCGCGGGCGCCGGACAGGTAATAGAGGCCGAGCACGATGTCCTGCGACGGCACGATGATCGGGCGGCCGTTGGCGGGGCTGAGGATGTTGTTGGTCGACATCATCAGCACGCGCGCTTCCAGCTGGGCCTCAAGGCTCAGCGGGACGTGCACGGCCATCTGGTCGCCGTCGAAGTCGGCGTTGAAGGCGGCGCAGACCAGCGGGTGCAGCTGGATGGCCTTGCCTTCGATCAGCTTGGGCTCGAACGCCTGGATGCCCAGACGGTGGAGCGTGGGCGCGCGGTTCAGCAGAACCGGGTGCTCGCGAATGACCTCTTCGAGGACGTCCCACACCGCGGGTTGCTCGCGCTCGACCATGCGCTTGGACTGCTTGACGGTGCCCGACAGGCCCTT
>JACRBD010000146.1 GCA_016234625.1 Caulobacterales bacterium | reverse complement strand
GGCGGCCAAGGAATCCTCCTTCGACGCCTTCAAGCAGACGGTGAATGTCGGCCTCGACCTGTCGGTGGCGGCGCGCACCCGCTACATCCAGGCCGGGCTCATCCTGCGCAACCTCACCAGTCCGAGCTTCGATGGCCCGACCATCAACGGCTGGACCTACGGTACGGTCAAGTTGCGTCCCCAGGCCACCCTCAGCGAGGCGATTATCCCGTGGAGTTGGCTGACGGTGGCGGTGGATCTCGACCTGAACGCGGTGCCGTCGCTCGCCCCCAGCCAGGATCTGCAGCGCCTTGGCCTCGGCGTCGAGGTCACCCCCTGGCATGTCCTGGCGCTGCGCGCTGGCGCCTACCGCAATATCGCCGACGGCGATGCCGACACGGTGGCGACCCTCGGCGCCGGGATCAACCTGTGGGCGGTGCGCATCGACGCCGCCCTCGCCGCCACCCGGGAGCGCATCCAGGTGGATGAGTGGAATGTGCCCACCGAGATGCACGCCTCGTTGGGACTGATGGCTGATTTCTGAACTGCCGGTAGGCGTCTGCCTTCGTCTCCTCCTTGCCCCTCTGTCCCTGGAAGAACCCCATGCTTCCCCGCCTGCTGCTGGTCACCGTCCTGATGCTGTCGGGATGCGGCGTCGATCGTCCCAAGATCTCCTCCTCCGATCTTGATAAGCGCGCCGCCGCGGTTTCGCAGCAGCAGGTCGCCCTGACCGATGCGGCGCTCGCCACCGCGATCCAGGCGCTGGATGACGACCGGGCCGCCGGCCGGCCGCCACGGCTGGACATCCTGATGCTGTCGGGCGGCGGCGCCTGGGGGGCCTTCGGCGCCGGCTTCCTGCACGGCTGGTGCGATGTCCCGGCCGACCATCCCCTGGCCATGCCGCGCTTCGACCTGGTGAGCGGGGTGAGCACCGGCGCGCTGATCGCCCCGTTCGCGCTGGTGGGCACCCGCGAATCCCTGGCGCGGATCGAGCGTGTGTACCGCAGCAGCCAGGAGGAATGGGTGCAGCTGCGCTCGATGGTCGATCTGGTGGGGGCACCCTCACTGTGCGAGACCAAGGGCCTCGATGCGGCCATCCGTGGCCAGTTGGATGCCGAACTGGCGCGCATGCTGGTCGCCGCCCAGGAGGTCGAGCATCGCCAGGCGTTCTCCACCAGCAGCGACATTGATCTCGGCCGGCCGGTGCTCTGGCGCCTGGGCGACCAGGCCCGGCTGGGTCTGGCCGCCAGCCCCTTCGACAGCGACCCCCTGTTCACCGCCTTGCGCGCTTCAGCCTCCATCCCAGGGGCGTTTGCGCCGGTGCCGGTGAACGGATCGCTGCATGTCGACGGTGCACTCTACGGCCAGATCCACGTGCTGGCCGACATGCGCATCATCGACCAACTGCTGGTGGACTGGCGCCGGCGGGCGGGTCCCGACGCCCCGCTGCCGCAGCTCCGCTACTGGGTCATCCTCAACAACCGCCTCAACGTCGAGCGCAAGACCATCCAGCCGCCGTGGAGCGACGTGGCCCTGCGCAGCGTCGAACTGATGCTCAACGCCCAGGTCGCGGCTCCGCTCAACCGCCTGGCGCTGTTCGCCGAGGGCATGCGTCTGCGGCACGGCATGCAGGTCGAGGTGCGCTGGGTGCAGATCCCCGCCGATTGGCGGATGCCGCCGGACATCAGCGAATTCCACCCCAGCGTCACCAATGGCCTGAGCGACCTCGGTCTGCGCCTGGGGCGTGACCCGGCGAGCTGGCTGGGGGTGGACAAGCTCGGCCTGGAGGAGCGCGAGAGCTCCGTCCACATCCGCCCCGGCCCGCCCTGACGGCCTGCTCGGGTCTAGAGCCCAATGGCCGAAGCGACGGCTGGGCGTGCGCCGGGGACGGCTCTTTCGGAGCGTCGACGCCCACGTCGACGCCGCGGTGACGTGGCCATGGTCCCGGACCGGCGCACCAGAGACTCCGTCGACGTGGGCGTCGACGCTCCGCATGCGGCCCTCCGCTATGCTCCCGCCTTGGCTCAACGCCGTTGGGCTACAGCCCCAGCGCCTTGCACACCTCGTCGCAGAACAGGCGGTGGCCGCGCACGTCGGGGTGGTTGAAGCCGTTGCCGAGCATGGCCGAGAAGGGCAGGCCCTCCTTCCACAGGTGCTCCCAGCG
>JACRBD010000145.1 GCA_016234625.1 Caulobacterales bacterium | reverse complement strand
TCCCCCTCTCCCTCACGGGAGAGGAGTGAGCCCGGAGCGGATCATTCCTTCAGGGCGCATCAGCATCACGCCTGACGGGTGGGGCAAGCTCTAAACCCCCGCCAACACCCCCGCCAGCAACTCCTCCTGCCAGGTGAAGTTCGACCGGCCCCTGTTGGTCTTCAACGGCCGCGCCTCGCCGGTGATCGCATAGGCGATGCATCGCCCCGTCTTCGGGTTCAGCCACAGCCCCGACGTCAGGCCATAGGCGTCGCCGGCGTGGCCCACCCAGCCCGCGCAGCCATCGAACAGATTGTCGCCGCCCACGCCGGTCAGGGTCTGGCAGCCCAGGCCGTAGGCGCGGATCGCCCCGCCATAGCCGTCGCCGTTGGGCCGCTTCGGATCGAACCGCCAGACCGGCTCGGTAATCAGCTTCACCGTCCGCCGGCCGAGGATCCTGTCACCGCCGCGCGCGATCAGGCCGCCGATCCGGGCGAGATCCTCGACGCTGGCGCGCAGCCCCCCCTGCGGCGAGAAGACAAAGCCGTTGGTCCCGATCTCGTAGCTGTCCAGCGGCCGGTCGCCGGCTTCCGGGGCGCGTGCGTGCGTGATGGCGGGCGCGGCCGGGACCGCGTCGTCGATCTGGGCGATCCAGGGACCGGCCGGGTCGTAGGGCCCCTCGTCCGACGGCGCCTTGCGGTAGAGCACGCCGGCGCGGTCGCGGGCCGCCTGGCTGACGCCACTCCAGTTGTAGCCGCAGTCGAGGGCCATCGGCCGGAACAGCTGGTCCGTCATGAAGGTGTCGAAGCGTCCGGCGCCGACCCGCTCCATCACCTGGGCGAGCAACGCGAAGCCGGTGTTGCAGTAGGCGAACCAGTCCCCCGGCGGTTCGTTCACCGGACCGAACCAGGCTCCGTCGTCCCACTGCGCCCCGCCAGGGGTCAGGGCGGCGGAGAGCGGGCGACCGAAGGCCACCGGGTAGCTCGGCCCATCGCGCATCCCGCTGGTATGCGACAGCAGCCGCCGGGGCGTGATGCGTTCCTTCGGAAACAGCGGGTGGCGCAGGGTGAAGCCCAGGATGTCGCCGACGTCGTCGTCCAACCCGACCCGGCCGCGCTCGACCAGCATCATGAACCCCAGCGCGGCCGCCAGCTTGGAGATCGAGGCGACGCGCACCGGCGTGTCGACGGTCATGGCCCGTCCGGCCGCGACATTGGCCAGACCGTCGGCGCGCGAAAGGAAAGACTGTCTGACCCATCCGCGTCGGACCGGACCGGCGAGCCCCGCCCAGGCCGGAACCGCCAGCCCCGGATCGCCGCCGCCGTCCAGCAGCGACGCCAGCGGATCGGGCCCGCCGGCGGTCATCGCCGTCGCCGCGCCGCTGGTCAGGACTGTCCGCCGGGTCATCACCGGCCGACCTTATCCCGGATCAGGCGATCACCAACCGCCGCGTACGCCGCCAGGCCCCGAAGGCGAACACGCCGACTCCCACCCAGATGAAGGCGAAGGCCGCCGCCCTCATCGGGGTGAAGGCCTCGCCCGAGGCCACGCCGACGAAGAACTGCAGCGTCGGGGCGATGAACTGCAGGAAGCCCAGGGCCACCAGCGGCAGCCGCCGCGCCGCCCAGCTGAACAGCGCCAGCGGCGCCACGGTCAGCGGTCCGGCGCAGAGCAGAAGGAGGGTGGTCCAGGCCCCGGCGCCGAAGTGGCCGGCGCCGGTCTTCTGCAGCCAGGCCACATAGGCGATGGCGGGCAGCGACAGGATGGTCGTCTCGACGAACAGGCCGGTCTGGGCGTCGGCGCGCACCTGTTTGCGGATCAGGCCGTAGCCGCAGAAGCTGACCGCCAGGCCCAGCGACAGCAGGGGTGGGTGGCCGACAGCGGCAGTCTGCACCGCCACGCCGATCACCGCCAGGCCGATGGCGGTCAGGCCGAACCGGTCGATCCGTTCCCGGAAGAACAGCGCCCCGGCCGCCATGTTCATCAGCGGGTTGATGTAGTAGCCGAGGCTTGCCTCCAGGGTCCGGCCGCTGTTCACCGCGATCACATAGAGCAACCAGTTGATCCCGATCAGCAGCGACGAGCCGAGCAGCAGGCCGAGCGTGCGCGGCTCGCACAGCACCTGGCGCAGCTCCGGTCCCTTGCGCGCGACCAGCACCAGGGCGGCCGCCCACAGCAGGGCCCAGGCGGTACGCTGGGCGGTGATCTCCAGCGGCGACACCCCGGCCGAGCCGAGGGCGTGCATATAGATCGGGAACAGGCCCCAGATGGTGTAGCAGCCCAGCCCCGCGATGAGGGCGGCGCGGCCTTCGTCTCTCGCCGGCGGCACTCGGTCGTCTCCGGGGACATGTACCGTCAGGTACGTGTCCCCCAACTGGGGTGCTGGGTAGGGGACACGTACCTGCGGTACATGTCCCCGCGGGACCCTAGGCCAGGGCTCTCTGCTTGATCAGTCCACGGTCATGCAGCAGCTGGGCGATCTGGACGGCGTTGAGCGCCGCGCCCTTGCGCAGGTTGTCGGAGACCACCCACAGCGACAGCCCGTGTTCAAGGGTCGGATCATTGCGGATGCGGCTGACATAGACCGGGAATTCGCCCTGGATGTCCTTGGCCGTGGCGAAGCCGCCGTCCTCGCGCTTGTCGATCACCACCAGGCCGGGGGACTCCCGCAGCAGCTCGCGGGCCTCGTCGTCGCTGATGGCGTTCTCGAACTCGACGTTGACCGACAGGCTATGGCCGACGAATACCGGCACGCGCGCGCAGGTGACGCTGACCTTGATCGCCGGATCGAGGATCTTGTGCGTCTCGTCGGGCATCTTGCGTTCTTCCTTGGTCTGACCGGAGTCGTCGTCGAGGAAGGAGTCGCACTGCGGAATGACGTTGAAGGCGATCTGCTTGGTGAACTTCTTGGGCTCGGGCGCGCCCAGGACGAACACGCCCTTGGTCTGCTCCCACAGCTCGTCCATGCCTTCCTTGCCCGCGCCGGAGACCGACTGGTAGGTCGAGACGACCACCCGCTTGATCTTCGCCCGGTCGTGCAGGGGCTTGAGCGCCACCAGCATGCCCATGGTGGTGCAGTTGGGGTTGGCGATGATGTTCTTCTTGCAGAAACCCTCGACCGCGTCGGGGTTCACCTCGGGGATGACCAGCGGCACGTCCGGGTCCATCCGCCAGGTCGAGCTGTTGTCGATGACGATGGCGCCGGCCTTGCCGATCTTCGGCGACCATTCCTTCGAGACCTCGCCGCCCGCGCTCATCAGCACGATGTCGACCGTTGAGAAGTCGAACTGGGCCAGGTCCTCGCACTTGAGGATCTTCTCGCCGAAGGACACTTCGACACCGATGGATTTGCGGCTGGCGATGGCGTGAATCCTGTCCACGGGGAAGTTCACTTCCTCGAGGATGTTGAACATTTCACGGCCCACGTTGCCCGTGGCGCCAACAACGGCGACGCGGTATCCCATCGACGTCTCTCCCGCATTTGAATGAGGGCGGACGGTTACGCCTCGAACGCCGGCGTGGCAAGGCAAGGAAAGCTCACGGCGGTGTCAGGCCCCCTTTTTGGTCTGGTCCTCCTTTGCGCCCACACCAATTCTGCACGGACAGACGAGGGAGGCTCCAATGGCCAACGTGATGATCACCTACAGGCTCAAGCCCGGCGTCACCCGCGACGCCTTCGAGGCCTGGGTGCGCGACTATGACTATCCGAACATTCGCGGCATCAGGCGGGTGGCCAGTTTCACCAACCACCGGGTCGAGCGGCTGCTGATCGGCGAAGGCGCGCCCTCGATGGACTATGTGGAGGTGTTCGACATCCCCGACCTCGATGGCTTCGTCGCCGAGGACCTGGGCAGCGACCACCTGCAGGCGGTCATGGGCGAGTTCATGGCCCGGGTCGATGATCCACAGTTCCTGGTGGTCAGCCCGATCGGTTAGGTCGGTGGCCCGCCGCCGCCGCCGGCGCCGTACTCGAACGCCGGATCGCGGCCCGGCTTGGCCACGCCAAAGCGGTAACGCAGGCCGACGAACAGACCCCGGTTGGAGCCGCGACGGATGTAGGTTCCGTTGACGGTCGGGCTGTCGGTGACGATCCGGGTGTCCATGCTGTCGAAGACGTCGTTGGCGGTGACCGTCAGGAACCAGCGGTCATCGATCTTGCGGCGATAGCCCAGGTTCACCGTGTACATCGGCTCGATGTAGCCCTGCGGCGACAGCGTCTTGCCGTTGAGCACGGCGTTGACCTGCAACAGGTCGTTGGGCGTGATCTGCCAGTCGAGGCTGGCCCGCCCGCTGATCGAATAGCCCGAGCGGTTGGAACCGAAGCCGAGCGCGCTGCTATCAATCTCGTTCCACAGGCCCGTGCCGGTCAGGTTGAGGCTGAGCGTGCTCGTAAGGGCCCTGTTGGCGACCAACTCCAGACCGCCGGAACGGCTCTCGGCCAGATTGGCCTTGGTGTTCAGCAGGACCCCGCCGCCCAGATCGACCTGGATGTCGGTGATCCCGTTCTCGGTCTGACGCCAGAAGCCGGTCGCCAGGTAGTAGGTCCGGCCCTTGCGGTACTCGTAGGAGACCTCCCATGACCGCGTTTCGGACGGTTCAAGGTCGGTGTTGCCCTCACGATAGTTGAAGGCGTCGATATAGGTCCGCCAGGGGTCCAGCTCCCAGGCGTTGGGCCGCCGGATGCGCAGGGAATAACTGGCCTTGAGGCGTGATGTGTCGCTGAGCTGGTAGTCGAAATGCAGCGACGGGTAGAGGGCTTCGTAGTCGTGACTGTTGCGCAGTCCGGTGGTCAGCAGGTTGATCTCGTCGGTTGACGTCTCGTACCGCAAGCCGGCCAGCACGGTCAGGTCGCCGAACGGCCGCTCATAGGTCAGATAGCCGGAGAGAGTGGTCTGATCGAAGATCAGCCGGTGCGAGCGGGTCGGATCGAACACGGTCGAGCCGGCGGTTGGTCCGGCCGCGTAGGTGGCGTCGGTGTCTTCCCGCCGGTGTTGCAGTTCGACGCCGAGCTTGAGGCGACTGTCGGCCTTCATGGGACGATTGTAGTCGGCCTTGAGGTTGAGATTGCCAGAGCCGAACCGGCCCACGGTGGCCTCGAACGCGCTGGGGGCGGCCGGGGTCAGGGTGTCGAGCCGGTAGAGCCCCTCGTTGTCGAACTGTGAGCGGTCGCGCTGCAGCTGGAGCGTCAGGTTGTGGTCCTCGCCGGTGAACTCGCGGCGCCAGCTCAGGGAGGCGCTGCCGTATCTTCCCTCGCTCTCGGTGTCGCCGCGCCGTCCGGTGACGCCTGTCAGCGTCCCGACGCTGTCATAGTTCTCGTAGCGGGAGTCACTGCCGTAGGTGGCGGCGGAGCTGAAGATGTTCAGCGAGCCGCTGATCCGGTTCTTTTCGTCCAGATCGTAGTCGCCGCCGAACTGCAGATTGCCGCCCAGGTTCCGTATCCCGGCATCGCTGGCGTCCCTGCGCCGGAACGCGCCGCCCACGCCGGAAAGAGTGCGGTCGCTGTCGCTCTCGGACCGGCTGGTGTTCCGCCGCAGGCCGAGGTTGGCGGTCAGGGTCAGCTTCCTGCTGTTGTAGGACCAATTGACGCCGCCGTTGTAGCGGTCGTCGGAACCGACGTTGCCGCGCACGGAGCCAGCGACGCCGCCGCCCGGTTTGCGGGATTTCTTGGTCACCAGGTTAATCACCCCGCCGGTCCCCTCCGGGGAATACTGCGCGCCGGGATTGGTCAGCACCTCGACCCGCTCGATCTGGTCGGCCGGCAGCGCCTGCAGGGCGTCGGCGCGGCCCTGGCCGCTCATCAGGCTCGAGGGCTTGCCGTCGATCAGGATGGTGACGCTGGAGTCTCCCCGCAGTTTGACGTTGCCCTCGATATCGACCTCGACCGAGGGGATACGCTTGAGCGCGTCGGCGATGGAACCGGTGGTCGCCTGCAGGTCGCCCTCGACACTGTAGCTGCGGCGGTCGATGGAACGCTTCATCGGCGACTCGCCGCCCTGGACCACCAGCCCCTGCACGGGCGTGGAGTCCGTCCGGGCGGGCGGGGGCGTCGCCGGCGCCGGTTTGGCGGCGGGCGGCTGGGCGGCTGGCGGCGCGACCTGGGCCTGGGCGCACGGTGCGGCCAGCAGGGCGCACAACAGACCGGCCCCTGCCGGCAAGGCATTCACGACACGCAACCTGTAGCCCCCGAATCCCCGACAACGACCTGAGCGTGTCCGTTCAAGCGGGCAAAAGAAAGGCCTGATCGCGAGGCGGGCCGGCGGGCTACCCGCCCAGGGGCGTCACGCCGCTGGAGGGCCGGTAGGTCAGGTCGAAATTGACCGACCAGGTCTTGCCGCCATCGGTGGAGGCCTCGCCGAACTGGCGCACCCAACCCTGGGCGTCGCGGGTATAGGTCATCCGCACCAGGGCGTCCTTGCCCGGGCCGAGCACCCCGGCCCATGGCCCGGTCAGGACCATGGCCTTGCCGTCCCAGCCGCCGGAGAACTCCACGCGGGCGCCGGTGGAATCGAGCCAGGTCTGCCGCCAGCCCTTCTCGCCGGCGACGTAGTTGTTCAGGCTGCCGCCGCCGCCGCCCTGGACCGGCATCC
>JACRBD010000144.1 GCA_016234625.1 Caulobacterales bacterium | reverse complement strand
CGCGCCACCGCCGCCGCAGGCGATGTAGGCGTTGAGGCTCTCGATGCGGTGGGCCAGGCCCTGTCTGGCCAGGAAGTCCAACGCCCGGTAGACGGTCGGCGGTTTGGCCGGCGGTCCGCCGTCGCCGAAGGCGGCGATCAGGTCGTAGGCCTTCACCGGCTGGCCGGCCTTGAGCAGCATTTCCAGCACCCGGCGGCGCGGCGGGGTCAGCTTCTGTCCGGCCGCCTCGCAGCGGGTCTGCGCCGCCGCCATCCCGCGCGACAGGCTGTCGCCGGTCAGGCCGTGGTCGTGATGATCGTGATCGCAGGCGTGCGCGTGAGCCATGGCCGAGAGGTAGAGAGCCGGGAGCCAGAGGGCAAGCTCGGGCGGCTCGGCCCCGCCTGATCAGGGGCGCTTCTGGCCCCAGATGAGCTGGACCTGCGACGCGCCGTCCTGACCCGAAACGATGACCTGCAGGACCCGGCCGGTGGCTTCGTCATTGGCGGCGAACTGCCTGGCGGCGCCCATGTCGGCGTCCAGCTGCGACTTCAGACCGCTGGCCTGGGCCTGGCTCCGGTAGAAGGCCAACACCTTGTCGGGCGCGTCGGCGGTGGTGAAGACCACCATGCCGCCGTTGGTCTTCGCGTCGCCGATGCCGGCGGCGGAACTCTGGATCTGACCGCCCGGATAGACCTGCGCGAAGGCCGGCAGGTTCGCGGCCGCCGCCGCGCCGGCCCCGGCGGTCACCGTCGCCGAGCCGTCCTGGCTCCGGACGGTGTAACCGTCCGCCGTGGCGGTGACGGTGGGCTTGCCGCTGTCTTCCTTCTTGCCGCAGGCCCCAAGCGTGACGGCCGCGATGGCCAGCGTGGCGATGACGATACGCATGGTGAAATCCCCCAAAGAAAAACCGCGCGAAGCCAGAGCCTCGCGCGGTCCGTCCAGATTGGCAATGACCTCGGTCAGAAGATCGGGATCAGGCGAACAGCTTCTGCCAGCGCGGCTTGACGCGGTTTTTCCAGGCGCCGCGGTGATAGGCGTCCGACCCGATCAGCGGCACGACCGTGGTGGCTTCAGCGAAGACCATCTGCTCGTGGGTGGTCTGGACCTTGCCCCAGCTGGCCGCCTCCTTGAGCGTCGAGGAGGAGCAGGCGCCGTCACGCACGTCGGCGACGGTGATCTGCACGGCGTAGCGGTGCATCTCCGCCTCGATGCCGAGAATCTCGGCGCAGACCACCGTGTCCTGGGCGAAGTTCTTCGGCACGCCGCCGCCGACCATGAACAGGCCGGTGACGCCGGCGGCGATCTTGATGTCGGTCAGCTCACGGAAGTCAGCCACCGCGTCGATCATGACGTAGGGCTTCATCGCCGCGATGCGCTCCTTCTGGTGCTTGACCAGGCCAAAGCCCGCCGAGCTGTCGACGAAGGCCGGGCAGAAGATCGGCACGCCTTCTTCATAGGCCGTCTGGATCAGTCTGCCGGGCTTTTTGGCGTTGTCCTCGGCCAGCCACTTGCCCATCTCCCAGATGAACTCGCGCGAGGAATAGGCGCGTGGCTCCAGACGATTGCAGATCTCCAGGATCGTGTGATCGCAGTTCTGCAGCTCTTCCTCGTCGATGTAGGTGTCGTAGATGCGGTCGATGTAGTTGTCGCGCAGCACGTTGTCGTCCACCGGGCCGGCGGCCTGGTAGTGCTTGAAGCCGAGGTCCTCGAAGAAATCCATATCGACGATGCTGTCGCCGGTGGCGACGATGGCGTAGACCATGCCGAACTTCACCATGTCGCGGTAGACGTGCATGCAGCCGCCGGCCGAGGTCGACCCGGCGAGGATCAGCCAGGGCGAGCAGGCCTTGTCTTCCAGGGCCATGTTGAAGATGTCGGCCGCCCGCGCGGTATCGCGCGAGCTGAAGCTCATCTTGCGCATGGCGTCGATGATCGGACGGGCGTCGAAGCTGGTGATGTCGACGTGCTCGACGACGTTGGAGAGCAGTTGGGCCTTGGTGTTCGGAACGGGAGCGTTCATTGCGTGACTCGTGAATCGTGATTCGTGAAAAATGGATCAGCGCTGCTGGCGCTGCTTTAGTCGCGTTGTGAGGA
Organism: Caulobacterales bacterium; assembly: GCA_016234625.1. Classification (GTDB taxonomy): domain Bacteria; phylum Pseudomonadota; class Alphaproteobacteria; order Caulobacterales; family Caulobacteraceae; genus Caulobacter. The sequence goes on along the minus strand of JACRBD010000144.1, from coordinate 27,288 downwards.
CCGATAGCATTCGGCCAATTCGTTCCATGTCGGCGAACAGGGGCGTGAGTTCATCAGGTCTTGCGTAGCCAAGCCGACCGGCGATGAGCAGATGGGTTTCCGCCTCCGCCAGTGATCCGCGCGCCACCCCGATGAACTGTATGAACTCACCCGTTCCCTTCCTGCCCGCGCCTTCCGCGATATTCGCTGCGACGCTGACGGCCGCACGACGAACCTGGCTGATCAATCCGAAACGTTCGTCGGCCGGCCAGGATGCCGAACAGCGATAAGTCGCCTCGACCCAGTCCAAAGACAACTTCCAGACATCGAGATCGCGATGGCTGTCCACGCGGGCCTCCTCGTCAATCACGAGTCACGACTCACGACTCACGAATCACGCATCACGAGTCACGACCTCTACCGCCGCCGCTGCTTCCTCACACCAGCCTTACCCTTCGGGCGTGACAGACGGACGACCTTGCGGGCCTGCTCTTCGGCCGTGGTGCGCACGGTCGGGATAGAGCGGGGCGCCAGGCCGTAGAGGGACGCCATCGGCGCGTCATCGACCATGGCGACCTCATGCTCGCCATAGCCGTTGAAGCGGGTCGACATGGCCACGCCATAGGCGCCCAGCATGCCGATCTCGATGAAGTCGCCCTCGCGCACGTCGGCCGGCAACCAGAACGGACCCGGCATGTGGTCGATGGAATCGCAGGTCGGCCCGTAGAAGCGGAAGGGCTTCAGCTCGGCCGAGGCCGCGCCGTCGCGCACCAGCTTGGTCGGGAACGGCCACCGCGAGTGGGTGGCGTCGAACAGCGAGCCGTAGGAGCCGTCGTTGAGATAGAGGGCGTCGCCCTTCTTCAGATCGACCCGGCACAGCACCGACGACGATTCGGCGACCAGCGCCCGGCCCGGCTCGCACCACAGCTCGGTGGTTTCGCTGACCGGCATCTCGTTGAAGCCGCGATGGATGGCGTCGGCGTACTCGCTCATGTCCGGCGGGACCATGCCCGGATAGACCGACGGGAAGCCGCCGCCGACATCGACGATGTCGACGATCACGCCCGCGCGGCTGATCGAACGGCTGACCTGTGCCATCGCCGCCTGCCAGGCGGTCGGACGCATGCACTGGCTGCCGACGTGGAAGCTGACGCCCATCAGTCCGTCGACCACCGCCTGGCGGGTGGCCAGCAGCAGCGACGGGGCCTGGTCCGGCGAGACGCCGAACTTGCCCGACAGGGTGTACTGCGCGCCATCGGCGGAAACCGCCATGCGAACGATCAGGTTCAGGTCGGAGGCCTGGCCCGTGGCGTCGAGGATCTTTTCCAGCTCTTCATGGCAGTCGAGCGAAAAGGTCCGCACGCCATGATCGAAATAGGCGCTGGTGATCGCCGCGCGGCTCTTCACTGGATGCATGAAGGCCAGCCGCGCGTCCGGGCTCACCGACCGCACCAGCTCGACCTCGTTCAGCGAGGCGACGTCGAATCCGGTGACGCCCGCTTCGACGAGGGTCTCGATGACCCAACGCGAGGGGTTCGCCTTCACCGCATAGAAGACGTCAGCTTTCAGATTGTCCTGGAACCAGCGCGCCGCTACGGCGACGGGGGCGAGTCGCACAAGGGCGACAGGCCTTTCCGGCGACCGCTCACGGACCAGGTCCAGGGGGTTATGGTACGTGCGCAATTCACGTAGACCCCTGTAAATTGTTAAACCCAGACCGGCGTTAGCAGCGCAGTTGGACACGGGGTCCGCCGGAAGCGCGCGATGTAGAGTCGCTTTCCCGCGATGTAAAGAGACTTTTGTCCCGCGCGACGGCCGCTGGCGGCGGCGAATTCGCGCGACCCGCGGCATGATCGTGCTTCCCAGGGCGTCTTGTGGGGAGATATGCCTTGTCGTCATGAAACATTCGCATGCCTCTTCCATGAGGGACGGGCTTGTGTGTTAGGACTCTTGCCGAAACGCCATGACGACAGACGCCGTTCTCTCGATCCGCTCGGTCTCCAAGACCTTCGGCGCCCGCCGCGCGCTCGACGGCGTGTCGCTTGACGTCGCCCGTGGCGAAATGGTCGCCCTCATCGGGCCGTCCGGCTCGGGCAAGTCGACCCTGCTGCGCTCCGTGGACGGCCTGCAGACCATCGACAACGGCCCCGGCGTCATCGAGGCCTTCGGCGGCAAGGTCCAGGCCAGGGGCAAGCTGAGCGACAAGGTGCGCGAGGCGCGCATCCGCATCGGCTTCATCGCCCAGCAATTCAACCTGGTCGGACGGCTGAGCCTGTTCAGCAATGTCGCCCTGGGGTCGCTCGGCCGCATTCCCTTCCTGCAGGGCCTGTTCGGCCGCTGGCCGGCGGAGACCAAGGCCGCCGCCATGCAGGCGCTGCACCGGGTCGGCGTCTCCGACTATGCCGGCCAGCGGGCCAACACCCTGTCTGGCGGGCAGCAGCAGCGCGGCGCCATCGCCCGCGCCCTGGTGCAGAAGGCCAAGATCATCCTCGCCGACGAGCCGGTGGCCTCGCTGGACCCGGTCTCCGCCCGCAAGGTGATGGAGATCCTGCGCGAGCTGAACAGGAAGGACGGGCTGACGGTGATCGTCACCCTGCACCAGGTCGATTACGCCCTGAAATACTGCGACCGCGTCGTGGCGCTGAAGGCCGGCAAGGTGGTCTACGACGGCCCGGCGTCAGGCCTGCACAAACCCAAGCTCATCGAAATCTACGGCCCGGAATTCGAAGACGTCTTCTGGGAAGGAGCCCCCGCATGATCTTCCGCCGCTCCCTGCTGGCCCTCGGGGCCGCCGCGGCCCTCGCCCTCGTCGGCTGTGGCCCGAAGGCCGCCACCGGCGCCGCCCAGGACACGATCACCTTCTCGATCCTGTCGACCGAGTCCGCCCAGAACATGGAATCGTACTGGAAGCCGATCCTGGCCGACATGGAGGCGCAGACCGGTCTGAAGGTGAAGCCGTTCTTCTCCGGCAGCTACAGCGCCCTGATCGAGGCGATGCGCTTCAAACAGACCGACCTGGGCTGGTTCTCCAACCAGTCGGGCCTGGAAGCCGTGCGCCGGTCCAACGGCGAGGTGTTCGCCCGCACGTTCGATCCGTCGGGCACCGACGGCTACAAGTCGCTGATCATCGTGCCGGCGAACAGCCCGATCCGCACGCTGGACGACCTGTTCAAGTGCGACCGCACGCTGAACTTCGGCATGGGCGACAAGAAATCGACGTCCGGCACCCTGGTGCCGATGGTCGAGGTGTTCCTGCCGCGCGGCGTCAAGCCCGAGACCTGTTTCAAGACCGTCCTGTCGGCCAATCACGCCGCCAACCTGTTCGCGGTGGCCAACGGCCGGCTCGACGCGGCGACCAACAATTCGACCGCTCTGCGGCTGAACAGGGACCGCGGCGAAGGCCAGGCCGACCGGGTGCGGGTGCTGTGGGAGTCACCGACCTTGCCGGAGGATCCGATCGTCTGGCGCCGGGATCTTGATCCGGCAATCAAGGAAAAGCTTCGGCAGTTCTTCCTGACCTACGCCCAAGGCGACACGCCCGAGGCCGAGCAGCAGCGCGGCTATCTGAAGAGGCTGTCGATCGGCGGCTTCAAGCCGGCCGACAATTCGCATCTGGTCCCGGTGGAAATCTGGGAAGCGGCTGAAAAGCTGGGCGAGGCGGAAGCCGCCGGCGACGCGGCCAGGATCGCCGCCGCCCGGGAGGCGCTGGCCAAGCTGAAGGCCGAGCAGGCCGCCATTGTCGCCAAGGCGGGGGCTTCGGCGCCCGCTCCGGTCAATTGAGTCCGTCGATGGCTGACGCCGCCGACCTTCAGCCGCCGCGCCGCCCGCTGAGCGCGCAGGTTTTCGACGTGCTGCTGTGGGGCGGCATCGGCGTCCTGCTGGTCATCAGTTTCCGCCCGGCGGAAATCGACAAATTCCCCATGCTGTTCAGCAGCGAAAGCCACATGGGCGAGTTCATCGGCGGCTTCTTCTCGCCGTTCCGGTTCTGGGACGCCGCCTGGTCCCCGTCCGATTTCATGGACAAGGACTGGAGCCTCTACATCGGCAAGATGTGGCAGACGATCCAGATGGCGCTCTGGGGCACGGCGCTGGCCGTCCTGGTGGCCATTCCGCTCGGCCTGCTGGCATCTGGGAACATCACGCCCTCCTGGATCCAGCAGCCCGTCCGCCGGGTGCTCGATCTGATCCGATCGGTCCCCGACCTGGTCGTGGCGCTGATCTTCATCACCGCCGTCGGCCTGGGACCGTTCGCCGGCGTCATGGCGATGATGTTCAATACCGGGGGCGTGCTGGCCAAGCTGTTCTCCGAGGCCGTCGAAGCCATCGACAAGGGGCCGGTCGAAGGTGTCCGCGCCACCGGCGCCGGGCGGCTGCACGAGATTGTCTGGGGCGTCATCCCCCAGGTGGCCCCGCTGTGGGTCAGCTATGGCCTGTACCGCTTCGAATCGAGCAGCCGGGCCGCCACGGTTCTGGGGCTGATTGGCGCCGGCGGCATCGGACAGGTGCTGCTCGATTCCACCCAGTCGTTCAAATACGACGAGACTGGCTGCATCGTGCTGGTCATCGTGGTCGCCGTGTCGGGCATCGACCTTCTGTCGTCGACGATCCGCACCCGCCTGCTGTAAATGCAATCCTGACCCTTCTCCCGCAAGGGGAGAAGGAATCCATGTTCATCCGCCCCCTGAGCAACCGTCACAAAACCGACGCGGCGCTGTCGCGGAACCTTGCCGATCCTGTCGTCTGACCGTCGTCGCGGGCCCCTAGGAGTCCGCCTCGACCCCCCGCGAGGGGCGAGGGGTTCGATCGACAAGGATCCACCATGAAAACCAAGACCGCGCTGACCTGCGGGTCTGCCCTGGGCGCGCTGATGGCGCTGGCCCTGGTGTCTGGCGCCTCGGCGCAGGAAACGACGACCGCCTGGAAGGGCGCGCCGCAATTCCAGAACGACAGCTTCACCTTCAAGGTCCGCGGCCGGGTTTACCTGGACGGCGTGAACCAGGAGGTCGATCGCGAGGTCGGCGCCGACTACAGCTCGCAGGTCACCCGCACCCGCACCGTCCGCCTCGGCGTCGAAGGAACCTGGAACCAGAACTGGGCCTACAAGGCCGAGGTTCAGGTCGTGGGCGGCGCCTCCGCCTGGGAAGACGTCATTCTCGAATACAAGCCGACCGACAACGCCTCGATCATGATCGGCAACTACAAGACCCTCTCGCTCGAGAACGTGACGTCCTCGCGCTACACCACCTTCATGGAACGCGGCGCCTACAATGACGTTTTGGGCGTGGGCCGCGTGATGACCGTCGCCGCCAAGGTCAACGGCGAAAACTGGACGGCGCTGGCCGCCGTCTCCGGCGATTCGATCAACAGCGCCGATCCCACCGTGGTCGGAAACGACGGCGGCAGCGAGCAGGTCTCGATCCAGGGCCGCGCCACCTGGGCGCCGATCATGACCGACAACAATCTGGTGCACCTGGGCGTCTGGGCCCGCAAGCGCGACCGCGGCGACCAGGGCGCCTTCAGCTACGCCGTGCGCAACAACACCAACTACGGCGCCCAGTTCGTCACCAGCGGCGGCATCGGCACCGCCGACACCCAGGTCGGCCTCGAAGCGGCGTGGGTCGGCGGGCCGTTCTCGCTCCAGGGCGAGTTCGCCAACATCGAGATCGACCGCACCAACGGCCTCGAACAGAGCGCCACCGCCTACTATGTCGCGGCCAGCTGGTACGTGACTGGCGAGAAGCGCAACATGGAAGTCAAGAAGGGCGAATTCGGCCGCACCAAGATCCTCAGCCCGGTCACGGCCGGCGGGATGGGCGCGCTCGAACTGGCGGTCCGCTACGACAACACCGACCTGACCGACATCACGGGCGTGGCCACGGCCGGCGAATACACCGCCTGGACCGCCGGGGCGACCTGGTACCCGTTCCCGTACGTCCGGTTCATGGCTAACTATACCAAGTCGCAGAACGACAACGCCGCCGTCGGCGCCGACGTGGATGTGGACACGCTCCAGTTCCGCGCGCAATTCGACTTCTGACCGAACCCCTCCCGGAGAGTCTCCCATGAAAAAACTTCTCGGAACGGGGGCCGCGGCCGCGGTCATGACCCTCGCCACCCAGGCCCATGCGGCCCGGGACTACGTCTGGGCCGCCGGCTCGTCGACGGTCTTCCCCTTCAGCACCCGGGTGGCGGAGAACTACGCCCGCAAGACCGTCGCCAAGGCCCCCAAGGTCGAATCGCTCGGCACCGGCGGCGGCTTCAAGCTGTTCTGCGGCGGCACCGGTGAGGGCTTCCCCGACATCGCCAACGCCTCGCGGCCGATGAAGAAGTCGGAGTTCGACGCCTGCGCGGCCAAGGGGGTGAAGGATATCATCGCCCTGAAGATCGGTTTCGACGGCATCGTCATCGCCACCGACAAGGACGGCGCCGACTACGCCTTCAAGATCGAGCACCTGTACCTGGGCCTGTCGGCCAAGGTGCTGCGCTACGGCAAGTTCGTGCCCAACCCCTACAGGGCCTGGGACGAAATCGGTTCGGGCCTGCCCGGTAACCGCATCGTGGTCTACGGCCCGCCGCCCACGTCAGGCACCCGCGACGCCTTTGTCGAGCTGGGCATCGAGGAGGGCGCCCGCCGGTTCCCGCTGCTGACCGAACTCCGCTCGAACAACGCAAAGGGCTTCAAGGCCCTGGTCGATCCGCTGCGCGCGGATGGCTGGATCGACGCCGGCGAGAACGACAACGCCATCGTCCAGACCCTGACGCGCACTCCGGGTTCGCTGGGTGTGTTCGGTTACTCCTTCCTTGAGGAGAACGGCGACAAGGTGAAGGGCGCTTCGGTCAACGGGGTCTTCCCGACGACCGCGACCATCGCCAACGGCAGCTACCCGCTGTCGCGCTCGCTCTACATCTACGTCAAGAAGTCCAACCTGGGCGTCACCCCGGGCCTGCGCGAATTCGTCGAGGAGTTCCTCTCCGACGCCGCCTCGGGCCGTGGCGGCTACCTGCAGGGTCGCGGCCTGATCCCGCTGCCGGCCGCCCAGCACGACGCCGGCAAGGCGGCCTTCAAGGCGGGCACGGCGATGGCCCGCCCGGCCTCGTAAGCTCTGTTCCGACCCTCAAGACTTGCGCCGCGGATCGAAAGGTCCGCGGCGCTTTTCGTTTTTCGTTTGTCTCCCGTCCCCCCTCCAGGGGAAGGGGACGAAAATCGGATGGTTAGGCTAAGCCGCCTTCGGCCGCCGCCTAAGTCGCGCAAGCCGTCGCAACCGCCGCCAGAAGCGGGTCTTTTCGGGCTCGGGATAGGGGTCGAGGTTGCGCACGAACTGCTCGGCGCAGGATCGCCAGCTGAACTGTTCAGCGAAGGCGCGGACGGCCTTGCGATCCAGCTCAAGGCAGGCGAGGCAGGCCTCGCGCAGGCCATTGACCCGGTCGGGCGCCAGGGCCCCGGCGTTGGAGCCGGGGATGATGTCCGCCGGCCCCGGCGCGTTGAATCCGGCCACCGGCACCCCGGCGGCCATGGCCTCCAGGATCACCAGGCCGAAGGTGTCGGTCAGGGACGGGAAGACGAACACGTCGGCGCAGCCGAAATAGGCGGCCAGCTCGTCGCCGTATTTGGCTCCGACGAACTTCACGTCCGGATAGGCCTCTTCCAGCTCGGCGCGCTGCGGCCCGTCGCCGACGACCACCTTGGCGCCCGGCAGGTCGAGTTTGGCGAAGGCCTCGATGTTCTTTTCAACGGCCACCCGGCCGACGTTGAGGAAGATCGGCCGGGGCAGGCCGGCGTAGACGTCGGGTTCGTCATCCCGGCGGGGATGGAAGATGTCGGTATCGACGCCGCGCGACCAGGCGGAGATGTTGCGGAAGCCGTGCCGCTCCAGCTCCTCGCGCATGGTGTCGGTGGCCACCATCATCCGGCCGGACGGCTTGTGGAACCACTTCATGTAGGCATAACCGGCCGCCAGCGGCACCGGCAGGCGGGCGGAGACGTACTCCGGGAACCGCGTGTGATAGCTGGTGGTGAAGGGCAGCTTCCATTCCAGACAGACCCGCCGCGCGGCAAGGCCAACGGGCCCTTCTGTGGCGATGTGGATCGCCTCGGGTTCGAACGACTTGAACCGCTCCTGGATCGGCTCATAGGCGCCGACGGCCAGCTTGATCTCGGAATAGGTCGGCAGGGGCACGGTGTTGAACTGGTCGGGGCTGACCACCTCGACCTCGTGGCCCATGGCGCGCATCTCCGCGACTGTGCGCGTCAGCGTCCGGACAACGCCGTTGACCTGGGGTTCCCAGGCGTCGGTGGCCACGAGGATACGCATCAGGCGGCGGCAGGCTCCGGCAGGGCTTCGGAGCGGCCCCGGGCCATACTGGACCAGGAACGCCGCTTCGCCCACTCCACGATCTCGAGACGACCGTCATGGTGCTCGACAAGGGCGGTGCAACTCTCCACCCAGTCGCCGTCGTTGACGTACAGAATGCCGCCCAGATCGCGCATTTCCGCCTTGTGGATGTGGCCGCAGATGACGCCGTCCACACCGCGCCGACGGGCCTCGTCGGTCACGGCCTGCTCGAAATTCTCGATGAACTGCAGAGCGTTCTTCACCTTGACCTTCAGATAGGCCGAAAAGCTCCAGTACCCCAGCCCGAGCCGGTGTCGGGCCCGGGCGACCAGAGTGTTCAGTAGCAGGAGCGTTCTATAGGACCAATCGCCGAGGAAGGCGAGCCAGCGGGCATGCTGCACGATGCCGTCGAACTCGTCGCCGTGGACCACCAGGAACCGGCGCCCGTCGGCCGTCTCGTGGATCGCGTCCCGCACCACCACGACCCCGCCGAAGTGCACGCCGCAGAAGTCGCGCGCGCCCTCGTCGTGGTTGCCGGGCACATAGGTCACGGCCACACCCTTGCGGGCCATGCGCAGCACCTTCTGCACCACGTCGTTGTGGCTCTGCGGCCAGTGCCAGCCGCTCTTCAGCTTCCAGCCGTCGATGATGTCGCCGACCAGATAGAGTTGCTCGCACTCCAGGTGACGAATGAAGTCGAGCAGCATCTCCGCCTGGCACCCGCGGGTGCCCAGGTGCACGTCGCTGATGAACACCGCGCGGCATCTAAGGGTGTGGGCGTCCGGGCTCATCTTTGCTCCGTGGGAAGGCGCCGATATGTCCGCCGTAGGCTGATTGCATGTCAGTCCCGTGAAACGGAGATGGGAGCCGTTGCGGCGCCACATTGACGCGCCTAGATGAGCGCCATGTCCGAGGCCGCCATTCTATCGCGTGACACCCCCAAGTCGCGGCGCACCCGCGCCCGCATTCTCGACGAGGCCGTGCGGGTGATCGCCGAGACGGGCTACGCCGCCACCACCAACGCGGCGGTGGCCGAGGCGGCCGGCATCACGCGGGGGGCGATGCTCTATCATTTCCCCACCCGCGAGACCCTGCTGGAAGCGGCCATCGACCACATCCAGGCCCAGCGGGCGCGGATGTTCCGCGACGCCGCCGACAGCCTGCCGCCCGGCGCCGATGTCACCGAGCACGCCATCGAGACCTACTGGGACCTGCTGCACCGGACACCCTTCGTGGCCTTCGCCGAGCTGGAGGCGGCCTCGCGCACCGACGAGCTGGTCCGCGACCTGCTGGCGCCCTCGTTGGCCGAGTTCGACCGGGCCCAGATCGGCGATCACTTCCTCAAGATGCTGCACGCCGGCGCCGGCCCCCGCTTCCAGGCCAGCCGCGACCTCGCCCGCTTCATGCTCGAGGGCATGGCCCGGGCCCAGGTGACCTATGACCGGGACCAGCGGGTCGAGCGCCTGCTGACGGTGATCAAGCGCGCCACCCACATGCTCAACCGCAAGGGCGGCGTCACGGATCTGTGGCCGGAGTAGGGGACATGTACCGCAGGTACGTGTCCCCCAATCAAGATTCAGCGGCGGTTCGTTTAGGGGACACGTACCTTCGGTACATGTCCCCTCGCTTGACCCCGCGGCACGGCTCAGGCCATCACTGAGCCACACCGCATCTACCGGAACCGGTCATGAATCTGTTTACCGAGCACCCCCATTCGGTCGGCGAGACCTATGGGGAGCATCTCAAGGTCGCCTCGAGCTTCGGCTTCGCGATGATCGGCGCCGGTCTCGCGTCGGTGATCCACGGCCTCTGCCCGTGGCTGTTCCAGACCACCGGCAGCCGGACGATCAGGAAACTCTACAACCGCCTCACCGGCCGTGGCCCGGCCGAAGCCGGCTACGGCGACTGGGAAGGCGCGGGGGTTTAGGTAGACGCGCGGCGGACACTCGTGGCGCCTGTCCCGGAAATCACCGCTTCTCCTTCTCCGCCGCGATCCAGGCGTCGATGCGGCGTTCCAGCAGGTCCAGCGGCAGGGGGCCGGCCAGCAGCACCGCGTCATGGAAGCGGCGGATGTCGAAGCGGTCGCCCAGAGCGGCTTCGGCCCTGTGACGCACCTCGAGGATCTTCATCTCACCGATCTTGTAGGCCAGCGCCTGACCGGGCCAGGAGATGTAGCGGTCCAGCTCGATCTCGATGTTCAGCGGCGACAGGGCGCTGTTCTCGGTGAAGCACTTCTGGGCCCGTTCGCGTGACCAGCCCTTCCAGTGGATGCCGGTGTCAGCCACCAGCCGGCAGGCCCGCCACATCTCGTAGCTCAGCCGGCCGAACCGCTCGTAGGGCGTCCGGTAGATGCCCATCTCCAGTCCCAGCTTCTCCGAATAGAGACCCCAGCCCTCGGTGAAGGCGGTCATGTCGGCGTCGCGGCGGAAGGCGGGCACGCCCTCCAGCTCCTGGCCCAGGGCGATCTGCAGGTGGTGGCCTGGGACGGCCTCGTGCAATGTCAGGGCGGGCAGTTCGTAGAGGCCGCGCTGGTCCAGGGCCGAGGTGTTGACCATGTAGCCGCCGGCGACGCCGGTCGCGGGGCTGCCGGTGAAATAGCGGCCGGTGGTGTAGCCGACCTCGATCTCGCGGGGCACCTCGCGCACGCCATAGGTCAGGCGCGGCAGGGTGGCGAAGAAGCGCGGCAGCTGGTCGTCGATCCGCTTGGCGATCTCGCTGGCCTTCTCCAGCAGCTGCTCGCGGGTGGTGACATAGAACCGCGGGTCGGTGCGCAGGAAGTGCAGGAATTCCTCGTGCGTGCCCTCGAAGCCGGCCTCGGCGCGCACCGTGTCCATCTCGGCGCGGATGCGGGCGACTTCGGTCAGGCCGATCTCATGAATCTCGTCGGGGGTCAGGCTGGTGGTCGTGTAGCGGCGGGCCAGCCAGGCATAGTAGTCGCGGCCGCCCGGCATGCTGGCCGCGCCCAGGGTCTTGCGGCTGGCCGCCACATACTCCTTCTCCATGAAGGTCTCGTACCGCTTCTGGGCCGGCCGCAGGACCGTACTCACCAGCGCGATCGCCCGGGCCCGAAGCGCGGCCCGGTCGGCCACCGGGATCGAGGCGGGCAACCGGTCCAGCACCCTTACCGCCTGGTCGTCCTCCGCCGGCGCGGCCGCGGCCTTGCGGGCCTGGGTCAGGGCGATATCAGCGATCGGGCGCGGCTGAACCCAGCCGGTTTTCACGCCCCGACGGGCGTTGGCGATCTGGTCGTCGTAGTAGGTCCCGGCCCCCGCCAGGCGCCTGAGCCAGTTCTCCGCGTCGGCCCGCGTGGACATCGGCGAGCTGACCGCCAGGTAGCCGAAGTAGGAATCCAGCGAGTTGTCGCTCGAAAAGGCCAGCCTGCCGGTGTCGAAATCAACGCCCGCGATCTGGTTGCTGATCAGCCGCTCGAGGAAGGCGCGGTTCAGCGCGTCCCCGGCGGACAGGCCCTCGGCGGGAATGGCCTTGAGCCGGGCCTGGAAGGCGACCAGGGCCACCTTGCGCTTCTGGTCGGCGCCCAGGGAGAAGTCCGGCAGCCGGCCGCGCGCCTCGGCGTCGCCGTTGGCCCCGGCGGAGATCGGGTCCTGTCCGGCGTTCCAGGCCTCGTAGTCGCTGACCAGGGCGTCCAGCGGCGATCGCGACGGGTGGGTGGGGATCTCCACAGCCAGCAGATCCGTCGTCTCTCCCGGCGTGAAGCTGGTGCTGACCGGTGGAAGCTTGCGGCCCTCGACGACGATGCTCTCCGGATCCTGGGCCTGCGCGCCGGACAGCCCAAGCGTCGCGACCACTGCCGCCATCATTATCGTTCCACGCAACATCGGACTCATTCCCTCATCGGCGAGCGCCAAGCTGGCGCCCCGCGCCGCCGCCCGCAAGCCGGGGCTTGGCGAACCGGCCCGGAGCGGGCCATGGTCCCTTCGTCTTGTTCGGGGGGAGGGGCTCATGAGCTTTCTGACGCGGCGCATCGCCATCGATCGTGAAATCGGTCACGTGGAAGGCAAGGGCGGCCTGAAAGCCACGCTCGGCTGGCCGCACCTGGTGGCGCTCGGCGTCGGGGCCATCGTCGGCACCGGCATCTACACCCTGACCGGTCAGGCGGCCGGGATGGCCGGGCCGGGCGCGATGCTCAGCTTCCTGATCGCCGGGGCCGTCTGCGCCGCCGCCGCCCTCTGCTACGCCGAGATGGCCACCCTGATGCCCCGCGCGGGCAGCGCCTACACCTACAGCTACGCGGTGATGGGCGAGACGGTGGCCTGGATCGTCGGCTGGAGCCTGATCCTCGAATACACCGTGGTCTGCGCCGCCGTGTCGGTCGGCTGGGCCGGCTATGCCTCGGGCCTGATCCTCGGCTGGTGGCCGGACGCGCCGCAGATGCTGCTCAAGGGTCCTGAGGCCGGTGGCTGGGTCAACCTGCCGGCGGTGGTCATCGCCCTGCTGGTCGCCGGCCTGCTGGCGCTCGGCACCCGCGAGAGCGCCCGGGTCAACTTCGTGCTGGTAATCGTCAAGCTGGTCGCCCTGGCCGGCTTCATCGTCCTGGCCCTGCCGGCCTTCGACGCCAGCCACTTCACCCCCTTCATGCCGCAGGGCTTCTGGGCCCATGAGGTCGACGGCGTGAAGATGGGGGTGATGGGCGCCGCCTCAATCATCTTCTTCGCCTTCTACGGCTTCGACGCCATCTCCACCGCCTCGGAGGAGACCAGGAATCCCGCGCGTGACCTGACCATCGGCATCGTCGGCTCGATGCTGCTCTGCACCCTGATCTACATGGCCGTGGCCGCCTCGGCGATCGGCGCCATGGCCCCGGCCCGGTTCGCCGGCAGCCCCGAGCCGCTGGCCTATATCATCCGCGAGCTGGGCCATCCGAAGGCCGCCTGGCTGATCGGCCTGGCCGCCATCGTCGCCATGCCGACGGTGATCATGGTGTTCATGTACGGCCAGACCCGGGTGTTCTTCGCCATGGCCCGCGACGGCCTGCTGCCACGCGGCCTGGCGAAGGTGCACAGCCGTCTGGGCACGCCGGTGGCCGTGACCCTGTTCACCGGTCTGATCGCGGCGGTGCTGGGCGGAGCCCTGCCGCTGGGCACCATCGTCTCGGTGGCCAACGCCGGGACCCTGGCGGCCTTCATCGCCACGGCCATCGCCATGATGCTGCTGCGCGTCCAGCAGCCGGCCCGGCCGCGCCGGTTCAAGACGCCGCTGTGGTGGCTGGTCGGTCCGTTCGCGGTGCTCGGCTGCGCCTATCTGTTCGCGGGGCTGAGCACCTTCACCATGATCGTGTTCGTGGTCTGGAACGTGATCGGTCTGCTGGCCTACCTGCTCTACTTCCGGACCACGAGCGACCTGGCGAAAGCCTAGCGGGACTGCTGCTTCGCCCGCTTGGCGGCGGACCGGCGGAGCAGATCGTGAACGGCCGCCGCGACCAGACCGGCCGCCGCGCCGAGAACCGCGGCCGCGCTCATGCCGGTGAACAGGGCGGGCAGGGAGTCCAGCAGAATCGGGCTGAGCGACCAGAGGTAGGGCGCGAAACCATCCAGCAGGCCCAAGATCAGGCCCAGCCAGACGACGAGGAAGGCCAGTTCGGCCGTCGCCACGCCGATGCCGAGGTAGCGAAGAAGGCCCGGTCGGGCGCGCGTCTGCTCTGCCGGCTTTGCTGCCACGGGCAAATCTCCACCTTCGCCCATAGGTAGCGGATTGGCCGCGAGCCCGCCTTGACAAGGGTCAAACGCCGCCGGTCAGCGCAGCGCCGCCAGGGCCGCCAGCGCCGCCTCAATGGCCGCCCGCAACACCGGCCGCAGGGTCGCCGCGCGGGTTTCGTCCACCCGGTTGTCGGCGCCCAGGTGGGTGGTCTTGGCCAGCTCCATCTGGATGGCGTGGATGCCTCGCGCCGGCTGGCCGTAGCAGCGGGTGATATAGCCGCCCTTGAAGCGGCCGTTGAGCACGGCGCTGAACGGTCCGGCCTCGCAGACGGCGAAGGCGGCGGCGCTGATCGCCGTGTCACAGGCCTCGCCGGCCGCCGTGCCCATGTTCATGTCTGGCAGGGTTCCCTCGAACAAACGCGGCACGACCGCGCTGATCGAATGGGCGTCCCACAGCAGGGCGTGACCGTGCCGGTCGATCGCGCGGGCGACCGCCAGGGCCAGGGCCTCGTGATAGGGCCGCCAGTAGCGCTCGCGCCGGTCGACGATCTCGGCCTCGGCGGGCGGGGCGTCGCGATAGACCGCCTCGCCGGCGAAGGTCTCGGTTGGGACCAGGCCCGCGCCCCACTGGCCCGGGTAGAGCGGCTTGTTGTCCGGCGGGCGGTTGACGTCGATGACCAGCCGCGACCAGCGGGCAGTGACGGTGGTCGCGCCCAGCGCCTCGGCGAAGTCATAGAGGGCCGGTTGCTCGAAATCGGTGTCGTCGAGGCGCAGGGCGTCGGCGGTCATCCGCGTGGCGATGGCCTCGGGGATGTTGGTTCCCACGTGGGGGAAGCTGATGACCAGTGGACTGGCGCGCTCGGTGACGAAGGGGGCGGTCATGGGTGCGTCCTTCGTCCTTCGACACGGCCGCTGCGCGGCCTGCTCAGGATGACGTGCATTATGGACGTCATGGTGAGCAGCGGGCGAAGCCCGCGTGGCGAACCACGAACCACGCACATCGTCATGGCTCCACCAATCCATCGAACGCCCCGTCCAGCACAAGCGCCGCGACGCCGGTGATGTCCGGAGCGAAGTAGCGGTCGCGGTCCCAGGGGGCGGCGACGGTGCGGATCAGGGCGTGCGCCCGCTCCAGCGTGTCCGAGGAGCGCAGCGGCCGGCGGAACTCGACGCCCTGGGCGGCCGACAGCAGCTCGATGGCGACCACGGCGGCGGCGTTCTCGGCCATCTGGGTCAGCCGCCGCGCCGCATAGGTGGCCATGGAGACATGGTCTTCCTGGTTGGCGCTGGTCGGCAGGCTGTCGGTGCTGGAGGGGTGGGAAAGGCCCTTGTTCTCGCTGACCAGGGCGGCGGCGGTGACCTGGGCGATCATGAAGCCGGAATTGACCCCGCTCTCGGCCACCAGGAAGGCGGGCAGGCCGCTCATGTTGGGGTCGACCAGCAGGGCGGTCCTCCGCTCGCTGAGCGAGCCGATCTCCGCCAGGGCAAGCGCCAGGGTGTCTGCCGCGAAGGCCACCGGCTCGGCGTGGAAATTGCCGCCGGAGAGCGCCTCGCCCGTGTCGGCGAAGACCAGCGGGTTGTCGGTCACCGCCCCGGCTTCGATCAGCAGGGTGCGCTGCGCGTTGTCCAGCAGGTCGAGCACCGCACCCATCACCTGGGGCTGGCAGCGCAGGCTGTAGGGGTCCTGCACCCGGTCGCAATCGGCGTGGCTGGCGCGAATGGCGCTCCCGGCCAGCAGGCCGCGCAGCGCGGCGGCGACCGAGATCTGGCCGGGCTGACCCCGGGCGGCGTGGATGCGCGGATCGAAGGGGACGTCGCTACCGGCGAGGGCATCCACGCTGAGAGCGCCGGCCACCAGCGCCGCCTCGAAGACGCGCCGGCCCAGCACCAGCCCTTTGAGCGCCAGGGCCGTCGAGACCTGGGTGCCGTTGATCAGCGCCAGGCCCTCCTTGGCCCGCAGGACGATAGGCTCGAGGCCCGCGGCCCTGAGACCCTCCGTCGCCGGAACGACCTTGCCGGCGACCTTCAGCTCGCCGACCCCGATCAGGGGCGAGGCCAGGTGGGCCAGCGGGGCCAGGTCGCCCGAGGCGCCGACCGAACCCTTTTCCGGGATCACCGGCAGGACGTCGGCCGCCAGCAGCCGTTGCAGCATGGCGATCAGCTCGGGCCGCACGCCGGAGAAACCGCGCGCCAGGCCGGCGATCTTCAGCAGCAGGATCAGGCGCACCACATCGTCCGGCAGCGGCGCGCCGACGCCGCAGCAGTGCGACAGGATCAGGTTGCGCTGCAATTCGGTCAGATGGTCCGGCGCGATGGTCTTCTTGGCCAGCAAGCCGAAGCCGGTGTTGACGCCATAGACCGTCCGGCCGTCGGCGAGGATGGCGTCGATGGCCGCCGCCGACCGGGCGATCCGCTGTCGCGCCCTGTCATTGAGGGCGGAGTGGATCGGGCCGGCCATCGCACGCTGGACGGTGGCCAGGTCAATCTCCGATTCGCCGAAGACGATGGCCGGGATCATCGCCCCGCCTCCAGCGAGGGCAGGTCCAGGCCCTGTTCGCGGGCGCAGTCGATGGCGATGTCGTAGCCGGCGTCGGCGTGGCGCATCACCCCCGTGCCAGGGTCATTCCACAGCACCCGTTCCAGCCGTTTGGCCGCTTCCGGCGTGCCGTCGGCGACGATCACCACCCCGGCGTGCTGGCTGTAACCCATGCCGACCCCGCCGCCGTGGTGCAGCGACACCCAGGTCGCCCCGCCCGCCGTATTGAGCAGGGCGTTGAGCAGCGGCCAGTCGCTGACCGCGTCCGAACCGTCGATCATCGATTCCGTCTCGCGGTTGGGGCTGGCCACCGAGCCGCTGTCCAGGTGATCGCGGCCGATGACGATCGGAGCCTTCAGCTCGCCGCTGGCGACCATTTCGTTGAACATCAGCCCGGCCCGGTGCCGGTCGCCCAAGCCGATCCAGCAGATCCGCGCCGGCAGCCCCTGGAAGGCGATCCGTTCCTTCGCCATGTCGAGCCAGCGGTGCAGATGCACATTGTCCGGGAACAGACGTTTCATCGCCGCGTCGGTTTTGAAGATGTCCTCCGGATCGCCCGACAGGGCGGCCCAGCGGAACGGGCCGACGCCGCGGCAGAACAGCGGACGGATGTAGGCGGGCACGAAGCCGGGAAAGTCGAAGGCATGCTCCAACCCTTCGTCCCTGGCCACCTGGCGGATGTTGTTGCCATAGTCGAGCGTCGGCACGCCCATGGCGTGGAAGTCGAGCATGGCCTGCACGTGGGGCACGATCGACGCCCGCGCCGCCCGGTCCACCGAGGCCGGATCGGCGGTCCGCGCCTGTTCCCAACGCTCGACGGTCCAGCCCCTGGGCAGATAGCCGTTGAAGGTGTCATGGGCGCTGGTCTGGTCGGTGACCACGTCCGGCCGCACCCCGCGCCGGACCAGCTCGGGGAACACATCCGCCGCGTTGCCCAGCAGGCCGACGGAGACGGCGCGGCCCTCCTTCGTCGCCCTCTCGATACGCGCCAGGGCGTCGTCGAGATCTTCCGTCGCCTCGTCGAGATAGCGGGTCTCCAGCCGCCGCTCGATGCAGCGGCGCTGGCATTCCACGGCCAGCATCGAGGCGCCGGCCATGGTCGCCGCCAGCGGCTGGGCGCCGCCCATGCCCCCCAGGCCTCCCGTGAGGATCCACTTGCCGGTCAGGTCGCCGCCGAAATGCTGGCGGCCGATCTCGACGAAGGTCTCGTAGGTGCCCTGAACGATGCCCTGGCTGCCGATGTAGATCCACGAGCCGGCCGTCATCTGGCCGTACATCATCAGCCCCTTGCGATCGAGCTCGTGGAAATGCTCCCAGGTGGCCCATTTGGGCACCAGGTTAGAGTTGGCGATCAACACCCGGGGGGCGTCGGCATGGGTGCGGAATACGCCGACCGGCTTGCCCGACTGGACCAGCAGGGTCTGGTCGTCTTCCAGCCGCCGAAGCGTCGCCACGATGGCGTCGAAGCTGGCCCAGTCGCGCGCCGCCTTGCCGATGCCGCCGTAGACCACCAGGTCCTCGGGCCGCTCGGCCACGTCCGGGTCGAGGTTGTTCATCAGCATGCGGAGCGCCGCTTCCGTCAGCCAGGACCTGCAGGTAATCTCGGTTCCCCGCGGGGCACGGACGATGCGGCTGTTGCTGGCGGTCATGGGCGGTCTCCAAAGCGTCCGGCCAGCTGAAAGGCGTGGCCGGGGTGGATCAGGCGGGCGGCGGAGGCGACGCGCCCCCGGCTCCAGGTGCGGCGGGCGACGGTCAGGACCGGCGCGCCTTCGGTCAGGCGCAGCAGGCCCGCCGTGCGCGGATCGGCGGCCTCGGCGCGGACGATCTGCTCGCCGGCCTCGATCGGGGCGGTGGCCAGCAGGTGCGCGCCGGGGGTGCCGGCGGTGAAGTTCTGCGCCAGGTAGTCGGGGGCGATGTCCGGCGAGACCCAGCGCTGCTCCAGCTGGATTGGCGTCTCGCCCTCCCAGTGCAGGATCTCCGAGCGGTAGAGCGGCGCGCCCACGGCAATTTCGAACCGGCGGGCGAGCTCCGCGGCGGCGGTGACGGCCTCCAGGGCCACCACCTCGGCGCGCCAGACATGGCCGCGGGCGGCGACCTCGGCGGCGATGTCGCGGATTTCCAGCGGATGGCTCTCGGCCAGGGGTTCTCCTGCGACAAAGGCCCCGACCCCGGCCCGGCGGACGATCAGGCCCTCGCGGGTCAGCTCGTCCAGCGCCCGCCGCACGGTCATGCGGGCGACGCCAAGCTCGCGGACCAGGGCGTGTTCGGACGATATCCGGTCGCCGGCCCGCCAGCGGCCGGTGCGGATCTCACCCAGCACATGGCGCTTGACGGTCTGGTAGACGGCGCGGGCGGCGGTGGTCATGCGGCCAGCTCCGCCACGGCCTTGCGGTAGGCGGCGGCGATGGCCTCACGCGCCACATGGCGGCCGCCCTCGACGATGCGTTCGCCGCCCGACCAGACCTGATCGATGGCCCCCGAGCCCGCGAACACCAGGCTGTCGAGGATCAGGTCGCCGTCGCGGCCGCTGAGGGTCGGGTGGTCCTTGTCCAGCACCACCAGGTCGCAGCGGGCGCCGACGGCGATCTCGCCGGTGCGGCGGCCGGTGGGTCGGCTCCCGGCGCGGGCGGCGCCGAGCCACAGGCCCGCGCCGACATGCTCGCCGGTCCCGCCGCTCATCGTCCGCTTGCGCGCCCGCAGCCGGCGGCCGTACTCGAACCAGCGCAGCTCCTCGGCCACGCTGGTGGTCACATGGCTGTCCGAGCCGATGCCGAAGGTCCCGCCGGCCCCAAGGAAGGCGTCGGCGTTGAAGAAGCCGTCGCCGAGGTTGCCCTCCGTCGACGGACAGAGGGCCACGGTCGCGCCGGCGCGGGCCAGGCCGGCGGCCTCGGCGTCGGCCATGTGCGTGGCGTGGACCAGGGTCCAGCGGTCGCTGATCGGCGCGTTGGCCAGCAGCCACTCCACCGGCCGGGCGCCGGACCAGGCGAGGCAGTCGTCGACCTCGCCGGTCTGTTCGGCGGCGTGGATATGGACCGGCATCGCCGGATCGACGGCGGCCAGCACGTCGCGGATCTGCTCCGGCGTCACGGCCCGCAGGCTGTGGAAGGCCATGGCCTCCGCCCCGCTGGCCTCCAGCAGCTTCAGGAACTGGTCGGTGGTCTTGATGAACCGCCGCTGCCCATGTTTCGGCGGCAGGCCGCCGAAGCTGGCATGGCTGTAGAGCACGGGCGCCAGCGTCAGGCCGAAGCCAGCGGTCGCGGCGGCCCGGCGGTGGGCATGGGCGGTCTCAGCCGGGTCCGCATAGGCCGCGCCGTCCGGGTCATTGTGCAGATAGTGGAACTCGACGATGCCGCCATAGCCGCCCTCGGCCAGTTCGGCGTAGAGCATGGCGGCGATGGCCTCCATCTGGGGCGGGGTCAGCCGGTCGAGGAAGCGGTACATCGCCTCGCGCCAGGCCCAGAAGTCCTCGACCCCGGCCCTGGCCCGCTCGGCCAGGCCCGCCATGGCCCGCTGGAAGGCGTGGCTGTGCAGGTTGGTGATGGCCGGGACCACCGCGCCCTTCAGCCGCTCACCGGCCGCCTCGGCGCCGACGGTCAGGCCGGAGATCACCCCGCCTTCGACGGTGAGCCGCACGTCGCGCGCCCAGCCGTCGGGCAGCCGCGCCAGGTCGAGATGAAGGGTTCGGGTCACTTGTCTAATCCTGTCTAGACAACCGCAGACTATCCACGAACCCCCACCGGTGGCAAGACAGGGTCATGCAGCGGATCGACCTTCTCCTCACCGACTGCCGCGCCGCCGCCATGACGGCGGGCGGGGAGCCCTACGGCGCGATCGAAAACGCGGTCATCGCGGTCAGCGACGGGCGAATCAGCTGGATCGGTCCCAAGGAGGACGCGCCGGAGTTCCAGGCGGTCAGCACGGTCAAGCTCGACGGCCGCTGGATCACGCCCGGCCTGATCGACTGCCACACCCATCTGGTGTTCGGCGGCGACCGCATCGGCGAGTTCGAGGCGCGGCTGAACGGCGCCACCTACGAGGAGATCGCCCTGGCCGGCGGCGGCATCCGCTCGTCGGTGGCGGCCACGCGGGCGGCGACCGAGGCCGGGTTGATCAAGGCGGCCCGCAAGCGCCTGGCGGCCTTCGTCGCCGAAGGGGTGACGACCATCGAGATCAAGTCCGGCTACGGCCTGGACCTGGAGACCGAGCTGAAGATGCTCCGCGCCGCCCGCTATCTCGACGGCGACGCGCGGGTGGTCACCAGCTTCCTCGGGCTACACGCCGTGCCGAAGGATCAGGACCGCGACGCCTATGTCGCCATGATCATCGACGAGGCCCTGCCGGCGGCGCACGCGGCGGGCCTGGTGGACATCGTCGACGCCTATCTGGAGCACATCGCCTTCACCACGGCCGAGGTCTCGCGGTTGTTCGACAAGGCGAGGGCGCTCGGTCTGCCGGTGCGCCTGCACGCCGACCAGCTCGCCGACGGCGGCGGAGCGGCGCTGGCGGCCAGTTACGGCGCCCTGTCGGCGGACCATCTGGAATTCACCTCCCAGGCCGGCGTCGAGGCCATGGCGAAGGCCGGTACGGTCGCCGTCCTGCTGCCGGGCGCCTTCGTGGCCCTGGCCGAGACGAGAAAGCCCCCCGTGGCCGCCCTGCGCGCGGCCGGCGTTCCCATGGCCGTGGCCAGCGACTGCAACCCCGGCACCTCGCCGATGCTGTCCCTGCGGGCGGCGATGAACCTGGCCTGCAGCCAGTTTCGTCTGACTCCGGAGGAGGCCCTGGCGGGCGCGACCCGCGTGGCGGCCCAGGCGCTGGGCCTCGCCGCCGAGACCGGAACCCTGGAGGCCGGCAAGGCCGCCGACCTCGCCGTCTGGTCCATCGATCGCCCCGCCGAACTCAGCTACTGGCTCGGCGGCGGCCTCCTGCACCGCTCCTGGCGCGGCGGCGTGCCGGTGGTGGCGCATTAGCTCGGGTCACAGCGCCCCATCGAGCGCTTGATGGAATGGTCTTTCGGGGACCGGTTGAACTCAAGGACGGGCTTCGCCCGCCGCGGAGCGGCAGCCCGGAGGGCTGTCCTTGACTTCAACCGGCCCCCGAAATCATGCTCCGCCAAGCGATCAATGGCGGGCTTTCGCGGTTTCAAGCCTTACCCCAGCCCGCCGCTCTTCATCAGCGTCTGGCTGATGCGATAGGCCGCCGGCAGGATCAGAACCCCCATCAGGCAGGGGAAGATGAACAGGATCAGCGGCACCATCAGCTTGGCCGGCAGGCTCATTGCCTTTTCTTCGGCGCGGAGCATGCGCTTGGCGCGCATGTCCTCGGAGAAGACGGTCAGGGTGTCGCCGAGACTTGTGCCCATCTCCTCCGACTGACGCAGCATGGTGGCGAGCGCCCGGGCGTCGTCGATCGCCAGCCGTTCGGCGAAGCTCGACCAGGCCTCCTTGCGCGAGCGGCCAGCGCGCAGCTCCAGGGTCAGGAAGCGCAGGTGTTCGCCCAGGTGCACGTAGCGACGGCTCAGTTCCTCGCCGACCCGGCTGACGGCGGCGTCCAGCGACAGGCCCGCTTCGACCGACGCGACCAGCAGGTCGAGCAGGTCGGGGAAGCCGTCCATGTTTTCCAGCTCCAGCTTGCGCCGGCGCATCTTGACCACCTGGTCGGGGCCGAGAATCGCGGCGCCGGCGAACAGGGCGGCCACCAGGATCGCCCCCATGCCGCCGCCGCCGCTGATCGCCCAGGGCACGGTCAGGATGGTGGCGATGGTGGCCAGCAGCAGGGCCACGGCCTTGGCGCCGAGGTATACGGCCACCGCCTCGCGGCTGAACCAGCCGGCCTGGATCATCCGGGCGCGGATGGTCGACAGCTGGGCCGGGTCCTGGATGGCCATGCGGTCGCCCAGCCGCTTGACGCCGCTCACCACGCCGGACAGGGCCGCGGACGCGCCGCCGCCGCCGGACTCGATCACCGTATGGCCGGACAGCCGGGCGCGGCGCCGGACGCCGGTGCGCGCCTCGCGCAGGCCGATCACGGCCGCGCCGCCGACGCCAAGGCCGATCAGGGCCACGGCGAACCAGGTCAGCAGGGCCTGGAGCTGAAGCGGGTCCATCGGCTCAGATCCTCATGTCGATCATCTTGCGCATGACCATGTTGCCGATGAACATCCAGCCGCCCAGCGCCGCCAGGCCCATCTGGATGGTCCGCTCATGGATCACGTCGCCGTAGAAGTGCGGGCTGGCCACCTGCAGGATGGCGAACACCGCGAACGGGGCCGAGGTCAGGATGATCGCCGAGGCCCGGCCCTCGCCGGAGGCGGCCTTGATCTTCAGCCGCATCTTGTGCCGTTCGCGGACCGCCTTGGCGTTCATCTTGAGCAGACCGGTCAGGTTGCCGCCGGAGCGCTCCTGCAGGCGGAGGGTGGCGGCGAACAGGTCGACGTCCGGATGGCGGCAACGGTCGGCGATCCGGCCGACGGCCTGCTCCAGGGTGGCGCCATAGGCGATCTCGTCCCCGGCCATGCCGAACTCGCTGCCGAGGGGATCGGGCATCTCCCGGCCGACCAGGCCCACGGCGGTGGGCACCGGGTGGCCGGCCTCGAGGCTGCGAACGATGATTTCCAGGGCGTTGGGCAGCTGCAACCCGACCGCCTTGGCCCGGGCGCCGGCCTTGATCTTCAGCCACAGGATCGGCAGGCCGAGGGCGAACACCGGCGCGGCGGCGAGGCCGAGCAGCGGGTTTTTGGTCCACAGGAAGATGGCCAGATACGAGCCGATGGCCAGGGCTGCGGCGTAGAGCGCCCAGGTGCGCGGCTGGTAGCTGACGCCCGAACGGATCACCAGGTCGGAGAACCAGCGCACCAGGATCCGGCTGTTGCCGTCCTTGTCCATGCCCCGCTGCTTGCGCAGCTCGACCACCAGGTCGGCCAGGTTGGTGACGCTCTGGGCCAGGTGCAGGCGCTTGTTGACCTTGCGCTTGGTCCCCGCCACCCGGACCAGCCCCCAGACCGCCTGCGCCGCGGCGAACACCGCCGCGCCGATCAGGATCATGAACACGATGCGGGGATCGATGTCGGGCATCAGAGAACGCTCCCGTCGTTGTGCGTCCTTCGACACGGCCCTGCGGGCCTGCTCAGGATGACGAACAGGGTTGGCGCGTTTCCCCTGCGCGTCATGGTGAGCAGCCGGCGCAGCCGGCGTGTCGAACCACGCACGCTGCCCATCATAGCGCCCTCTGCGGATCGAAGTTGGCGGTGTCGTAGGGGATGCCCTTGCGGATCATCTCGTCGAGGCATTTGGGGCGCAGGCCGGTGGCGCGGAACTCGCCGTGCACTGTGCCGTCCGGGTCGGTGCGGGTGCGGTTGAAGACGAAGATGTCCTGCATCTGCACGACATTGCCCTCCATGCCGGTGATCTCGGTGACGCTCATCACCTTCCGCTTGCCGTCCGACAGGCGCATCACCTGCACCACCATGCCCACGGCGGCGGCGATCTGGCCGCGCACGGCTTCGGCGCTCAGCGTCATGCCGCCCATGGCGACCATCTGCTCCAGGCGAGTGATGGCCTCGCGAGCGGAGTTGGAGTGGATGGTGGCCATCGAGCCCTCGTGGCCTTTTTGTACCGCCTGAAGCATGTCGAAGGCTTCCTCGCCCCGGACTTCCCCCAGGATGACCCGGTCGGGACGCATGCGCAGGGCGTTCTTGACCAGCTCGCGCTGGCGAATCTCGCCCTTGCCCTCGATGTTCGGCGGGCGGGTTTCCATGCGCACCACATGCGGCTGCTGCAGCTGCAGCTCGGCGGCGTCCTCGATGGTGATCAGACGCTCGCCGTGGCTGATGGCGGCCGAACAGGCGTTGAGCAGGGTGGTTTTGCCCGAGCCGGTGCCGCCGGAAATGACCGTCGAAACCCGCGCCCGCACCGCCCCGTGCAGGAATTCGGCGACGCAGGCGGGCATGGCCCCCACCGCCACCAGCCGCTCGAAGCTGAGCGGCTTCTTGGAGAACTTGCGGATCGAGACGCAGGCCCCGTCGATGGCGATCGGCGGGATGGCGGCGTTGACCCGGCTGCCGTCGGCGAGGCGGGCGTCGACCATCGGACTGGACTCGTCGATCCGCCGGCCGACGGCCGCGACGATCCGGTTGACGATACGCAGCAGGTGGTCGTTGTCGCGGAAACGGATCGGGGTCAGCTCCAGCTCGCCGCGCCGCTCGACGTAGACCTGAAACGGCCCGTTGATCAGGATGTCGTTGATCGACTCGTCCTTCAGCAGCGGCTCGATCGGCCCCAGGCCGACCATCTCGTCGAACACCTCCTCGCCCATCTGGTCGAGTTCGGCGGTGTTGAGGGCCAGGCGGCTGTCGCGGGCGAAGTCGCCGACCAGCCGACGCACCTGACGGCGCATCTCGCCCTCGTCCAGTTCGCCCAGCTTGGACAGGTCGATCTCCTCGATCAGCCGCGCATGCAGGCGCAGGCGCATGTCCAGCTGCTCATCGGAGTGCGATGTCGGGGCAGGCGGGGCCGCCTCGACCAAGACGACGGCCGGTGCGGCTTCGGTCTCGGGGGCGGGCTCGGGCTTGACCGCCCGGCGTAGGGAAAACCGGCTCATGCGACCCTCGCGTCCTGGCCGCGCACGGCCGGCGAGGCCAGCAGCCTGTCGACCAGGTCGCCGACATCCTTGACGATGCGCGACTTGGGCCGGTGCTGGGCGATCGGACCGCCCAGGTTCGCCGAGGCGGCGGCGGCCTCCCAGTCGGAGGTGATCCCACCCACCGCGCGCCGGCCCAGCGCCTTCTCCGCCTCGACCATCGAGGGGGCCGGGCCGAACACCCGCTTGGCCAGACGGTTGAGCACGATGCGCGGCGGCGGACCGTCGGGCAACTCGGCCTCGATCTCGGCCGCCAGGGAGCGGGCGGCCAGCAGCGCCGGCACGGTCAGTTCAGAGACCACCAGCAGTTCGTCGGAACCGGACAGCACGTCCAGCGTCCAGGACCGGCGATGCCGCGGCGCGTCGACCACCACGGCGTCATAGACCTGGCAGGCGACCTCGAGGATGCGCAGCACCGCCTCGGACGAGGTGGTGTCGAAGGCGTGGCAGTCGCGGGCCGAGGCCAGCAGGTCCACGCCGCCCGGCGCCTGGGAGACGAAGGCGTCGAGCAACTGGGCGTCGATCCGCTCGGGCGCCTGCGAGGCGCGCGACAGCAGCATGTTCGCCGGGGCGCCCAGATAGGCGGCCGCGGCGCCGTCGGCGATGTTCAGATCGATCAGACAGACCCGGCGAGGGCCGGGCAGCCGCTCGGCCAGGGCGCAGGCGGTCTCGATGGCCAGGGTCGTGGCGCCGGACCCGCCGACCGCGCCCATAACGGTCCAGCAGCGCGACGGGGCGTTGTGGGTCGGCGTCACATGCGGCGACATCAGCGGCGCGGCGGCCTCGGCCAGATCCTGGGCCGAGAAGGGCGCCTCGAGGACGTCCGAGCGGGGCAGGCGCATCAGCGCCCGCACCAGGGCCGTGGGCAGCTGGGCGCCGACCAGCAGGGTCGGCGGCGGCGCGGGCGCCCTCCCCAGGGTGACGATGGCCGCGCCGATGGCCTCGGCCGAGGCGCCGGCGGAATCGATCAGCACCAGCTCCGGCGCGTCACCGTGCATCCACCGCCCGTGGAAGGTCTCGGCGATGGCGGTGTCGATGACCGCCCCCGCCATGGCCTGGGCGGTCAGGTCCACCAGCCCCGGCCCGATGATCAGCACACGTCGTCCAGCGAAACTCATCACGACACCTCAGGAACCAGCCGGCGCGGGCGCGGGATAGGACGGGCCGGCCGGGACCATCGGGCGGTCGATGGCCAGGCCGTTCAGGATCAGGTCGATGGCGTTTGGCTCGATCGATCCGGCGAAGGGGTCGGGTGACAGGGCACGGCTTTCCGACGCTGTGACCAGACGCGGCGTGACCAGGATCAGCAGCTCGGTCTCCTGCTTGCGCCAGCGGGACGAGCGGAACAGCGCGCCCAGCACCGGGATGTCGCCGGCCCAGGGGATCTGGTTGACCGTGTTGGCGTAGTCCTGCTGGAACAGGCCGGCGATGGCGAAGGTCTCGCCGTTCTTCAGCTCGATGGTCGTGGCCGTGCGCCGGACCAGCAGGCTGGGCACCTCGACGCCGGACAGGCGCAGGCTCTGGCGGGTGTCCAGCTGGCTGACCTCGGGAGCGACCTTCAGGCGGATCAGCCCGCCGTCCTGGACCACCGGGGTGAATTTCAGGGTCACGCCGAACGGCTTGAACTCGATGGTGATGTCGCCCTGGCCGGTGGGCACCGGGTAGGGGAACTCGCCGCCGGCCAGGAAGGTGGCTTCTTCGCCGGAGATGGCCGCCAGGTTCGGACGGGCCAGGGTACGGATGACGCCCTTCTCTTCCAGGGCCCGCAGGGTCGCCTCGATGGTCGTCGGTCCGACGTTGGTCGAGACCGTCAGCGTGCCCTGGGGCGCGTTGACCCCGACCAGGCCCGTGCCCGAGCCAAAGACGATGCCGGAGTTGTTGGCGACATCGATGTTGACGCCGAAGTCTTTCAGGGCCGAGCGGCTGGCCTCGATGATCCGCACCTCCAGCATCACCTGTTGGGCGGCCTCGACGGTCAGGTCGCTGGTCACCCCCGCCGGGGCGTAGCGTTCGGCGATGGCCTTGGCGCGGTTGGCCACCGAGGTGGTCGAGACCCGGCCCGACAGCAGGATGCCACCGGCCATGGGCAGGATGCGGATCGGCTCGCCGGGCAGGGCGGCGGCCAGGTCGGCGCGCAGGGACTCGAGGTCCT